>JBIIRG010000090.1:0-11478 GCA_044341665.1 Phycisphaerales bacterium | reverse complement strand
GACGCGTTCTTGCTCGCGGCGGCCGGGATGAAGGTGACAGCCATCGAGCGCTCGGCGGTCGTGCACGCGCTGGCGGTGGACGGACTGCGTCGCGCCGCGTTGGATCCGCGCTTGTCGGAGCTGATCGGCGGCCGGATCGAACTCGTGCACGCGGATGCGCGCACGTGGCTTGCCGCGCACACGGGGTCCGCGGACGCGCCTGACGCGGTGGTGATCGACCCGATGTTTCCTCCGAAGCGCAAGCGAAGCGCACTGCCCCGCAAGGAAATGGCGTTGCTGCGCGAAGTGGTCGGAAGCGATCTCGACGCGTCGGAGCTGCTCGCCGCAGCGCGAGCGTGCGCACGCCAGCGCGTGGCCCTGAAGCGCGGCGACGACGCCGACATCATCGTGGATCCCGAGTGGACGATTGGTGGAACAACCGTGCGATACGACGTGTGGCGCACACGCACCTGAGTCGCCCGCGCCGCCCGGAAACGGTGCCTGGCACGGAAACGGTGCCTGGCACGTGCCGCATACTCGCGTGCACTCACCGGCTGATGCCGAGTCGCTTGGCTGGTGAGAACTTACGGCGATCCTGCTCGCCCTGGCACGTGCATCCCGCTGCATTGTCGGCACGTGCCGTGCACTGTCGTGCACTGGTTGGCACGTGCCAGTCACCGATCGAAGTGTGGGGTGGGTGTGCGATCTTCGCACAAGCCCCCTCGCGCCGTCTATCTTCGCCCGGGGAGGTAGATCACCATGGGACGACCCCGCCGGGAGATTCAGATTGGCATTCCGCACCACGTCGCGCATCGGGGAAACCACCGGCGCCGGCTCTTCGAGTCGGACGACGACCGGCGCTACTACATCGCGCTGCTCTACCGCTTCAGCCGGCTCACCGGCACGCACATCGCGGGCTTCTGCCTGATGTCGAACCACGTGCACGTCATCGCCATCCCGACATCGCTCCGCGGCCTTTCGTCCTGCTTTGCCCGCACGCACCGCAAGTACTCCGAGCACCTCAACCAGAGGCTCGGCGAGCACGGCAGCAACTGGGAAGGGCGCTTCTTCTCGGTCCCCATGGGCGAGGCTCACGCGCTGAATGCGCTCCGCTACGTCGAGCGAAACCCCGTCGAGGCGGGCCTCGTCAAGGAGGCGACCGACTGGCCGTGGTCGAGCGCGCAGATGCACTGCGGCGCCGGCAAGCGATGGGGGCTCGTCGGCCACGACATCCGCCCCGACAGCGTGTCGAACGCGGAGTGGCGCAAGATCCTTCGCAGTCCGCTCGAGGAGGAGGAACTTCAGCACATCCCGTGGGCAGCCCTCGCCGCGGCGGCAAACGCACGCGCGAGCGGCTCGTACCACCCGAGTCTCATCGCGGGGGCCTAGTGGTCGCGCGGTCCAGCACGCACCGCCCGTGCACCCGCGTACGACCCGCTCACGGACACAAGCGCTGCACGCCGTATCCGCCAGAATCGGCCCGCAGGTACACGATCCGATCGTGCAACCGGTACTTGTCGCCCTGCCAGAACTCGATGCGATCGAGGCTGACGCGATACCCGCCCCAGTGTGGTGGGCGAGGCACATCCGTGCCCGCGAAACGCTCCGTCATCGCCTGGGCGCGGCGCTCCAGCTCGTCGCGGCTCCCGACCGGCTCGCTCTGGTCGCTTGCCCATGCGTTCACGCGGCTATCGACGGGTCGGTGCATGAAGTACTCGTCGCTCTCCGCGTCGGTGGCGAGCGAAACCCGCCCCTCGATGCGCACCTGGCGGTCGAGGAGATCCCAGTGGAAGAGCAGGGCGGCGCGCGCGTTCGCGGCGAGCGCCTTCCCCTTGCGGCTGTTTCGGTTGGTGAAGAAGCGCGCCCCCTCGCGGCCGAGCCCGCGCAGCAGCACGATGCGCGCGCTCGGAGTGCCGTCCGCATCCACCGTCGCGAGCGTCATCGCGTTCGGGTTCGGGGTCGGCAGAGCCTTCGCATCCTCCAGCCAGCGCTCGAGGAGCGGCAGCGGGTCCGCAGGCGGATGATCGAAGTCGATCGAAGGTGCTGGGCCGTGTCCCGTGCTCATGCGTCACTCCTCTTCTCCGGCGAAGCTTGTCCCGCACGTCCCGATCCGCCACCGCGCTTGCGGCCGCCGATGCGCGCGCCATCCTTGAGCACCCTCGGCTCGTGTGCCTTCATGAGCGCGTCGAGCGCGTCGTCGTCGATGGCGCCGAGCGCCTCGAGCAGCGCCACGCCGGCCTTCCCGTCGAGGATCGAGAGCGGATCGTCGAGTTCCTTCGTCGCCTCGAGAAATCGCTCGAGCGCGGCGTCGCCCGCACTTCCCGCCGCCCGCGTCGCCGGCCGTTCGCGTCGCGGCCCAGCCGCGCTTGCCTCGATCGCCGCCTGTTCCGCCGTGATGCGAAACACCTCCATCCAGCCCGCGACCTCGCGCTCGTTCAGCGGAACGCTGCGGCGCGGGTCCGCAGGCAGGGGCTTGCGCGGCCGCGCCCGACGCGCGTCCTCCGCCAGCATCGCCAGGAAATCCTCGCTCTTCACGACCGATGCGCCCCGCGACCGCACGCGGCGGCCGAGCTCGCGGTCGCTCGTCACCACCGTCATGCTGCGCGGCGCCGAACTTCGGCCCACGATCTCTGCGATGTGGTCGTCGGCCTTCCGCCGCGGCCCCGCGCCCTCGATCACGATCCGTCCGGACCGGGTCGCGCCGCGGGGCACGCCGTCGCACACCAGCCACACTGCATCGCCGCCAAAACGGCTCCCCTCGATCAGCCGTGCCAGCCCATCCGGCTCGCCAACGGCAAGCTCCGCGGGGAGCACGCCCGTCACGTGGAGGACGTTGTAGGTGTCGATAACGAGCGGCACGCGGTCAGGATAGGCATCCGCGACGAGGCACGCCAACCGCTTGACCGCCTTCGCGGATTCGTGTCAAATAGACGACTCGGCAGTTGAACCCCTAGAAGGAACTGAATTCAGATGGCGATCCGTATCAAGGCCCGTAGTGGCGAGTCCGTCGAGCAGATGCTCCGTCGCTTCAAGAAGCTCTGCGAGAAGGAAGGCTTGACCAAGGACGTCAAGCGCAAGCAGAACTACGAGAAGCCGTCTGAGCGCAAGCGCCGCGACGCCCGCCGTCACGAGCCGCGCCCCGTGCGTCCTGGCTCCGAGCGTCAGGGCGGTGGACGCCCGCGCAAGGCCGAGTCGAAGGGCCCGCGTCGCTCCGGCGGCATGGGCGGCGGCGGCTTCTGATCCGCGCCACACGTGATTGAACCCCGCCGACCGCGCCCCACGCGCGGTCGGCTCACTTCCGCGAAGCCACACCGCATGCGATCCCGCAGCACCTCCGACCCTGAATCGATCCGCGACTTCGCCGTCGAGATCGCGCGCACCCTCGCCGACTCGAAGTGCACCGACGTCATCCTCCTCGACGTCCGCGGCCGCAGCCAGGTCTGCGACTACGTCGTCATCGCGTCGGGCACCAGCCAGCGCCAGATGCGATCGGCCGCGCAGGAGATCGAGGACATCGGCAAGGCGCGCGGGCAGCACCCGTACCGCACCAATGCCGATGATTCGTCGACCTGGATCGTCGTCGACTTCGTCGAGATCGTCGCGCACCTGTTCGAGCCCGATCAGCGGCTCTACTACGACCTCGAGCTCCTGCACGCCGACGGCAAGCGCATCGACTGGCGTCGGCCCGAGGGCGAGCGTCCGCCGACCGCGTCCGCGCGCACCGCGAAGGGCGGGTCCACCGCCGGCGGGAAGGCGGGCGCCTGACATGCTCCGCGAAGCGCTCTTCGCGAAGATCCACCGCGCCACGGTGACGCTCTGCAACCCCGACTACATGGGTTCGATCACCATCGATCCCGACCTCCTCGACGCGACCGGCATGCGCGTCAACGAGAAGGTGCTGATCGCCGACATCGACAGCATGAACCGCTTCGAGACGTACATCTTCCGCGGTACCCGCGGGAGCGGCGTCATCGGCGTCAACGGCGCGGCTGCGCGACTGACCGGCGTCGGCCATCGCGTCATCATCATGAGCTTCTGCCATCTCACGCTCGACGAGATGCGCGCGCACCATCCGAAGGTCGTCATCTGCACCCCCGAGAATCGGATCGCGGAGCAGTTGTCCTACGATCCCGACTGACATCCGCGACCGCGCGCGTCCCCCGCGCTCACGAAAGGACTCACGATCGTGCAGAGATTCGCCCGCTGCATGGCCCGCTGCATGGCACTGCCTGTGGTCTTGCTCATGGCGCTGCTCGCCGGCCCGGCCGCGCGCCAGCTGCGCGCGGACATCGATCCGTCATGGCTCGGCGCGTGGATGGGCGAGGTCCAGAGCCCGCCGGTCGACGGCAAGAGCCAGTTCGAGATGCCCGTCACGATCGTCGTGCGTTCGGTCGAGGCGAAGGCCGACGGCGCGACGCAGGCCCGAAGCAGCGTCGAGATCGACGTCACGATCCTGCGCGCCGGCGCCATGGCGAAGCCCGCGGTCGAGGTCGTCGCGAACGGCCGCAACCTCGCATTCACGCTCGATTCGCAGGGACGCCGCGCCCGCTTCGAGGGCGCGCTCGAGCCGGCTGCGGCAGAGCCCGCGGCGTCGCCGCGCGTCGTCGGCACCTTCGCGTTCCTCCTCGAGGACGGCGGCAAGTCCGATGCGTTCGAATGGACCATGCGCCGCGTCGACCTCGCGCGCGAACAGGCGAATGCGCGCCTCTACCGCGCCACGCTCGATGCACAGGGGCAGAAGCTGCCCATGGGTCTCGCGCTCGCCGAGGGGCCGCACGGCTGGTGCGCGTCGATGGAGATCGCCTCGCAGGGCGTCCTCGACCTCGCCGTCGAGGTCGCGCGCACCGACGCGGGGTTCACCATCCGCATGCCGGTCGGCGTGATCGCCACCATCCAGCTCGTCCCGAACGCCGATTCCTCGGTGCTCGAGGGCACGTTCGAGCAGGGGGCCTTCAAGGGTCCGATCCGATTCGAGCTCGCGGCCGGCGAGCGCCTGCGCACCAAGCGGCGGCCGCAGGATCCCGAGCCGCCGTTCCCCTATGAAACGCGTGACGTCCGCATCAATCATCCGGCCGGGCATGTGCTTGCGGGCACGCTCAGCATGCCGCGCGAGCAGAGCCTTGCCCGCGATGGGCGCGTTCCCGCCGTCGTGCTCGTCACCGGCTCGGGCCCGCAGAACCGCGATGAGGAGCTGCTCGGCCACCGGCCCTTCGCCGTGATCGCCGATGCCCTCGCGCGCGCGGGAATCGCCGTCCTGCGCTGCGACGACCGCGGGGTGGGCGACTCGACCGGTTCCTTCGCCGGCGCCACCACGATCGATCTCGCGAGCGACGCCGACATCGCCAGCCAGTGGCTCAAGCGCGAACCTGGGATCGACCCCGCACGCGTGGGCATGATCGGCCACAGCGAGGGCGCGCTCATCGTGCCGCTCGTCGCGCTCTGGCAGCATGACGGCGATGCGCCCGTCCATCCGCTTGCCTTCGGCATCGCGCTCGCCATGCCGGCCGAATCGGGCGCTGCAACGCTCACGCGCCAGTCGGATCGCATCATGGAGCTCTCGGGCATCGAAGAAGCCAAGCGCAAGGCCGCCATCGACGCGCACCG
This sequence comes from Phycisphaerales bacterium, assembly GCA_044341665.1. GTDB lineage: Bacteria > Planctomycetota > Phycisphaerae > Phycisphaerales > SM1A02 > QWPT01. The sequence goes on along the minus strand of JBIIRG010000090.1, from coordinate 5,895 downwards.
CGCCGTCATGGCTGCCGTGGCGGCGCGCGGCGCATCGGCGGAACCCGGCGAGCTCGAGCGCCTCGTGAAGGTGATGGTCCGCGCCCAGATCGTCGCAGGCGGCCTGGGCCCCGTCACCGACGCGCAGCTCTCGGCGACTGCTGCCAACGCCTACGCGCAGATCATCGATCCGTGGATGTCGGGCTTCATCGCATACGACCCCGCGCCGGTCCTCGCGCGCCTCGAGATGCCGATGGTCGCGGTCTACGGCGGCAAGGATGTCCAGGTCGTGGCCGAGCCGAACGCCACGCTGGCCACGAAGATCGTGCGTGACGCAGGCGGCACGATCGTCACGCGCGTGCATGCCGACGCGAACCACCTGTTTCAGCCCGCAGTCACCGGCCTGCCCGACGAGTACGGTTCGATCGAGACGACGATCGACCCCGCGATCCTCGCCGAGCTCGTCCGTGACGCCGTCGCGCTCGCATCGCGCGGGCCCGTGGCGCAGATCCGCGACGACGATCGCCCCGCGGCCTGGCGCGCCACGCGCGACGACTCGGCGCTGCCGCCGCGCCGATGGATCCTCCAGCAGCAGGAGCGCGTGCAATGAGCTTCGGACTCGGACATGGACGCGAGCTCATCCCCGGGCCCGTCGGCATCGAGATGCGTTCGTTGCCGCCGATTCCTGATGCGCCCACTGTCGCGGACGCGCGCGCGCAGCTCGCCTTCGACCCGCGTGCGTGGTTCGCCGATCCGTCGCGCCGCTTCGAGCTCGAGATCGGCTCGGGCAAGGGCACGTTCCTCCTCCAGCAGGCTGCGCTCGAGCCGACCACCAACTTCCTCGGCATCGAGTGGGCAGGGGAGTTCTGGGCGTATGCGGCCGACCGCATCCGCCGCGCCGAGCTCGCGAACGTCAGGCTGCTGCACGGCGACGCCACCGAGTTCATCCGCGGCCGCGTGCCCGATGCAATCGCATCCGTCATCCACCTCTACTTCAGCGATCCGTGGCCGAAGACGCGCCACCACAAGCGCCGCGTGGTGCAGGACCACACGCTTCGCGAATTTCACCGAATCCTCGCAGCCGGCGGCGAGCTGCGCATCGTGACCGACCACGACGAGCTGTGGGCGTGGGATGTCGAGCACGTGGACCGCGCGCGCAACCTCTTCGACCGCCGCGACTTCGCGCGGCCCGCCAGCGCCGGCGAGGGCGAGCTCGTCGGCACCAACTTCGAGCGGAAGTTCCGCCGCGAGGGGCGGCCGTTCCACGCGATGACGCTGGTCAAGCGCTAGAAGCGCAGTCGACCAAGACTTCTTCAACTTGCGAAAGTGGCATTGCCACTCTATGGTCCCCGCGGCCCAGGACGTAGCGGGCCGCTGATGTCCACGACGGGAAAGGATCGGAGCGCAGGGAAGTGGTCGTGTCATTGTGTCCGAGTGCATCCAGTGTTCAATTGAGGAGAGTCGTCAATGTCCAGTGAAAAGACGGGGTGTGGGCGCGGTACGCGCTCGCACTGGCTTGTCGCGTTCGTCGGTATCGCGTGCCTCGCGTCGGCTGCGAGTGCAGAGAACTTCCGCAACAGCCGCGCAAAGCCGGGCGTGCCCCGCGACTTCGTGCAGGTTGCCTCCGTCGTGCCTCCCGCCGACGACGCGGCGGGGGATGTGCTGCCCACGGTTCCCGACGCGATCGGCGTCTGTGGTGGCGGCTTCGAGGTCGGTGAGGTCATCGCGCTGCACACAACGCAGCCGATCGCGCGCGGCCGGCTGCATCCCGGCTCCGTGGGGCGTGTCGTCGCAGGCGACGGAGGCTCCGTCCTGGTCGAGTTCAGCGGCTTCGTGGGCGGGCACGGTGGAAACGGCTGGTCCACGAGTCCCGTGATCGCGGATGTCGGGACGAGCCGCTGGTGGGTCGACTGCACGCAGATCGTGCCCTGGAACGGACCGCCGATCGAGTCGGCAACAGGGCTGGTGGTCGGCGACTTCCTGAGCGGCCCGAGCGATGCCAGCAGCGGCACGAGCTACACGGCGGCGCTCGCCGAGATGGGCATCGCCTCGACGCCGATGCCAAGCCTCGGCAATCTCGCGCCCTTCGACGTGATCTTCATCCTGCACCAGCGCAATGATTCCATTCTGAGCCTTGGCTCCGCGGCAGCCGCGCTCAACCAGTGGGTGCTCGATGGCGGCATCCTGGTCGTGCATGACCGCAACGTCAATCAGGCTCGTGTGTGGGTTCCGGGCTTGGGAGCGACGACGTGGGCGAACGCCTACCCGTCGACCTGCGACCTCGGCGCAGACGCCGCGGTGACGGTCCAAGGCTCCTTCGGCGTGCTCAACGACAGCTCGCTCGACGGAGGCAACTGGTCGCTCCACGGCTTCAGCCCGAGCCCGCTTCCCCCGCAGTCGCTTCGCGCGCTCAAGTTCCAGAACGGTCTGACCGCGGCCATCGCCTACCCGCATGGTCAGGGGTGGGTCTACTACTCGACGATGCCGCTCGATCACTATCTCGCGGGAAATGGCATCCCGTCGATGGTGACGAACGCCCGTGTCTACGCGAAGAACGTGGCCGAGCGGATGATCGCGCGCGCCTGCACGGCCGGCGACTGCAATGGCAACAACATCTGCGACGCCAACGAGCTCCCGGGCAACGACTGCAACGGCAACGGCACGCTCGACGCATGCGACATCGCATCGGGCACCGCGCAGGACTGCAACGGAAACGGCCGCCCAGACAGCTGCGACATCCAGACGGGCGCGGCGCTCGACTGCAACGCGAACGGCCGCCCGGACAGCTGCGACATCGCGACGGGATCGTCGGCCGATGTGAACGGCAACGGCATTCCCGACGGATGCGAGCCCGATTGCAACGGCAACGGCATTCCCGACGCCTACGAAGTGGTCATCGGCGCGTCGCCCGACTGCAACCAGAACGGTCTTCCCGACTCGTGCGACATCGCGACGGGTGCGGTTGACTGCGACTCGGACGGCGTTCCCGACGGCTGCGAGCTCGCGGCGGGGAGCGGTGCGGACTGCAACGGCAACGGGCGCCTCGACAACTGCGACATCGCGGTCGGCGCTGCGGTCGACTGCAACGCGAACGGCGTTCCCGACTCGTGCGACATCGCAAGCGGTTCGTCCATCGACTGCAACGGCAACGCGATCCCGGACACCTGCGATCTCGCCTCGGGCGCGTCGCTCGACTGCAACGGCAACGGCACGCCCGACTCCTGCGATCTCGCGTTCGGCACGCCCGACTGCAACGGGAACGCGATTCCCGATTCCTGCGACATCGCATCGGGCTTCGATCCGGATCCGGAGGGCGACGGCATCCCCAACAGCTGCGAGCCGACGTCCGCGATCCGCATGACGGGACCGGCGGAGGGTGGTGCGACCTGTCTCGAGATCGCCGACGAACTCGCGTTCGATGTGTTCGTCGACAACCCGCCTGTCACGGTCGTCGCCGGCCAGTTCTCACTGACGTATGACGCCAGCGTCCTCGAGCTCATCGACGTCGTCGGCGGCGAGGAGCCGTTCACCTACGTTCCGCTGCATGTGAACAACGCCGCAAGCGGCACGATCCTCTTCATTGCGTCGGTGCAGGAGGGCGGGGCGGGCACGCTCGCCGACTCGCGCGTGGCGCGCGTTCGCTTCCGTGCGATCGCGAACGACTGCGATGGTTCGACGCAGATCGCGTTCAACCCGGCCGCGGCGCCGATCCTCATCGCCGACGGCGGCGGAAACTCGGCTGGGCTCCCGCTCGTCGACCCGTCGCCCATTCGCATCATCACGGGCGCACCTGTTCTCTCGGGAGTGCCGCTCGATCTCGATGTGCCGGCCGATGCAGGCGCCGGTTGCTTCGCACTTCGCACGCTCACTCCGCCGCAGGCGGCCTCGAGCTGCGGCCCTGCCACGCTCGAGTGGACTCGCACCGATGGGCAGGCGCTCGGTGCGCCGTGGCCGTGCGGCACGACGGTCGTGACGTGGACAGCCACCGATCTCTGCGGTCGCGTGACCACCGCCACGACGTCCGTCACGGTCCAGCCCTACAACGAGATCTCGGTGTCGATCGCGTACGCGGGTTCGGGCTACGCGGCTTCGATGGAACGGTGCATCAACCTGACCATCGGAAGCGTCGCGATCGAGCAGGTGCTTGAGTTCACCAACGGCGTGGCGTCGGTCGAGCTGCAGCTGCCAGTCGGGAGCTACGGGTGCGCGACTGCGGACGACGACCTGCACACGCTCGTGTCGCAGGCGCCTGTCCTCATCCAAGGCACCCGCTACGCGGTGGCGTTCGCAGGCGATGCGGCGCTTCGCAACGGCGACCTGACCGACGACAACGCCATCGACGTCGCGGACTGGGGCATCGCGGTGGTCACGATCGGATCGAGCGCTTCCGTCAACACCGGCTGCGCAACGACTGGCTACCACGTCGACTTCGACGGAAACGGCCAGGTGCAGACGGCCGACGGTGATTTCATCCTGTCGCAGTTCCTTGCGCTTGGCCAAGCGACGTGCGCAGGCGGTGGCGGCTTGCGCGGTGGGCGCGACTCGATCTCGGTCGCGTCGCTCGCGGCGCTCGTCGGCAGCGTGGCCATCGAGGCCGATCTCAATGGCGATGCGATGGTCGATCGCACCGACATCGATCTGTGGATCAAGCAGAACGGCGCGCAGTGAGCCGCGCCGCGTGAAGAGTCCGAGTTCCCGACGGACGCGTCGGTGAGCAAGAACGACGGGGCCAGGCAAGCGCCTGGCCCCGTCGCACTTTTCATTCCGAGTCGTGCAGCCCGGCCTCGGAGCGCCGTGCGCCGGCATCGACGGGAGGGCCCGCCGCCCGGGCTTCTCACCAGAGAATCTCACCCGGCCTGCACCGGCCTTCTCCACGTGTAGTCCTTGTCCTTTTCGAGCGCCGTCGCCGACTGCTTGATGCAGCGCCGGCACACGCAGGCGTCTGCGAACTCGGGGCTGCGCCATGCCTCGTCGTCGCGCTCCTCGAGGCACATCGTGCATGCGCCAGGCTGCGGCGGGTCCGCGACGCGGTCGTTGCGCCCATCGAACACGACCGCCACGTACGCCAGCGACAGGCACTCGCCGCAGAGGTGGCTGCCGTGATGGCCTTCGATCAGCGGTCGCGACGGATCGTCGGGATCCCACGGCCTGCGGCAGAAGTTGCAGAGGACATCCTCGTACTGGACGTTGCGCTCGTCGGTGCCCGGTCGGAACATGCGGTTTTCTCTGCGAGTAGGGCGGGAAGAATCGAAGGCCGCGCCCGACGTAGAATCGGACGCGCATGGCGCAGGGTATCTCACTCGCCAACAAGTGCCAGATCCTGTTCGGGGTCGCGGTGGTCGCGCTGCTCGGAGGCGCGCTCGCGGGACCGTGGATCCGCACGGGCACCATCGTCACCGACAGCCAGCTCGAGGTCTCGCGCGAGCTGGCCAACGAGATCCTCTCCCGCCAGTCGCTCGAGGACGTCGACGGCGACGGGCCCATCGGCGGCCGCATCTACCGGGTCGGCGAGCTCGTGCGCGAGTCCGAGTCCGAGACCGATCCCTTCCTCCGCCAGAGCTTCACGCGGTTCGCAGCCGACACCTCCGAGACCGAGCACTTCGAGAAGGAGTCCCGCGGTGGGTCGGTCAAGTACCGCTACGCGCGCGTCATCCGCGAGGCGCAGTGGCGCGAGCTGTCCGAGCCGAGCTTCGAGTCGGGCGTGAGCCGGCCCGTCGTGCCGCGGCCCGACGACGCGGTGGCGGCCGTGCTGGTCATCGACCGCAAGAGCGACTTCGCCGAGGCGCAGATCCTCGTCAACCGCGTGTACATCGTGGCGTCGGGCATCATCGCGGTGGCGCTGGCGATGCTCGTCTTCCACCTGATCCTGCGCCGCCTCATCTTCGGTCCCGTGCGCGCAGGATCAGGTGGAAGACG
>JBIIRG010000291.1:0-3500 GCA_044341665.1 Phycisphaerales bacterium | reverse complement strand
CGCCTCGCGGTAGGCCTTCTCGGCGCCGGCGAAGTCGTCCTCGGCAAAGCGCAGGCGGGCGAGCGCGACCAGCGCCGACGCGAACTGCTCGTCGCTGACCTTGCCCTCGCGATGCGCGTCGGCCTGGATCTGATAGGCGCGAAAGATGGCGTCGCTCGCGCGCAGCGACTCGTCGAAGCCGAGCTGGATGAGGCCGAGCGTCTGCAGGATCTCGGCGAGGAGCTCGGGTTCGGTGCCGAGCTCGCCCTGCACCTGCTTCTCGACGAGGGCGACGAAATCGGCCACGCTCATGCTGCTCGAGCCGACACCCGTCTCGGGGTCGGCGGACTCAAGCGCATCGCGGAAGGTGCGGTAGGCGCGCTCGACGCGCACACGCTCCGACTCGGCGCGCAGGCGCTCGCCCTCGGCGTTGCGGAAGGCGATCGCAAGCGCGATGCCAGCGCCAAGGACCGTCAGGACCAGCAACGTCGCCATGGCGGAGAGCAGCCAGTAGCGGCGCAGCGTCTTCGCGATCACATAGGTGCGGCTGTCCTCGCGCGCCAGGATCGGGCGGCCATCGAGGTGGCGCGCGAGATCCTCCGCCAGCGCGTCGGCGGTGTCGTAGCGGCGCGCGGGATCGGGTGACAGCAGGCGGAGCGCGATGACCTCGAGGTCGCGGTCGATGCGCGTGCCTGCGGGCGCGACCTCGGTCGGCCTGGGCACGGACCCGTGCGTCTTGAGCTGCACGAGCTCGGCGAACGAACGCGCGCCCGCAAACGGAAGGCTGCCCGCGAGGCACTCGTAGAGCACCACGCCGATCGCGTAGAGATCGCACCGCGAGTCGACTCCGCGCGGATCGGAGGAAAGCTGCTCGGGCGCGGCGTACGCGAAGGTGCCCACGAACTCGCCGGCAGCCGTCGAATCGGACCAGTGATCGAGGCGATCCGCACCGAGGTCGGCGCGCGCGAGACCGAAGTCGAGGACGCGCGGCGCGCCCTCGCCATCGATGAGGATGTTGCCGGGCTTGAGATCGCGGTGGATGACGCCTCGGCGGTGCGCCGCCGCGACAGCCTCGGCGATGCGCTGGAAGAGCCGCGCGAGCACGCGCTCCGACGGGCGCGTGCGGCGGACGAAGTCGTCGAGGCGCTCGCCCTCGACGTACTCCATGGCGAACCACGGCTCGCCATCACGCGACACGCCGCTCTCGTAGAGCGTGACGATCGACGGATGGCGGAGACCCGCCACCACCTCGACCTCGCGCTCGAACCGCATGCGCTGCGAGGCGCCCGCGAACCGGCCTCCGATGAGCATCTTCACGGCGCAGCGGCGACGGGTGGCAAGCTGCTCGGCAAGGAACACCGTGCCCTGGCCACCGCGGTGGATCTCTCGGTCGAGCCGGTAGCCCGGGATGAGCGCCTCGTTGCCCGCGGCCGCATGCAGGCCGCGCGGAAGACCCGTGGCATGGGTGGGCTCGTCGTCCACACGAGCCAGGCCCGCAGCGGCGGAGCGCGTGATCTCGGCGCGCAGGCGGTGGCGGCCTGCGAGATGCGTCACGGCCGCGTTGCACTCCCGGCACAGGACGACGTGGGCAAGCGTGAGCTCATGCACCCGGATGCGCGTATCGACGCGCGCGGCGGCGAGGTGATCCAGCGTCTCGCGCGACAGCGTCCCGCATCCGCGCGGGATAGGGTCCGCATCGGGAGCCAGGTTGTGGTCGTCGTCGTCACCGAGCGGCACGGATGGGATGGTAGCAGCGGGCCCGCGGGATCCCGAATGCAACGCGCTATCCGCGCGCATCGACGGGCGCTGCCTCGACCGGACGCCGACGCAGATCGCGCAGGCCTCCCAGCCCGACCAGCGGCTCGGTCGCAGCGAGCATGCTGGCCGCGAGCATGACCTCGTTGATGTCGCGGTGCGTGGTCCACGCGCGGGTGGCCTGCGCGGCCGGATCGCGCCACGTGCTGTCGAGATGCGCGGCGAGCACCCGAAGCGGCAGCATCGCCTCGATCCGTGCCCGCAGCGCGGAAGCCTGCGCCGCCGTACCAAACCGATCGGCATGGTCGGTGACCGCCGCGTCCATCGCGCCAAGCCCGTGCAGTCCGAGCGCAAGGCCCAGCTCACGGAACGCAAGCCGCGCCTCGAGCGGACGCGCGAGCGCCTGCGTGGTCGTGAAGACATCGAGCCCACGCTGCGCGTCGGCGAGAAGCGCGTGCGGCAGCGCCTCGGACGCGAGGTCGCCGCGCGCCGTGAGCGCGATGAGGATCGACGCATCGGCGAGGAGCCCGCCGAGACCGAGCGGATCGGTCGTCGCCCATGGCGAGGGAGTGGTCGCGCATTGCGCACACATCAGGCGCAGGAGCTCGATCTCGCGATCAAGCGCCGCGGGCTCGGGAGCAAGCCGATGCTGCGCCGCGCGCACGAACGCAAGCGCCGTCAGTCCGTCAAGCGGGTCATGCTGCCCCATCGACGCGACGAGTGGCCGCGTGAGGTCGATGCTCATCTTCCAGTGCATGCGCGGCGGCCGCACGAACGCGCGCACCGCGGCACGCGCGAGCTCGATCGCGTGCCGGTTGTGCGTGGCGTCGCCGGTCGCGAGCGCCAGCTGCGAGAGCGCCAGCATCCACTTCGTGAGGTAATGGAAGTACTGCCCGTCGCGCTCCCACTCGAGCTCGGGATCGAGCGGCTCACGCGCCGCGCGCTCGGCGAGCGGCTTGCCGATGCGGAGGCCGCCCGCGGTGGGATGCTGCTCGCCCTCGTGTTCGCTGAGGCCGCTGATCCAGCCGCTGCGGACATCGTCGGCGCGATGTCGACCGAGCGTTCGATGCACGAGCGATGCGAGGCGCTCGGCGTCGGTTCGATAGACCTCGAGCCCGGTGGCGCGATGGAGGGACAGGAGCGCCAGCACCGCATAGGCGTCGGTCCAAAGATAGCGGTGCGCCGCAACACCGGCACCGCGCGCGCCAGTGCGATTGAGGTACGAGTTGATGATGCGCTCGGATTCCTGCAGGGCTGTGGTTCGCATAAGGTGCCGCCGTTCGGCAGCATTGATGCACGGACCGCGCGCAGGAACAGGGTGAAGATTCCGCGGCGATGGCAGTCGAGGCCGTTCGAACGCCTATGTCGAGCGTCGCGCGGAGTTCGTCTGCAGGCGCTCGCTCAGTCCGATCCGCGGAGCTCATCCCGCTGCGCGCGGCTCGAGCGGTTCGTCGGTCTCGATCCACAGGCCGCGAAAGAGCTCGGTGAAGTCGGCAAGTGGCATCTCGGAGATGCCTGCCTTGTGGGTGTAGCCGTGCTCGCGGCCATCGGGCCCCTTGGGGGTGAAGTTGTTGCCCCACGGATTCCATAGGAGCACCGTGTCGCGCGCGGCGTCGAAGCCGAAGATGGCGAAGGCGTGGTTCGGCGGGATACGGCCCTTCGGTTCGCGTGGCGTTCCCGCGCCCATCGCGGCCTTGCGGGCGATACCGTCGGTGATCGCGGCGCGCACGGTCTCGATCGGCGACTGCCCCTCGAGACGCCACACC
>JBIIRG010000290.1:0-3503 GCA_044341665.1 Phycisphaerales bacterium | reverse complement strand
TCAGCACGTGAACCCCGTTTGAATCCACGGTAGCACTGACATGAGCACGATCCTCGTCGACATCATCGCGGGCGCACGGCCGAACTTCATGAAGATCGCGCCGATCATCCACGCCATCCAGGCGCGCGAGAAGCAGGGCGGACCGATCCGCTACCGCCTCGTGCACACGGGCCAGCACTACGACGAGAAGATGTCGGGCGACTTCTTCCGCCAGCTTGGGATTCCCGCGCCCGATGTCAATCTCGAGGTCGGCTCCGGCTCGCACGCCGAGCAGACGAGCGCCATCATGACGCGCTACGAGAAGCTCCTGATGGAGCGGAAGCCGGCGCTCTGCCTGGTGGTCGGCGACGTGACCAGCACCATGGCCTGCGCGATCGCCGCGCAGAAGCTGTGGGTCAAGGTCGCGCACGTCGAGGCGGGCATCCGCTCGGGCGACTGGACGATGCCCGAGGAGATCAACCGCATGGTGACGGACGCGATCACCAACTACTTCTTCACGACGAGCGCGCACGCGAACCGCAACCTGCGCGGCGCAGGCGTCGGCGACGAGCGCATCTTCTTCGTGGGGAACACGATGATCGACACGCTCCTCGCGAACATGCCGCGTCTGTCGAAGCCGGCGTTCTTCGACGAGCTCGGCCTCCAGCCGAAGTCGTACTTCGTGATGACCATGCACCGCCCCGCGAACGTCGACTCGGGCAGCACGTTCACGAAGCTGCTCGACGCGATCATCGCAGGCACGCGCGGCGAGCCGGTCGTGTTTCCCGTCCATCCGCGCACTGCGAAGACGATGCGCGACATGGGGGCGCTTCCGGAGAGCCTCAAGCTCGTCGATCCGCAGCCGTACCTCGAGTTCAACTACCTCGTGAAGCACGCGAAGGCGGTCATCACCGACTCGGGCGGCATCACCGAGGAGACGACGGTGATGGGCGTGCCGTGCCTGACCATGCGCGACAACACCGAGCGTCCGGAGACCGTCGAGGTCGGCACCAACGAGCTGATCGGAACGAATCCTGCGGCGCTCAAGCCCGCGCTCGACCGCCTCTTTGGCGGCACGTGGAAGAAGGGCGCCGTGCCCGAGCTCTGGGATGGCCGGACGAGCGAGCGCATCGTGGCGCACCTCGAGAAACTCCTCGCGGCCTGACGAATGAGCCCGCTCGCCAAGGCGCTCCGCTTGTGGCACACGGTCCGGTGGCTCAAGCCGGTCCAGGTGTACGGCCGTGCGTGGTTTCGCCTGTCGCGGCCGAGGCCCGACCTTCGGCCCGCGCCGCGCGTGCGTGCACTCGCGGGGCATTGGGTCGAGCCTGCACGGCGATCGCCGAGCATGGTGTCGGCGACGCAGCTGCGGTTCCTCGGCGAGGAACGCGATCTCGATGCGCACGGCTGGGACGACACGCGTCTTGCCAAGCTGTGGCGCTACAACCAGCACTACTTCGATGACCTGGCGGCTCTTGACGCGGCGGAGCGGACCGCCTGGCATCGCGCGCTGATCGCGCGCTGGATGCGCGAGTGCCCCGCGGGCGAGGGGACGGCCTGGGAGCCGTATCCGACATCGCTGCGCGTGGTCAACTGGATCAAGTGGCTGCGCGCGGGCAACGAGCCGGTCGAGGGCATGCTCGACAGCCTCGCGGCGCAGGTGCGGTTTCTGACGAAGCGGCTCGAGTGGCACTTGCTCGGCAACCACCTGTTCGTGAATGCGAAGGCGCTCGTCATCGCGGGTGTGTTCTTCGAGGGTGACGAGGCCGCCGCGTGGCGCGAGCGGGGATGGCGGATCCTGCGCGCCGAGGTGCCGGAGCAGATCCTTGCCGACGGCGGGCAGTTCGAGCGGTCGCCGATGTACCACGCGCTGGCGGTGGAGGACATGCTGGACCTGGCCAACGCGATGGGCGCGTACCCGCACATCTGCCGGGCCGAGGACGAATCGCTGGTGACCGCGCGAATCGCCGGCATGCTGGCGTTCCTGCGCGCAGTCAGCCATCCTGACGGCGAGGTGGCCTTCTTCAACGACAGCGCGACGGGCGTGGCGCCGAGCCTGGCCGAGCTCGAGTCGTACGCGTCGAAGCTCGTGCATGGACAGGCAAGCCAAGCCGAGCATGGACAGGCAAGCCACGGATCCGAGCATGGACAGGCAAGCCACGCGCGTGGCTTGCCTGTCCATACTCGCCCCGTCCTCGCACTCCCCGACTCCGGCTTCGTCCGCGTCACCCACCCGTCGACCGTCACCGCCGCCGCCGCCGTCGCCATCCTCGACGTCGGCCCCGTCGGGCCCGACTACCTCCCCGGCCACGCCCACGCCGACACGCTCAGCTTCGAGCTGTCGATCGGCGCCCACCGCGTGCTCGTCAACTCCGGCACCTCCCTCTACGGCGTCGGCCCCGAGCGTCTTCGGCAGCGCGGTACCGCCGCCCACAACACGGTCACCGTCGACGGCGCGAACTCCTCCGAGGTCTGGGGCGGCTTCCGCGTCGCCCGTCGCGCCGGCGCCCGGCTGCTCGATGCATCCACCCTCCCCGATGGAACCATCACGGTCACCGCCGAACACGACGGCTACCGCGGTCGCGCCCCCGGCGCAGGCGACCACCGGCGCGAGTGGCGCTTCGCAGCGAACGCCACCCTCACCGTGAACGACCTCCTTCCCGCCGACGGTGCGCGTGAGTCACATTGGCACTTTGCCCCCGGCTTCGAGCCCGTGGTCGACGCCACTGGGCGCGTGCTCACCGCCTCCGCCCACGGAATCACCGTCCGTTTGGCCGCCGAAGGTGCAGCATGGCGCGTCACTCGGTCGACATACCACCCACGGTTCGGTGTGTCCGAGCCGAACTGGAAGGCCATCGCCCGATTCGAAGGGCAGGCGGCCTCTGTGCGCATCGAGTGGCAGCCGTGCACGTCCTCTTCCTCACCGACAACTTCCCCCCTGAAGTGAACGCGCCCGCGAGCCGGACGTTCGAGCACTGCCGCGAGTGGGTCAAGGCCGGTCACAAGGTCACGGTCGTCACGTGCGCGCCCAACTTCCCCAAGGGGAAGGTCTTCGACGGCTACCGCAACAAGCTCTGGCAGACCGAGACCGTCGAGGGCATCCGCGTCATCCGCGTGTGGAGCTACATCACGGCCAACGAGGGCTTCCTCCGCCGCGTGCTCGACTACCAGAGCTACATGCTCAGCGCCATCATCGCGAGCGTGTTCGTCCGCAAGGTCGACCTCATCATCGGCACCAGCCCGCAGTTCTTCACCGCGTGCGCCGCCTACGTGGTCAGCCGCTACAAGTTCCGCCCGTACATCTTCGAGCTGCGCGACCTCTGGCCCGAGTCGATCAAGGCCGTCGGCGCGATGAAGAACGAGCGCGCCATCGCCTTCCTCGAGTGGCTCGAGCTGTTCCTCTACCGCAAGAGCGCGAAGGTGGTCTCGGTCACGCGGTCGTTCAAGGACATCCTCATTCGCCGTGGCATCGACGGCCGCAAGATCGAGGTCATCACCAACGGCGTCGACATCTCGCAGTTCAAGCC
>JBIIRG010000289.1:0-3515 GCA_044341665.1 Phycisphaerales bacterium | reverse complement strand
TTCGTCGGACCGCGATGAGGACTGCGATGGTGTCGCCGACAACGCCGACGAGTCGGCGACCGGCAAGACCAACTGGTACGCCGACACCGACAACGACGGCTACGGCGCGGGCAGCGCGACGAGCGCCTGCGATGCCGTCGGCACCCAGGTCGCGAGCAGCAACGACTGCGCGCCGTCGAACGGCGCGATCAACCCCAGCGCGCAGGAGATCTGCGACCCGGCCGATACCGACGAGGACTGCGACGGTCTCTCCGACGACGCCGACAACTCCGCGACTGGTCAGACCAACTGGTACGCCGACACCGATGGTGACGGCGCCGGCGCTGGCGCCGCGACGAGTGCATGCAACGCGCCTGCTGGCACGGTTGCGAACGCGAACGACCAGTGCCCGGACAACGTGGCGCTGACCTCGCCCGCGACCTACTACCGCGACCAGGACGGCGACACCTACACGACGTCGACGACCACGACGGCATGCAGCCTACCCACGGGCTACCGCGCGACGGCATCGGGCAGCGCCGACTGCGACGACACCAACGCCTCGGTGAACCCTGGCGCGACCGAGTCGTGCAACGGCGTTGACGACGACTGCACGGGCGGCATCGACAACGGGCTGACCTTCGCCGACTACTACGGCGACAGCGACATGGACGGCGCGGGCGACCCCGCCGTCGTGCAGAACGCGTGCTCGCAGCCCGCGGGCTACGTGACCAATTCGAACGACCTTTGCCCGGGCAACGGCAGCCTGGTCACCCGCGCGACCTACTACCGCGACTTCGATGCCGACACCTACGGCGACGCGGCGGTCACAGAGTCGACCTGCTCGAGCTCGCCGTCGACTGGACATGTCTCGAACAGCGAGGACTGCGACGACTCGCGGGCGGGTGTGAATCCCGCCGCGCAGGAAGTCTGCGATTCGTCGGACCGCGATGAGGACTGCGATGGTGTCGCCGACAACGCCGACGAGTCGGCGACCGGCAAGACCAACTGGTACGCCGACACCGACAACGACGGCTACGGCGCGGGCTCTGCCATCAGCGCCTGCGACGCCGTCGGTAGCCAGGTTGCCGTCAGCGGCGACTGCGACGACGGTCGTGCCGACGTCTCGCCGGCAGACCCCGAGGTCTGCGACGCGTCGAACACCGACGAGGACTGCGACGGCCAGGCCGACGACCTCGACGTGCAGGGCGCGACGGGCAAGGTGACCTTCTACGTCGACAGCGACAACGACACGTACTCGACGGCGGCCACGGCGACCTTCTGCGATGTCCCCACGACGGGCTATCGCGCGACGCTCTCGTCGCCGGTCGACTGCAACGACGCGGTGGCGGGCATCAACCCGGGCGCGACCGAGGTCTGCGACGCGGGCAATGTCGACGAGAACTGCAACAACCTTTCCGACAACAACGATCCGGGCGTGTCCGACGCGACCCGAACCAACTTCTACCGCGACCAGGACGGCGACGGCTACACCGTTAGCACGGCGACGCGCTTCTGCGACATGCCTGCCGGCTACGAGGCGTCGCCCGAGGGCGATTGCAACGACGCGAGCACCGCGATCAACCCGGGCGCCGTCGAGAACTGCGCCAACCTCGGCACCGACAACGATTGCGACGGCGTGAACAACGCCGCCGAGGCGGTCGACGCGACGAACTACTACGTCGACGCCGATGTCGACGGGTTCGGCTCGAACAGCGCCGCAGCGACGCGCTCCTGCACCCCTGTGTCGGGCAGCGTGGCGAACAACAGCGACTGCGACGACACCCGCCGCCTGTACGCCGACTCGGACGGCGACGGCTTCGGCGCTGGCGCTGCGGTCGCCTGCGGTGTGCCCACCAACACCGACTGCAACGACGGCAACGCGGGCATCCGTCCAGGCGCGACCGAGTCGTGCAACGGGATCGACGACGACTGCGACGCGCAGATCGACGAGAACATCACCTTCAGCAACTACTACGTGGACGCCGACGGTGACGGCTACGGAGCTGCAGGCTCCACGCCTGAGAACTCGTGCAGCCCGATCACGGGCCGCGTGACCAACGCCACCGACTGCAACGATCAAGCGGCCGCGGTCAACCCGGGCGCGGCGGAGGTCTGCGACCCCGCCAACACCGACGAGGACTGCGACGGCGCGGCCGACAACGCCGACGCCAGCGCGGCCGACGCGGGCAAGACGAACTTCTACCGCGATCAGGACAACGACGGCTTCACGGGCAGCTCGGTGGCGCGCTTCTGCGACCAGCCCGCCGGCTACGAGGCCAGCGCCGAGGGCGACTGCAACGACGCGAACAACGCGATCTTCCCGGGTGCGGGCGAGACCTGCGCGAACCTCGGCACCGACAACGACTGCGACGGCGTGAACAACGCCGCCGAGGCGTCGGATGCGACGAGCTACTACACCGACTCGGACGGCGACGGCTTCGGCTCGTCGGCGGCCACGGCGGTGCGCTCGTGCTCGGCGGTCTCGGGCAGCGTGACCAACAACAGCGACTGCAACGACGCGCTCGTCACGTATGTGGACGGCGATGGCGACGGCGTGGGTGCGGGCGCGGCCGCTCCGTGCGGTGTCGCGACCAACACCGACTGCAACGACGGGAACAACGCGATCTTCCCGGGTGCGGTGGAGAACTGCGCGAACCTCGGCGTGAACAACGACTGCGACGGCGACAACAGCGCCGCCGAGGCGGTCGATGCGACGAGCTACTACACGGACGCCGACGGCGACGGCTTCGGCTCGTCGACGGCCGCGGCGGTGCGCTCGTGCTCGGCGGTCTCGGGCAGCGTGACCAACAACAGCGACTGCAACGACGCGCTGGTGACCTACGCCGACGGCGACAACGACGGCTACGGCACGGGCGCGCCCGCAGCGTGCGGCGCGGGCGCGAACGGCGACTGCAACGACGCCAACGCGTCGATCCGTCCGAACGCCGCCGAGGCGTGCAACAGCATCGACGACGACTGCGACGGCACCGCCGACGACGGCCTGACCTTCGTCGACTACTACACGGACGGCGACGGCGACGGCTTCGGATCGCCGACGGCGAGCGCGCAGAACTCCTGCGCACCCGTCGCGGGCAAGGCGTCCAACAACACCGACTGCGACGACGGCAACGCGCAGGCGTTCCCTGGCGCGACCGAGCTCTGCAACGGCGTCGACGACGACTGCGACACCCAGGTCGACGAGAACGTGGGCGCGGTGACCTTCTACCGCGACAGCGACGGCGACGGCTTTGGCAATGCGGCCGACATCACCCAGAACTGCACGGGCGTGGCCCCGGCTGGCTATGTGGGCAACTCGGCCGACTGCGATGACACCCGCCTGCTGTATGCCGACACCGACGGCGACGGCTTTGGCGCGGGTGCACCCGCGGCATGCGGCGTGACGACCAACACCGACTGCGACGCCTCGCGCGCGGCGGCCTATCCGGGCGCGGCCGAGACCTGCAACGGGCTCGACGAAGACTGCGACGGCGCGGCCGACGACGGCCTGACCTTCACGAACTACTACATCGATG
>JBIIRG010000089.1:0-11538 GCA_044341665.1 Phycisphaerales bacterium | reverse complement strand
GCCACGCCCGCGCCGCGCAGTTCCGCAAGCACACCGCGGGCGTAGCGCATCCAGTCGCCGTCGCCGGTCCACTCGCTTGCGAAGCTGTCCTCCGACGCGGCGCGCGACACCGCCGCGAACGTCGATGCATGGAGCGCCATGGGCAGCACGGGGCCACCTGCGTAGTCGACATGGTCACCGATGAGATTCACGCGCCCTGGCGCCTGCGCGACGCACGCGGGGTCGCCGCCAAACGCGACCGCGTGGCGCGCGCGTGCACGTGCCCTCGCGCTCACTTCACGCCCAGCCACACGCCCTCGAGGAGCTTGCGCACCGTGTCGAGGCGCTCGTTGCCCGCGATCGCGGCGAGACCTTCCTCGACCATCGCGCGATCGGCGGTCTGGTGCCCGATGTACGCGAGGATCAGGCCGTAGCCCGCCACGTCGTCGCCGCGCTTGATGCGCTCGCGCATGACGGCCACCGCCGTGGCCAGCCGTTCGGGCGCGGGAAGCAGCGCACGGTCGTACTTGGCGTCGATCAGCTCTGGGAACGCCTCGAAGAGGTTGCGCAGCGTGAGCGACGCGCTGAGGTAGAGCCCCGCACCGAGCTGCGCGTGCGCGATGCCCGCCTCCGCCAGTGGATTGTCGGATGCGAGCGCCTGCGCCTGCTCGAAGCGACGCTCGGCGCGGAAGTAGTCGCCCGCGCGCAGCGCCGCCTCGCCCTGCTTGGCGAGCTCGTCGACGCGCCGGCGGTCGTCGCGGCTGAGCGAGTCGATCGTGCGGCCATGCCGCAGGATGCGCGCAGCCTCATCCACCGAGATGATGGCTCCGCGTTCCTTGATGCGTGCGGCCTCGCGGTCGGCTTCGCCGCTGCGCGGCGTGCCGTCGGGCGAGATCAGCGAGCTGGTGGAATCGGTCTTGCCGTCGCCCGTCGCGGGCTTGGCCGCGTCGGTCTCGGTCGTGCCCGGGCGCTGCGGACGCGTCGGCGCCGGCGTGATCGACTCGCGCACCCGCTCGAGCGGCGACATCGGCGACTCGACGCCCGGCTGCTCGCTCGGCTTCGCGGCGGCGCCACCGGCGGCCTCGGCCGACTTGTTCACCGCGTCGACGATGTCGAGGTACGACTGCGGCAGCACCTTGTTGCCCTCGACCCGAAGGCGATCAGCCTCCGACTGCGGACGCATCCGGAGGTCGACGCGCCGCGGATCGGGCACATCGAGTGCCGAGGCCGCGCGCACGCGCTGGTAGTCGTCCATCGTCGTCAGGCCCGCGGCCATGTCCTGCCGGGCGCGCGCGCGCTCGTACACGCCGACGCCCGCCCGCGCGAGCGGATCGCGGAGATTCTCGATCTGCAGGCCGCGCAGGGGAGAGATGATGTAGCGAACCAGCTCGCCCGTCTGCGTGGTCGTGCTGATGATCGTGCGGTCACCGCCGATGTCGTAGTTGCCGCGGGCAAAGCTCATCTGCGCGTTGGCGCGGTCAAGCCGCAGGCGGCTGTCGGTCTGCTCGCGCGCGGCGCGTTCGTTGGCCGCGCTC
Source organism: Phycisphaerales bacterium (assembly GCA_044341665.1). Taxonomy (GTDB): domain Bacteria; phylum Planctomycetota; class Phycisphaerae; order Phycisphaerales; family SM1A02; genus QWPT01. Next base: position 10,024 of record JBIIRG010000089.1, on the reverse strand, counting down.
AGCGGAGTGCTCTCGCGGCGGTACTCGAAGACGCCGAGCCCCTGCGCCACCAGGAATCGATCGCGTGACACGGCCGACGCGCTGAACGCGGGGTTCGAGAAGGCGCTGTCGGCACGGAAGGCGTAGTTGTCGTCGGAACCCGTGCGGCCGCGGAAGTCGGTGTCGGCGGTGTACCCGACGGAGCCACGGAAACCGCGTCCCCCGGGGACCGAACCCGTCACGATCAGATTGCGCGCGCCGTAGTCGACGGGGATCGCCCCAGCGTTCGCGCCACCCGACCCGAGCTGCGTGTTTGCGTCGAGGATGTTGCCCGAGCCCGAGGCGCGGCCCGCACCCGTGGTCTGCGACCAGCGGAAGGTCTGCCCGCCGAGCGCGTTGCCGTCACCGAGACTCTCGCCACGCCCGCGAAGCACGCGATCCGGCACCCGCACGTTCGCGGAACCACCCTGCTGGCTGCCGCTCACCTGCGTGCCGACGCGCGTTCCCTGCACCTTGGCCTGCGCGAACGCCGCATCGGCCATCATGAGGTCGCCGACCACGAACGCCAGCGAGAGGCTGGCGAGCACAGCGACGGGACGGTGCGGGGCGCTACGGGCGGTTGAATGCAGGGTCGGCATGGTGCAACGGGCCTCGAACGACGACGGGCGTGCCCAAGTATCGGCTCGGGATCGCCAAAGGCAAGAAACGTGGGGCGAAACGACCCTGCGAATCAACTCGCGAAAGAAACTGGTCAGGCGCGGTCAGCTGGTACCGCGCGCGGCACGCTCGACCTCGGCCCGCCGCAGCGCGGCCACGATGCGGCGCGCATCCTCGAGGGTGCGCGCGTACACCGCCACCACGTAGCCTCCGGCCCGGTAGACCTCGACGGTTCCCGAATCGAGGCTCACCCGATCCGCCACCGAGAAGATCTCCCCCTCGGGCATCGCGATCGGCCGCCCGTAGCGGTCGTAGACCGTGAACCGGTCCTCATCCTCGATCACGGCGATGGCGGTGAGCGCATCGCTGCGCTGCCCAAGGCTGCGGAGCACAGCAAAACCGCCCGTTCCGCCCGGCAATCGGACGCGCTGCACGCTCATCGCCTCGAGGCCGAGATCCGCAGGCTGGACGAGCGCAACGCCCGCGTCGGTGATCGAGTCGAGGCGCTGCTCGAACTCCTCGTCGCTCATGCCGTCATCGTCGCGCGACGACCCGCCATCTCCCATGCCGAGCACGCGCCCGGCGCGTGACTCGACGAGGTGCGCCTGCGAGCGCGACACCATGGCCTCGGCCAGCTCGACCAACGTCACGCCCGCCGGCGCCTGCGGACGGTTCCCGAGCCGCGGCCCGAAGACGCCGATAAACACCGAGAAGAGCACCAGCGCCACCGTGGCCGCGATCGCGGGACCACTCGTGTCGCGACGCTCGGGCGCCGCGCGTCCGCGCGCCTCGGTCTGAGCCTCGGCGTCGGCGTCCTCACGGAGATCGGGTTCTTCGATCGTCACAGACCCATCATCCTACGCTGCCGCGCGCGGACGGCTGCGCGTGGGTCGATAGGATTCCCCAATGCCCTCCTCGCCGTCTGGTTCGACGCCCGCCTACATCACCACGCCGATCTACTACGTGAACGACCGCCCCCACATCGGGAGCGCGTACACGACGACGCTCTGCGATGTCTGGGCTCGGGCGATGCGCCTCGACGGCCGCGACGTGTTCTTCCTCACCGGCACCGACGAGCACGGCCAGAAGGTCGAGAAGAGCGCCAAGGACCGCGGCATGACCCCGCAGGCGCTCGCCGACGAGAACTCGGCCGAGTTCCGCAAACTCCTCGGGCCGTTCAACCTGTCGAACGACGACTTCATCCGCACCACGGAGCCGCGCCACGAGTCGCAGGTGCAGCGCTTCGTCGAGCGGCTGCTCGCCTCGGGCGACATCTACCTCGGCGAGTTCAACGGCTGGTACGACGAGGGGCAGGAGGAGTACATCACCGAGTCGCGCGCCAAGGAGATGGACTACAAGAGCCCGATCAGCGGGCGTCCGCTCGTGCGCGCCACCGAGAAGAACTACTACTTCCGCCTGAGCGCGTACCAGTCGAAGCTGGAGGCGTTCTTCACCGCGAACCCGGGCTTCGTGCGCCCCGCCGGCCGCTTCAACGAGGTGCTCGGCCGCCTGCGCGACGGGCTGCAGGACGTGCCCGTCACGCGCACGAACTTCACTTGGGGCATCCCCATGCCGAACGCGCCGGAGCACGTGATCTACGTGTGGATCGACGCGCTCTTCAACTACGCGACCGCGCTTGGGCTCGGCGAGCCGGGCGGCTCGCTCGCGAAGGACCGCGCGAAGTACTGGCCGCCCGAGTACCACGTGATCGGCAAGGAGATCCTCTGGTTCCACGCGGTCATCTGGCCGGCGATGCTCATGGCGCTCGGCCTGCCGATGCCGAAGTGCGTGTACGCGCACTCGTTCTGGATCCGCAACGGGCAGAAGATGTCGAAGTCGCTCGGCAACTTCGTCGACATGCCGACGATCGAGGCGTTCTTCGCCAAGTACGGCGTCGACGCATGGCGCTGGTACATGACCACGCAGGGCCCGCTCGGCACGCAGGACGCCGACTTCAGCGACAAGCACTTCCACGAGATCTACACCGCGCAGCTCGTGAACACCTTCGCGAACTGCGCGAGCCGCACCAGCTCGATGATCGAGAAGTACTTCGCAGGCGAGATGCCCGCGGCCGAGACGGCGTCGATGCCGATCTCGGGCGCGGCGGGCGCGCCGACGTGGAGCACGTTCACCGCGCAGGCCGCCGAGAAGACGCGCAGGCACTACGAGGCGTTCGAGCTAGCCGAGGCGGCCGATACGGCGTTGTCGATCGTGCGCGCGGTCGATCTCCTGATCAACGAGACGGCGCCGTTCAAGCTGGCGAAGGATCCGGCGAATCTGCCGCGCGTGGCCGAGATCCTCGCGGCGTGCGCCGAAGGCGTGCGCGTGGCGGCGGTGCTCCTGTCGCCGATCATGCCGGCGAAGTGCGCCGAGGTGTTGGCGGCATACGGCTCAGGCGTCAACGCGTCGGGCGGCATGCTGGACGCCGCGCACTGGGGTCGCCTGAAGGCAGGCACGAAGATTGCCAAGTGCGCGCCGTTCATGCGCGTCGACGCCCCGGTGCCTGGCACCTGACTGGCACCACCCGCACACCTGCCACGAGTACCCGGCAGGTGCGCGGTGCGCCTATCTGAACGGGCCGTCCAGCGCGGCGTTCATCACCTCTGTTCGGTTGATCCAACCGACCATGGACCGCTCGTTGTGATCGAGATCCCTCTCGAGAAACGAACTCCAAATGTCGGGGCTGCGGAACTCACAAGGTCGCACATCTGCGGTCACAAGTTCCCATAGGCATCCCTTCCCGCAGTGCAGGCCGGCACTCGACCAACGCCATTCGGTGGCGGACCGAACGATCCCAGCGGCGACCGGGTTTCGCTCGATGTAGCGCAGCGCATGGACGGCATGAGCCTCCGACATCGGCTCTGAATAGAACCGTCCTTCCCAGTTCGAGCCGAATCTCCCGCTTCGGATGTTCAAGTACTCGGAGTACTTCCGATGTGCCCGCCCGAGGCAATCTGAGATCCCGCGAAGGCTCGTCGGCACCATCACGAAGTGCACATGATTTGTCATGACACAGAAGCCCGCGATCTCGACCCCGCAAAGCCGGGCGAACCGATTGATGATCGCGAGATAGAGCTCCCGATCGCCTTCGCTGTGAAACAGGTCCTCCTGGTGATTACCCCGCTGCACGACGTGATGTGGGACACCGATTCGTACGTCTCTCTTCGTCCTGCCCATGTTGAACCCCCTTCAAGGTGGATTCGGAGCCTACTTGCGCTCTGAGGCGCCTCCGAGAATTCTGCTCTGGATTTTGCGACTCGAATCTGATGCCTGGTACTTGCCGCGAAGCCGCGGCAGGTGCGCGGAAGGTGCCAGGCAGGTGCATGGCACCGCTCGGCGGCACCGCTCGGAATCTCGCGAATTCTCTGAGACTTCCGACGGATTTGCCGCCGTGGCGCGGTTTGCCCATTCAACAGGAGATCCATGATGCACACCACTCCAACACGAATCCTCCACCTTCCTGTCCTCGCGCTCGCCTGCTTGCTCGTGGCGTCGACGGCGAGCGGGAGTTCGTCGCGCAATCCCGTCCAAGCAGCCGCAGCGGGCGACATCCCCTCCCTCGAGGCCATCGACGCCATGTCGGCCGATGAGCTTCGGGCCGCACTCTCGGCGATCGTCGCCGAACGGAATACAGCCAACCTGAGTGACGAGGCCAAGGCCGAAGCCGCACGCGCGTTCAATCATGCGATCGCGCGGCTGCGATTCGACTCCACGCCCGCCTCTCCGCCGACCTCTCAAGTGGCTGATGCCGTGCCCGCGACCTACGCGCGGCTCGTGGGTCTTCGCGCGAGTATCTTGTCAGTGGAAGAACAGTTGGGGTCGCGTGGCCTGGTTGCCGAACGGCGCGCGGAGCTTCAGCGCGACTTGAGCGTGCTCAACGATCAGATGGGACAGTTCACCGACGACTGCGCGCCCGCCTCCGAGCGGATCCCGGTCGAGCAGTCGCTCGTCATGGTCGCGAGCCAGGCGCAGTCGCTCTTCCAGCACCTACCCCGCCAAATCGGGCGCCAGAACGACGCCGTGCAGTTCTACATCGAATCGATCGAGGCCGACCTTCGCGGCAGTTACTCGACCGTCGACCTCCAGCTGGAGCAGCCGACCCAGGTCGTCCGCGTGAGCGGCAAGCGATGGGAAGTCGAGGAGGCCAAGCGTGCCCTCCGCGACGGGCTCCCCGCGTACATCGCGCGCCTGCAGGAGCTCATCGCGACGGAGGCAAAGGTGCAGTCCGATCGCGACAAGGCGCGGTTCCTGGACGTCGAGCGTTCCACCGTCAACGTCAACTGGCGAGGTGGCACGCTGCAAGAGCTGGTCACGTCGGTCCAGGCGCTCGTCGAGTGCAATGTTGTCCTCGCCGATCCGGCGGTCGGCGCTCTTGTGATCCCTGCGCTCGCCGTCAAGCGCGTGGCGCCGGAGGTGTTCTTCCGATCACTCCAGTCGCTGCCGCTCGCCGACGACGCGCAGATCGTCGTGACGGTCGTCGCGCCTGACGTGCCCGATGGAGGCAAGCCGGCCCACACCTCTCCGATGATCGTGATCGCCCGCAAGCCCGTGTCCGCCGCCGATGCTCCGATGGCCTCGGTCACGCAGCGCATCTTCGACCTCAGCGACTGGCCCGGCGCCGACGCGAAGGGCATCAAGAGCCTCATCGAGGCGGTCGACTTCGCGATGCAAGCCGATGGCTCGGCCGATCAGGTCAAGGTGCGCTATCACGAGCCCTCCCGCATTCTCTTTGCGAAGGGACCCGGTGCGTCCGTCATTCTGATCGATGAGATCGTCACCGCCTTCCGCAACAACAAGATGTGACCGCCGATGGCCACCGCGAATCCGACGACGAATGGGCCGCGCGCGTCACGCGTGCGGTCCGTTCTGGTTCGCGCGAGGCGCTCGCGGAGATTTACGACCGCTGCGCCGACGACATCGTGCGGTCGGTGCGCCACACGACGCGGCGCGACGAATCGTTCGCGCTCGATTGCCTGCAGGAGATGTTCATGAGGCTCGCCGCAAACCCGCCGATCGTGGATTCACACGCTTCGCTCGTCGCATGGATGCGGCTGGCCGCGCTCAATGTCGCACGCAACAGGATCGTTTCGGATCACCGACGCGCACGGCGGGAATCGTCGGCGCGTCCGAGATCGCTCGAATCCCGCGCCGACGCCGATTCGATCCAGTCGATTCTCAAGCAGCTGGATGCGGAGGAGCTCGCACTTCTCCGCCTCCGCCATGTCGAGGGAATGCGCGTGAACGCGATCGCGCGCGCGATTGGCGCGACGCCGCGCGCGATCGAGAGCGCGCTGCGGCGGCTCGCGTTGAGGCTGCGTGACGGAGGTGCGTCATGACAACCCGCGACACCGTGCAGTCGCGGCGAGGCGCGATCCTTGCCGCCGCTGCGAGCGAAATGCACCGCGCCGGGCGCCGGCGGCTGCGCAACACCCGCGTCGCGACCGCTGCGATCGTCGCCGCGATCGGAGTCGTCGCGGCCCTCCTGCTCCCCCGCGGCGCAACGACGGTGCACGAGCAGCGGACGCTTGCGATCGACTTCGCGACCGTGGCGGCACGTCCGACGACGATCGACTTCGCGATCGTCGACTCATCCACGGTTCCCGTGCTCGACACGCTCACCGACCGCGAGGCCGAGGAAGCCCTTGCGGAGAGCGGCTACTGCGTAAAGATCCTGCGCGTGGAGGAGCGGCCGCTGCTCGTCGATTGCACCACTGGCAGCGTCGCTGTCCTCCGTCCGTGACCGCGGCGAGACGGAGAGCGAGCGGCCCTCGCAGGTCATGCCGCGCCCACCCGCTCGGGAAGAACGATCCGCTCGCCGAAGGGTGGCGGCGCATGCTTCGGCGTGAGGAGAAAGAGCACTGGAGTCCCGACTGGCGCTTCTGTCGGGAGCGGACCGAACCCATCCGTGCACACGATCAGCGCCGAGATCCGACGCCCCTTGGCCCGCTCGGCCTCGGCCCACCGGAATGGCACGCAGAGATCGGTTCCGCCGCGGCCAAAGACACGCATGACCTTCGTGGATCCGACGCGCTCGTCCTCGTCGTTCCACCGCGTGAACTCCGCCTTCGCGTGGATCTCGGCATCGAACTGCAGCACGGTGAGCTCGCAGGCGCACATCCGGCGAATCGCGTCGATCTCTCCGAGCACTCGGGCGAGGTCACGGTCCGACATCGACCCCGATGTATCGATCGCGACGGCGAAGTGCCCACCCTCGACCTCCATCGGACCGGGCAAGTACAGTCCGCGCCAGAGGTGCTTGCGGTTCGGCCGTGCGAACGACCACTCGCGGTCGACCGGCTCGCACATGAACCGCGCCAGCAGCGCCTGCCACGGGACCTGCTCGCGTGCAGCAGCCTCGATCTCGGCGCGTCCATCGCCGGGACCCGATCCCCGTTGGCTGGATTCCCGCTCGGCGAGCGATTCACCGAGGTCCCTCCTCAGTGCGTCAAGCTGAACCGAAGTCGGACGCTCGATGCCGTCCATCGCGCGGGCGAAGGACTCATGCGCCCCACCCTCGCCCTGCAGCTCGTCCGAGTCCGATGCCGCTGGTGGCAACAGCCCATCGCCCGGTGACTCGAGGGGCGTTGACCGCGGCATCGGCGCCGCTCGGAGCCTTGTGTAGATCTCCTCGGCGCCCATCCCATCGAATTGCTTCAGATATGCGGGGTCGCAGTCCCGATCGATGCCAAGCTGGTAGAGCAGGACCTCGACCGCGACGTCGCACGCCGCCGTCCAGACCGCCCAGTCACGGCCTCTTCCACGCTCCGGGTGTTGCAGCAGCACATGCAGAAGCGCGTGCATCAGCAGGACGCGCACGCGCGGCCGATCGAGCGCCGAGACGAGGTCGTGGCGGTACGCGATGCACAGCCCGTCCGTGACGACGGCCTGGGTGATCGAGCGCTCCGATGTCCCGCGCATGGGAATCGCAAGGAGCGACGCAGCGAAATACGCGTGGTCGAGCAGCAGGTCCATGCGTGCACGCTCGATGCGTTCACGCGCGATCGCCTCGATCTCGTCGGCGGTCGCGCGCGCAACATCCTCGCTCGCCAAGCCTCGGATGCGTGAGCCGATGGCCGTCATGCGAAGGCCTCCCGATTGCGGCTCGCGAACGCCTTGAAGTGCTCGTCGCACGCGAAGAGGGGGAACCCGCGCAGGAGGTCCTTCGCCAGGAGCATCGCGAACTCGAGCGGCAGCCGCGAGAGCAGCCGTCCCGCCACCGCGCGCGCTGCATCGTCGGTCGATCGCCGCGCGATGTTGCTCACGAGCACATAGAGGCTCGAGATCTTCGTCGGAAGCGGCGCCGTATCGGGTGCGGCAAGTACCGACTCGATCTCTGCGACCGAGAGTTCGGACTGGATGAACTTCTGCAGCTCGATCGCGGCACCCCTTCCGACGGTCCCTGCAAGCGCGTCGTCCGCCGCGAGTCCCGCTCCGTATGCATCGAGAATGTCCGCCGCGATCTCCCACGATCGGGGCGTGGGAAACGCGCGCTCCGTGCTGCCTGGCTTGTGCAGGAGCTCGCGACGCAAGGACAGGAACGCGATCACCATCGGGTTGAGCTGCCGCCTCACCGCCCAGGCGCGCCAGTCATCAAATGACGGCGCGAATTCGAGGTGCACGAATCGGTTTGCAAGCGCATCCGGCATGCGGTAGACGACCGAGCGATCCTGCTCGCGGTTTCCAGCCGCAACGATGCGCCAGCCATCGGGCAGCCGGTACTCGCCGATCCTGCGATCGAGCACGAGCTGGTACAGGCTCGCCTGCACGATCGGCGGAGCAGCGTTGAGTTCGTCGAAGAACAGAATCCCGGGCGGCGCGCCTTCGCGCGGGAGGAACGACGGGGCGAACCACTCCGCACGATCGCCGACGACTGCGGGAATGCCGCGAAGATCGGTCGGATCGAGCAGCGGCGCGCGGATGTCGACCAGCTGGAGCCCGCGGTCGGCGGCAAGTTGTGCGACGATCGCGGACTTGCCTACGCCGGGCGGTCCCCAGATGAATGCGGGCCAGCGGGTGTTCCAGAGTGCGTCGAGGTTGTTGCGGATCTGCGATGGTGTCATGGATGTTCCTGTTCGAATGCGGTGCGATTGCTCAGGGCAGGACGCGAAAGTGCGGGAGTCTGCTCAGCCACAGCGCATCGCGCAGCGAGCCCGCCCAGGTGTGCGCAGCGCAGATGGCGAAGAGGTCGATGTCGGGCACGCGGGCGTGGGTCGCTGGATACGGTGCGCCGTTGGGGAAGTACGGGAGGCTGGAGCCCATCGTGCGGTCTGCGCGGAGATAGGACCAGCCGGAGGCCAGAACGGATGCCTCGATCCAGGACTCGCCCCGCTCACGGAGCGAGCCGTCGGCGACGAGCACGCGGCCGCCGCCTTGATGCGCGATCAACATTGCTTCATTGAATCCGAGCGGATTGGGCGCGAGTTCGATCGCCATGCGGTCCTGTCCGCCGATCCAGCTCGGCAGATCGCAGAACCACACCGCGCATGGCGACGCAGAGCCGCATCGCACCGCCCACGCGTCACGGAGCGATGGCGACGCCTCGATCCGATTCGCTCGCGCGTGCACCACGTCGGGGTGGACCTCGCTCTGAATCCGCACTGCGAGGCTTGCGCCGGCTCCTGGGATCGGATGAGCGATTGCCACGGTCAGGCCCGTGGAAGTGCCCTGCACCAGCGCCGTCGCCCGACGTTCGCGTTCGGTCGGGCGCCTTGCCAGGATCCTGCGTGCACGCGTGATTGCGTGCGTGCGCGCATCCCCGCATGCGTCTGGTGCGATGACCGCCTTCGAGCGATCATCGCCGATCGCAAGCACGCACCTGCGCGCATGATGGAGCACGGACGCGAGCATCGGGCCAAACTCGTCTGGATACGCGAGAAGCGCACGATCGATCCACCCATCGGGCTCATGGCGATCGGGCTGATGGGACGCATGAAGGACATCGATCGCGGCCTCGGAGACATCGCGGATGAATGGTGCCATGTCAGGCCGCCTCCGTTGCCGCCGTGCGGGGCCGTTCATTCGGCCAGCGAACAGGGTGGTACTCGAAGGACGCGCGCAGAAAGTCCCCGTGCCAGACGCCTGTCTGCCGTGCGAGGACGTCGAGACTATGCATGGTCGATCCACCAAGCTGTGGCAACGTGACGGTCCTCTGCTGCATCAGGCGGGAAAGGTCGTAGCGCGGGCACAGTTCGCCGCGATGCATCGCGACGATCGGGGGGTCGTCGAGCGATGCGCCGAGCTCAATCGAGAGCACGGCATCTCTCGCGCGATCAGGACGCGCGTAGCGCGCACGGTGCACGATGGTCACGAGAAACCCGCGCAGCGCCCCCGACTGGAGCCGAAGGAGAAAGGACGGGCTCAGCGGAAGGACGCGCTGGTTCATCACGCT
>JBIIRG010000288.1:0-3527 GCA_044341665.1 Phycisphaerales bacterium | reverse complement strand
CACGCGCATGACCGAGGGCTGGAGCGTGTGCATCGGCGAGCCTGACATCGTCATCGCGCTGCTCGATGCGGGCACGATGATCTCGCATCCCGACCTCGCCGCGAACATCTGGAAGAACACCGCCGAGATCGCGGGCAACCGCATCGACGACGACGGCAACGGCTTCGTCGACGACATCCACGGCTGGGACTTCTACGCGAACGACGCCGAGCCGAGCGAAGGCGGGCATGGCACGCACACGGCGGGAATCATCGGCGCCGACGGCGACAACGGCATCGGCGTCGTCGGCGTGTCGTGGGAATGCCAGATCATGCCGCTGCGCTTCATCGGACCGCTCGGTGGATTCACATCCGATGCGATCCGCGCGCTCGAGTATGCGGCCGCCAAGAACGTCCGAGTGTCGAACAACTCGTGGGGCGGCGCGAACCGCTCGCAGCCGCTCGCCGATGCAATCGAGGCCCTCAAGCCGCTTGAGCACGTGTTCGTGGCGGCAGCGGGAAACCTCGGGCTCAACACCGATGTCCACCCGTTCTACCCGGCGTCGTACCCGTCCGACCACATCGTGTCGGTCGCTGCCACGACCAACGACGACACGCGCGCCTGGTTCTCGAACTTCGGGCCGAACTCCGTCGACCTCGCGGCGCCGGGCGTGAGCATCCTCTCCACGTACGGGCTCGACTACGGCTATCTCAACGGCACCTCGATGGCGTGCGCGCACGTCACGGGGATCGCAGCCATGCTGGTGATGGACTTTCCCGATCTCACTGCGTCCGAGGTGCGGCAGCGGCTCATCGACACGGCACGCAAGGTTCCTGCGCTTGGCAATGCGTGCGCGTCATGCGGCGTGCTCGATGCGGCTGCAGCGCTCGGCGCGCATGACGCGCCACCCAACACCGCGCCTTCCGTGGCGATCACGGCGCCCGCGGCGGGCAGCGTGTTCATGGCAGGCCGGCCCATCACGTTCGTCGGGCGCGCAGAGGACAGCGAGGACGGCGAGATCTCGCGATCCATCCGCTGGAGCTCCAGCCTGCAAGGTGAGTTCGGAACGGGTGACCGCGTCACCACCGCGACGCTCGCTTCTGGCGAGCACGTCATCACGGCCCGGATCGTCGACGCAGCGGGCGCCAGCGCGGTCCACACGCGCGTCATCAGCATCAAGCTCCCGCCCGTACCGCATGCACCCGCCATCGCACGCGTGTCGCACGATGGCGTCGCGACGATGGTCGGCTGGCACGACCGCTCGAACGACGAGACGGGATTCGAGATCCGCAGGCAGCGCATGGTCGCTGGCGCGTGGGCGGACGAGCAGGTCATCGCGGTGACCGGCCCGAACACCCGGATGAGCCTCGATCCGAACGCGGCGTCGGGAGCCTTCCGCTACTCCGTCCGCGCGGTGAACGGTCCGTCGCGCTCGGCATGGTCGCGATGGATGTCGATCACGCTCGACTGAACCACACGCACACGATCTTTCAGCCCCCCGCGCGGGCTGTGGGCGACCCCCACAGCCCGCGCGGCGCTTTCCTGGGATGCCCGCCAGCCGCGCGCGCGTTCCGCAGGCCGCGTTACGGGAGAACCGCCCACGCCACTGACAGCGATCATCGCGAATCACAATCGAATCGCCGCTTTCCCGCGGCGCACACCGCTGCCTCTCTGATCCGTGCTAGGTTCACGAGCCATGGCGGCACGAAAGCAGCCCATCCCAAGTCGCAGCGCAGGCGGCGCAGCGCGCAAGCAGCCAGCATCGCGGGCGGGCGGCGCAGGCAACACCGCAGCCTCGCGAGTCGCACCGGCGTCCGAGCAGGATGCGCTGCGGATGCTCGTGGAGCGCAACTACTCCACCCTGCGCGAGATCGCGCGCCGCAAGCTCCACCGCTCACCGCTCGCGAAGACGATGTCGCCCACGTCCCTGGTCGCCGAATCCGTCGTGCGCCTGATGCGGCAGCGTGCGCTGCCCTCGACGGCGCCTCACCTGAGCGGCCTCGCGACGATCCTCATGGCGCAGGCCCTCTCGGACCGAGCCAAGGGCCGTCTTGCCGCCAAGCGCAACCGCGGCGCCAAGATGCTCGAGCTCGGAACCGACGTGCCGAAGGACCGCAGGCTGGGGCGCAGCGGCGAAGACGCCGCCGCCGCCGCGCGAAAGTCGAGCCGCCAGGCCGAACTGATCCAGCAGATGGAATTGCTCGGACGCCAGCATCCGCGCCGCATGGAGGTCGTCACGCTGCATCTCGTGCTTGGCATCGCGCTGCCCGAGGTGGCGCGCATGCTCGCGATCAGCGAGCGCACGGCCTTTCGCGAGTTGGCGGCGGGGCGCGCAGCCCTTGCCGCGGCGCTCGGTTCAGGACTGGAGGGCCTACGGCATGGATCCTGACAAGACGGCGGATGCGACCGCGCCACACCTCGATGACGAGCTCCGTGAACTCGGGCGAACGCTGGCGCCGACCCTCCGTTGCGGTCCGTATCTGCTCGCCCATCACATCGCGAGCGGCGCCGTGGGCGACATCTTCGCGGCGACGCGCGACGGCGACGAGGGGCTGCTGCGCTACGCGGTCAAGGTGCTACGGCATGGGCCCGATGCAGCCGAAACCCTCGCGCGATTCGAGCGCGAGCGGCGCATCCTGCGCGAGCTCCATCACCCGTGCGTCGTCGAGGTCAAGGACGAAGGTGTCCTCGCCGACGGTCGCCTGTGGTTTGCGATGCCGATGATTCCAGGCGGGCCCATCGTGCAGGAGTGCGACGATCGGCGCCTGCCGATCGCGACGCGGCTCGAGGTCTTCGCGCACGTCTGCGACGCGGTCCACGCCGTGCACGTGGCCGGCGTCCTCCATCGCGATCTCACCGTGCACAACATCCTGCTCTCCCCCGACCGCGATGGCGGGTTCGCACCGGCGATCGTCGACTTCGGCATCGCGCGCGCGCTGCTCTCGAACGACGCGCGCCTGACTCCCGTCCATGTGGCGCACAGGCTTGGCACGCCCGAGTTCATGTCGCCCGAGCAGTGGGAGCTCGGTGTCGGCGCCTGTGACGCGCGAAGCGACGTCTTCGCGCTCGGCGTGGTGCTTGGCGTGTTGATCGCCGGAGTCGTGCCCCGCGCTGCCGCTTCTCGGACGCCAGCGCCGCGGCGAAGGACCGCGCCCGGCGCGATGTGCTCGCCGTCCGATGCCTTCACCCGCCGATGCGCCGACGCGCCTGCGGAGACGCGGGAGATCGCCAGCGCCCGAGCGTGCGCGACACCGGATGACCTCCTGCAAGTCCTGAGGCAAACGATCGATGCGATCGTTGCGCGCGCGACGGACGCGCAGCCTGATCGCCGCTACCAGTCTGCCGCCGCGCTCGCGGAAGCCGCGCGAATCAGCCTGGCACGATGAGCGCCGGCGAAGCGGCCGCAGCAACCTTGTTGTGCACGATGTCGCGAACTCGGCGATTCCTGTGGCATTCACGGCGCTCTGTGCCATGTTTCCCACCGTCCCTCTGTCGTCGAGGGGCTTGTCGTCGAACCCACATCCTGCACTGTGATGGCCCACTCCACC
>JBIIRG010000088.1:0-11558 GCA_044341665.1 Phycisphaerales bacterium | reverse complement strand
CGCGACCAGGTGACGGCCGCGGGCGAGCGGCTGCAGTCGCCGAAGGAGATCCCTGCGCCGCCGCTGGTGGAGTGGGGCGGCTTTGACATGCCTGCCGCGCCGGCCGCCGAGCCTGGCCCGGCGCTGAAGGCGACGGCCGAGGAGGAGCGTCAGCGCGAGTACCGTCGCATCGCCAACGATGCGCTTGCGGCTCGGTCGCGCTACCTCGGCGCCAAGCGCGAGTTCGAGTCGTCGCTGGTCGACTACGCGCGCGCCGCGGGCAAGGACGAGTGGCTCGACAGCAAGGGCAAGATCGTGGTGTCGCGCGTGGAGTCGGTGCCGGTCGACCGCGCGAATGCGGCCTGGCCGAAGGTCGAGGCGGCGTTCGCCGCCGTGCGCGCCAGCTGGACCGAGGCGATGGTGCGGCGCGCGGCGCTGGCGCAGGCGTTCGCCGAGAAGCCCTTTCCCGAGGCGGGCATTCCGCTGATTCCGGGCGCGCTGTGGGTCGGCGCGCCGGACCTCGGCACGGCGTTCTCGAAGAGCCGGCCCGTGATCGAGCTCATCGGCGATGCGCTGCCGGTGACGCTGCTCCTGAACCTGATCGCGTTCCCGATCATCTATCTGGTTGCGATTCCCTCGGGCATCCTGGCGAGCGCGCGCGCGGGGTCGTGGTTCGACAAGTTCTCCGGCGCGACCTACGTCGCGCTCTGGTCGATTCCGACCGTGTGGGCGGGCGTGCTCGCGGTGGGATATCTCGCGAGCGACGAGTATCTCGGGCTCTTCCCGGTGTCGGGCCTGCACGACCGCGCCGCCGACACGTGGACCTTCCTGCCCGGCGTGCAGTCGGGTGGTTCGTGGCAGATCGGCTGGCTTGGCGACGTCCTCTGGCACCTCGTGCTGCCGGTGGCGTGCCTCGTGTACGGCGGGTTCGCGGTGCTCTCGAAGCAGACGCGCGCGGCGATGCTCGACAACTTCAACGCCGACTATGTGCGCACCGCCAAGGCCAAGGGCGTGTCGCGCAGGGACGTGGTCATGCACCACGTGTTCCGCAACAGCCTCCTGCCGCTCATCACCATGTTCGTGACCGTGTTCCCGGCGACGCTGGCCGGTTCGGTCGTGATCGAGCGCATCTTCTCGGTGCCGGGCATGGGATCGCTCATCCTCGACGCGATCAACCAGCGCGACCGCGAGCTCATTCTCGCCAACACGTTCATGATTGCGTGCGTGAACCTCACCGCGCTTCTCCTGGCAGACATCCTGTATGCGGTGGCCGATCCGCGGGTGAGCTATGAGTGATGCGAGCAAGCCGGGAACGGCGGGCGGCACGCCTGCTGCGATCAGCGGCATCGATGCGATGCGTGGCGTTGGCGCGGTGGCCGCGAAGGGCTTCTGGGCCGACGCGTGGGACCGCGTCCTGGGCCGGTTCGGCGCGCGGGTGGCGCTGGCGTGGATCAGCGTGGTCGCGTTCTTTGCGGTGCTCGGCCCCGTGATCGCGAACGCGCATCCAATCTGGCGGCGCAATCTCGAGACGGGCGCGTGGGACTCGCCGCTCTGGCAGAACCTCACGAGCGTGGACCTGGCGCTGCTCGCGGCGGCCGCGGTCGGGCTGCCGTTTGTCCTGCTGCCGTTCGGGCTCGCGAACCGGATCGGCATGCCCGATCGCTCGTCGCGTCTCGGCCTGCTCCTTCTGCTCGCCATGCAGGCGGGGTTCACGATCGTGGCCGCGGGCATCGTGTCGTCGGTGACGCGCGACAACGACAGCGCGCCGTGGCTCCGGGAGCTCGGGCGCGCGGAGGCGTTCCCGTGGATCGCGTCGGCCGTGATCGGCGGCGCCGCGGCGCTGTGTGCGGCGCTCGTGACGGGTGGATCGCGCTTCAAGCTCGGCATGGTGCTGCTGGCGGCGGTGATCGCCGTGTCGGCGAGCGCCACGCGCTGGTCGGAACGCCTCGTCAACTTCGAGGTGTACGACGAGCAGGAGGCGTCGGGCAAGTACGACGTCGTGTACACGCTGGTGCCGTTCTCGCCCGCCTACGGGCGCTCGGACACCTACACGCTGCCGCCGATGACGAAGCTCGCCGACGAGGCGAAGGCGCTCGAGGGGCGGCCGCTCGGCGAGCGGACGGTGGTGCTCGGCACCGATGCACTCGGCAAGGACGTGCTGTCGCAGATGATGTGGGCGTGCAGGCTGTCGATCTCGATCGGCCTCGTGTCGACGGGCATCGCGCTCCTGATCGGCGTGACGCTGGGCGCGCTCATGGGCTACTTCGGTGGCTGGGTCGATCTCCTCATCTTCCGCGTGGTGGAGATCTTCATGGCCATTCCCGTGCTCTTCCTGCTGATCGTCGCGGCCGCGGTGCTGCCGCGCAACACCTACGTGATGATGGCGATCATCGGCTGCGTGTCGTGGACGGGCGCGGCGCGCTTCACGCGCGCGGAGTTCCTCAAGCTGCGGCGGCAGGACTTCGTGCAGGGTGCGCAGGCGGCGGGGCTGCCGCTGCGGAGCGTGCTCTTCCGGCACATGCTGCCGAACGGCGTGACGCCCGTGCTCGTCGACGCCTCGTTCGCGGTGGCGGCGGCGATCATCGCCGAGGCGACGCTGTCCTACCTCGGCCTTGGTCCCGACGGCCAGGCGTCGTGGGGCAAGCTCCTGTCGAGCGCGACGGGTACGACAGGAACCTTCGTGTGGTGGCTTGCCGTGTTCCCCGGGTTCGCCATCTTCTTCACGGTGCTCAGCTACAACATGCTTGGTGAGGCGATGCGCGACGCGATCGATCCGAAGCTGCGAAAGGCGGCGCACTGATGGAATCCGCACCGGTCAAGGACCCATCTGCGGCGCCCGCGCGGACGAAGCCCATCCTCGAGGTGGCCGACCTCGCCGTGAGCTTCGCGAACTCGGCGGGAGGACCGCGCATCCAGGCCGTCGCTGGCGTGTCGATGACCGTGCACCCGAACCAGACCCTCGCGGTCGTGGGTGAGTCGGGTTGCGGCAAGAGCGTGACCGCGATGAGCACGATGCAGCTGATCCCGCGGCCGCCGGGGCGCTTCGACCGCGGGTCGATCCTGTTCGGCGGGCGCGACATCCTCTCGCTGAGCGAGCGCGAGATGCTGTCGATCCGCGGCGGCAAGATCGCCATGATCTTCCAGGAGCCGATGACGAGCCTGAACCCGGTGTACACCATCGGCGACCAGATCATCGAGGCGATCCTGCTGCACCAGAAGGTGGGCGCCGAGCAGGCGTGGAACCTCGCCGTGCAGGCGATGAAGGACGTCGGCATCCCGAAGGCGGAGGAGCGCATGCGCGCGTACCCGCACCAGTTCTCGGGTGGCATGCGGCAGCGCGTGATGATCGCGATGGCGCTGGCCTGCCAGCCGACCTTGCTGCTGGCCGACGAGCCGACGACGGCGCTGGACGTGACGATCCAGGCGCAGATCCTCGAGCTGCTGCGCGACCTGCAGCGGACGCGCGGGATGGGCATCATGCTCATCACGCACAATCTCGGCGTGGTTGCCGAGAACGCCGACGTCGTGTGCGTCATGTACGCGGGCCGCGTGGTCGAGTATGCGCGCGTGTTCGAGCTCTTCGACAACCCGCTGCATCCCTACACGCGCGGGCTCTTCAACTCGATCCCGCTGCTCAAGGAGCGCAAGCATCGCCTGACCACCGTCGAGGAGGTCGTGCGCGACCCCGCGCAGTTCAAGCTGCCGCCTGTGGCGGGCGAGAAGTTCGCCGACAGCCTGGTGCCGTGGTGGCCCGATCCGCCGGTCGGCGTGCGTCCGGAGATTGCGCGCAACCGCGACGAGTACGCGCTGGTGCAGGTGGCGCCCACGCGCTGGGTCGGCTGCTTCAACACGCCGTGGGTCGAGGAGCATCCAAGCCCGCGGCCCGATCTCGACTACCGGCGCGACGACCTCTGAGGGCGCGAGCTCCGTGGTGCATCCTGAGGCGAGCTGCGGGCGAAGGGCGCGCCATGCCCACGATCAACACGAAGAAGTCAGTTGCGAAGTCAGTTGCGAAGTCAGTTGCGAAGTCAGTCGCGAAGTCCGCCGTGAAGACGACCACGTCGAAGGTCGCGAAGAAGCCGCCCGTGAAGGACGCCGTGAAGGCTTCCGCGAAGACGCCGAAGGCGCCCGCCTCGAAGACGGCCCCGAAGACAGCATCGAAGGCAGCATCGAAGACAGCATCGAAGCCCGCCGCGAAGTCCGCCGCGCTTTCGACGAAGAAGTCCGCCGCTGCGCCCGCGAAGGCCGCGACGAAGCCCGCTCGGATGACCGAGGTCAAGCAGGCCGCGCCCGCCGCTGGCATGCTCGTCGCCGTGGGCGCATCCGCCCCCGACTTCACGCTGCCTGACTCGGCCGGCAAGCCCGTCGCGCTCGCGGGCCTGAAGGGCAAGCCCGTTGTCCTCTACTTCTACCCCAAGGACGACACCTCGGGCTGCACGCAGGAGGCTTGCGATTTCCGCGACAACCTCGCGCAGTTCCGCAAGCTCGGCTGCACGGTGCTCGGCGTGAGCCCTGACTCGGTCAAGAGCCACGCGAAGTTCGCGGCCAAGCATGCGCTGACCGTCACGCTTCTGGCCGACGAGCCGGGTGCCGATGGCACGCCCGCCGTCTGCAGCGCCTACGGCGTGTGGCAGGAGAAGAGCATGTACGGCCGCGCCTACATGGGCGTGGTGCGCACGACCTACGTGATCGACGGCGCGGGGAAGGTCGCTCACCGCTTCGACAAGGTGAGCGTGACGGGCCACGTCGACGAGGTTCTTTCCGCGGTGCGCGCGCTCTGATCGCGCGCGTTCCGCGGGGAACCGTTCCGCATCTCCGTTGATTCGTGTTCCGCCGCGTGGACGTTGGCGGTGGTGGCTGCTTGCATCGCCTCCACTCCGCTGCTCGTGGGCCGGGGCCTCGCCGCTCGTTGCGTCGATCGCTCCTTGTCCCGCGCGCGGCTTTGGAGAAGGAGAGACCGGAATGCGGAATGCAAGCATGCGGATGGCGATGGCGGCTGGAGGACTGGCGCTGATTGCGTGCGGGGCGCGCAGTGCGCACGCGGTGATCGTGCTTGGCAACGGCGAGGCCGTCAGTGTGACGGATCTCTTTGCCGAAGGCAGCGACCGGATGGTGGTGATCGAGGACAAGCTGTTCACGTTCGAGTCGTTCACGTCGAGCACCTTCAAGAAGGGCGATTTCTCGATCGTGGGATTCGTGTCGCAGAATCCCAACCAGTTCGGGCTCTACAACGTGGGCTTCGACCTCTTTGGCCCGATGGGTGACGCGACTCCCGGAAACGGGCAGTCGAGCGAGCTCAACCTGCAGTACACGGTTGCCGTGCTCGAGGATGCGTACAGGCAGGGAGTGCGGTTGTGCGACACGCGGCTTACCTTCAACGGTGCGGCGGGTGGAAACGGGTCGTATTCGCGGGTTGACGAGTCGGTGTTCGACCTCGACGCGAACCAGCTGCTCGGGCAGTTGTCGGCTTTCGACTTTGCCGGCCCCCCGCGGGACACGCAGCTCACCGACTGGGCGGACTTCTGCACGGACCAGCAGCCCGGCTACCGCGCGTTCGAGGTGAACAAGGACCTGAAGTTCCTCGCGGTTGGTGAGAACGGGTTCTCGTCGGCGTCGTTTGTCCGGCAGGAGTTCAGCCAGGTGCCGTCGCCGGGGGCGCTGGCGCTGCTGATGCTCGCGGGATTGAGCGCGCGTCGCCGTCGGGCTTGACCCAGACTTCATGGCGTGTCGGTCATCTCGGGCGCGGAGTTGTGGCGCGCCCGAGGTGCGCGGCGTCGTTGCCGCGAGGATCGTTGCCGCTACCCTGTGCCGATGCACACCATGCAGGTTCAATTCAAGCGGCTGCGCGCGAGCGCGGTGCTCCCGACCTACCAGACCGAGCTCGCCGCGGGCATGGACCTGTCGGCCGACCTGGATGCTCCGGTGACGATGCAGCCCGGCGACATCGTGCTCGTGCCGTGCGGCTTTGCCATGGCGCTGCCACCGGGATTCGAGGCGCAGGTCCGGCCGCGCTCGGGGCTGGCGACCAAGTTCGGGATCTCGATGCCGAACGCCCCTGGAACCGTCGACGCCGACTACCGGGGCGAGATGAAGGTGCCGCTGATCAACCTCGGTCGCACGCCGTTTGTGGTGGAGCCGAGGATGCGGGTGGCGCAGATGGTGATTGCGCGGGTCGAGCGTGCAGAAGTCGTTGAAGTAAATGAGCTTACGGATACCGCGCGCGGACAAGGCGGCTTCGGCTCGACGGGAACGGGGCATCGGCCTTTCGCCCCCTAACAGGACGTTGAGGCTCCCCAAATGGGCGCGGATTTCGTCACAATGGCTCGTCTCCGGTAGGCCGGAGGAAACAGGAGTCCATCTTGACGACCGCGACCGCTGCAGCCGTGAATGTCCCGCTTCTTGACCTCAAGGCGCAGTACGCGACCATCCGGGCCGAAATCGAGCCCGTCGTCAAGGAAGTGATCGAGAGCCAGTACTTCATCGGCGGGCCGAAGATCGGCGAGCTCGAGTGCATGACGGCGGGGTACTGCCGGACGAAGTTCGCGATCGGCTGCGCCAACGGCTCGGACGCGATCCTGCTCGCGCTGCAGGCGCTCGGCATCCAGGCGGGCGACGAGGTCGTGTGCCCGTCGTTCACCTTCTTTGCGACCGCGGGGAGCGTGCATCGCCTTGGCGCGAAGCCGGTGTTCGTCGACTGCGACCCCGCGACCTACAACATCTGCCCCGAGTCGACGCGCGCGGCCTTCCGCTGCCACAAGAACATCAAGGCGATCGTGCCTGTGCACCTCTTCGGGCAGGCGTGCGACCTCGACGCGATCCTGGCGATCGGCAAGGAGCAGGGCGTGCCCGTGGTCGAGGACTGCGCGCAGGCGATCGGCACCGAGGACGCGCAGGGCGTGCGTGTCGGCTCGCGCGGCGCGATCGGCACCTTCAGCTACTTCCCCTCGAAGAACCTCGGCGGTTTCGGCGACGGCGGCATCATCACGACCAATGACGACGCGCTCGCGCAGCGCATGACACGGCTGCGCAACCACGGCATGGAGCCGAAGTACTATCACGACGAGGTCGGCATGAACTCGCGCCTCGACGCGCTGCAGGCGGCCGTGCTCCTCGTGAAGATGCGGCATCTCGACAACTGGAGCGCGGGACGCCAGCGCAACGCGGCGTTCTACGACGCGCAGTTCGCCGCAGCGGGCGCGCGCGACTCGGGCTCGCCGCTGTCGGCGGGGGGATTCGCGCTGCGGTTCCCGAAGGCTGCGCCCGCCGGCGCGCGCCACATCTACAACCAGTACACGATCCGCGTGCCCGCCGAGATCCGCGACGCGGTGCGGCAGGACCTCGCCGACCGCAAGGTCGGCACCGAGATCTACTACCCGGTGCCGCTCCACCTGCAGAAGTGCTTCGCGCACCTCAACTACACGAAGGGCATCTTCCCGCACTCCGAGCGCGCCGCGCTCGAGGCGATCGCGCTGCCGATCTATCCCGATCTCACGCAGGCGCAGCTCGACCATGTCGCTGCGTCGGTGATCGAGTCCGTCCGCACCCGTTCGAACGCGAGCGCCCGATGAACCTGAACTATCGGCGCAAGAAGCGCGAGCGGCATCACGCGGCGGCACAGGACGAGGATACGGCGAGCGCGCCGCATCTCGAGCACCAGCTGGTCGCGCGCGGCGAGGCGCAGCTCGTGACCACCACGCAGGAGCTCGACGAGGTCATCGCGCACGTGCGCGAGAAGGGTCTGTTCGCCTACGACACCGAGTTCATCGGCGAGGAGAGCTACTGGCCGCGCATCTGCGTGGTGCAGCTCGCGACCACCGAGCGCGTGGTGCTCGTCGATGCGTTCGCGGTGACCGACCTGCGGCCCATCTTCGACCTGGTGGCCGATCCGTCGCTGCTCACGATCGTGCACGCGGGCACGCAGGACCTCGAGCCCGTGCGCCGGCTGCTCGGCCGCGAGCCGGCCAACACGCTCGACGTGCAGGTGGCCGCCGCATTCGCCGAGATGCCGTGGCCCGCTGGCCTCGAGAAGCTCGTCGAGCGCTTCGCGGGGCACAAGCTCTCCAAGGGCCACACCTTCACGAACTGGGACGCGCGTCCGCTGACCGCGTCGCAGCTGCGGTACGCGGCCGACGATGTGCGCTACCTGCCGCTGGTGTGGGAGCGGCTGCGCTGCGAGCTCGAGGCGCGCGGCACGCTGGCGTGGGCGCTGCGCGAGTGCGAGCAGAGCGTGAAGATCCCCGCGCGCTTTGACGAGGAATCGCAGGTGCGCCGCACGCTCAAGAGCTGGCCGATGAAGCCGGCGCAGATCCCGACGCTGCGGCTGCTCACGCGGCTGCGCGACGAGATCGCCCGCAAGGAGGATCTGCCGCACCGCGTGGTGATGCCGGACGAGACGATGGCCGAGGTGGTCAAGCAGCGTCCGATGTCGCCGCAGCAGCTGTCCGCGGTGCGCGGGCTGCCCAAGAAGTTCGCGCAGAAGTACGGCGACGCGATCGTGCAGGCGGTGGACGAGGGCGGCAAGCGCCCGCCCGAGAAGCTGCAGCACGGCAAGAGCCTCGAGGAGTCGGGCGAGGACCGCGCGCGCATCGATGCGCTGCTTGCGATCCTGAGCGCGCGCTGCATGGCCATGGGGCTCGCGCCCGGCATGGTGGCCACGCGCGGCGACCTCGCGCGCTGGTGGATGACGCGCAATTCGCCGACGCCCGAGCCGCTGTTCGAGGCGGGCGATTGGCGCGTGGAGGCTGCTGGATCCTGGCTCGACGGCTTCCTGAAGGGCGAGGTGGGCGTGTCGATCGCGTGGCACGAGGGCCGGCCGATGCTTCGGAAGGAGTAGTCGTTCCGCAGGGACGGTGCGCTTCGCGGAGCGACCAGTTCAACGAAGGAGGAGCGTCCATGCGCGCAGTGCGTCCCGAGACAGGCGAGCCATTTGGTGCGGAGTTCGCGCGCAGCACGCGCGCGGACCTCGAGGCGATGGCCGACACGGCGTTCGACGCCATCGACTTCCTGGCGGATGCGCCGGGCGCGTTGCTTGCTGGTTTTCTCGAGGACTACGCGGCGCGGCTCGAGGGCGATCGCGAGGGCATCGCGCGCCTGGCGCACGATGAGACGGCGCTTCCATATGCGCCGCGGCTCTTGGAGGTCGAGTTCAACCGCACGACGTTCCAGTTGCGCGAGGCCGCGCGCTGCCTGCGCGAGGAGTCGTGGCGCGAGGTCGCGCGCGACGAGCGGAACAGCCTGCGCTCGACGCGCGTGCCGCTCGGCGGGGCGGTGGTGTGCATCGGGCCGTCGAACTTTCCGCTCGCGTTCAACGGCGTCTCGGGCGGTGATTTCTGCGCCGCGATCGTGGCGCGCAATCCCGTGATCGCGAAGGCGCATCCGGGGCATCCGAACACGACGGCGCGGCTGTTCGCGCACGCCTGTGTGGCACGCGATGCGGCAGGACTGCCTGCGGCCGCGATCCAGTGCTTCTTCGACTGCGCGCCTGAGGACGGCGAGGCGCTGCTCGCGCATGCGGGCGTCGCGGCGCTTGCATTCACGGGCTCGCGCGCGGCGGGCATGCGGCTCAAGGCCGTGTGCGATCGGCTCGGCAAGCCCGCGAGCCTCGAGATGTCGAGCGTGAATCCGGTGTTCGTGGCGTCGGCTGCCGCCGCGGCACGGGCCGAGGCGATCGCTGAAGCATGGGTCGCGTCGGTGCTCCTGGGCGGTGGGCAGTTCTGCACCAAGCCGGGCGTCATCGTCGTGGCGGGCGAGGCGTCGGCGAGGCGCGTCTCGACGCGGGCGGCCGAGCTGATGCAGGCAGCCGCCCCTGCGGTGCTTCTCACGCCGGGCGTGCGCGGGCATCTTGCGGAGTCGATCGCGGCGCTGCGTGCGCTCGGCATGGAGCCCGTGTGCGGCGGGCAGCCGTGCGGACCGGGTCTGCGGCATCAGCCGACGCTGTTTGCGGTGGATGCCGCGGCGGCGCGTGCGGCGCGCGAGGTCGTGATGCGCGAGGCGTTCGGTCCGCTCGGCGTGGTGGTCGCGGTCGAGGGTGACGGGCAGCTCGTCGACGTTGCGCGCGCCCTCGATGGGCAACTCGCCGCGACGGTTGTGTCAGATGACGCCGATCGCGCGGTGCGCGCGACGCTTCTTGGCGTGCTGCGCTTCAAGGCGGGGCGCCTGCTCGACGAGGCGATGCCGACGGGCGTGGCCGTGAGCCCTGCGATGGTGCACGGCGGACCGATGCCCGCGACGAACGACGCGCGGTTCACCGCCGTCGGCTTGCCTGCAGCGGCGATGCGGTTCTCGAAGGCGCTGTGCCTTGACCGCGTGCGCCCGTGAGACGCGAACGTCGCAGGTGCGCGCGGTCGCTCATGCACGATGTGCGAGGGCGGCGCGGATGAGCGTGAGTACGCGCGCGCGCGCCTCGCCCTCGACCGGCCGGCGCGGAGCACGCACGCGCTCGTCGCCGGTCTGCGTTTCCGACATGACGAGCTTGATCAGCTGCACGAACTCAGGCACGGTGTCGAGCCGGAGGAGCGGCAGGAACCAGCGGTAGAGCGCGTCGCATGCCGCGACGTCGCCCGCAGCGTGCGACTGCGCGAGCGTGAAGAGCCGCACGCTCTCGGCAGGCAGTGCGTTGGCGAGGCCCGCGATCCAGCCGCAGCAGCCCATGCGCGCGCCCTCGACCGCGCAGTCGTCGAGCCCGACCAGCGCGCCGACCCCGCGCGCGCGGCCCGCGCTGCCTGCGATCAGCGCCGTGAGCTTGCGCGCGTCGCCCGTCGAGTCCTTGACCGCCACGAGGTTCGCATGCGCGTCGGCGAGCGCGAACGTCTGCTCGGCGCTCACATCGACGATGTACGCCGGCGGGTTGTTGTAGAGCATCATCGGAAGCGGCGCCGCCGAGAGCATCGCCTCGAAGTGCGCGCGGTACTCGGGCCACGGGCCCTTGTGCACGTAGGGCGGCAGGATCATGCAGCCGCGCATGCCGATCCGCTCGGCGGCCTCGACCTGGCGGACGGCCTCGCGCGTCGATGCAGCCGAGATGGTGGCGAACGCGTTGCCGCGGCCCTCGCTGGCGCCCGCGATGGCGCGCCAGCCCTCGACACGCTCGTCGAAGGAAAGCGTCTGGCCTTCGCCGAGCGAGCCCGGCCACACCGTGCCCGTGCAGCCTGCTTCGAGCATGCGGCGCGTGAGGTTCGCGAGCCCGGTGGCGCAGAGGTCGCCGTTGTCGCGGAATGGCGTGACGAGCGCGGGAATCACGCCGCGAAACGGCGCGCCAACCTGTTCGGATGCGGTCATTTCCGCAGGGTAGCACGGAGAGGCAGTATGCTGCGCGCGTGGATCCCTCACGGCTCATCAGCTGGTTCATCGACAGCCACACCGAAGGCGAGCCGACGCGCGTGCTTCTTGCGCCTGACGGGGGATTTCTTCCGTGCACGCTCCCTGAGGTGCTGGAGGCGTGGACGCATGGCGGGCGCCTCGAGATCCCGGCCGCGATGCTTGCGCTCGCCGCGAATCCGCGCGCGGCCGATGCGACCGTGTGTGCGCTGGTGTGCCGCCCGTCGAGACCTGACGCCGCATTCGGCGTCCTCTTCTGGAAC
>JBIIRG010000087.1:0-11635 GCA_044341665.1 Phycisphaerales bacterium | reverse complement strand
TCTGCATGACCTCGCTCTGCGTCTTGGCCTCGTAGGGAACTCGGCCGGTGACCATGTGGTAGAAGGTCGCGCCGAGGCCGTAGATGTCGGCCGGCGGGCCGATGTCGACCTTGCCCTGGATCTGCTCAGGCGAGATGTAGAACGGCGTGCCGTAGGCGCGGCCGGCCTCGCTCTCGGCGAGCTCCTTGTCGGAGATCGAGCGCGCCAGGCCGAGGTCGGCGAGCTTGGCCACGCCGGAGCGCGTCATCATGATGTTGCGCGGCTTGATGTCGCGATGGACGAAGCCGCGCTCGTGGGCGTGCTCGAGCGCCGACGCGATCTGGCGGATGATGTCGAGCGCCTCGCGTTCGGGGAGCCGCTTGCGCGCGACGATGCGGTCGTACACCGTGTCGCCGTCGACGTACTCCATCACGAAGTAGTGGTAGCCGTTGGCCTCGCCGATCTCGTAGGCGGCCACGATGTTGTTGTGGCTCAGGCTCGCGGCGGCGCGGCCTTCCTTCTGGAAGCGGGCCACGAAGTTCGACGTGGTGAGCTTGGGCGGCAGCACCTTGATCGCGACGAGTCGATCGAGCGACTTCTGGCGCGCGAGGAAGACCTTGGCCATCGCGCCCTGCCCGAGCTTTCGCAGCATCTGGTAGCCGGGGATCTTGGTCGAGCCCTTCGAGGCCTCTGCCGACGCCTCCACCTCTCCGCGGACCTTGTCGATCTGCTCGCCCGAGGCGAGGTTGCGCTCGGCCAGCAGCTCCTGCAGCGAGGTGGGGCGGCTGTCGCCGGCGCGCGTGCGCAGCTCGCGGAGGCAGTCGTCGAGCGATGACTGCTGGATGACGCCCCGCTCGACGAGCAGGCGGCCGAGGGCCGTGTCGAACCCCGTGCCCGCACGCGTGGTGTCGCCCGGACCGAGCTCGGCGCGCGGTCCAGACGAGCCACCTGCTGCGGTGTCGGCCGCGTCGGATGGGGTCTGATGGTTCGATGCGTCTGCCAAGCTGTCGGGCCTCGTCGGTGGCGGACCTGTCAGTGTTCTATCGGAGGAGATCGCGGGCGAGTCGAGGAGATTCACGCAACGAGGGGGGATTGTCAAACCCGATGCACATGGTTCGTGGCCCGCCTCAGGGCTGTGCTGGTCGTCGTGACGCGCGTCCGACAGGTACGGATCGAGGGCGGTGAAGGCTCCGCGGAGCGCGTCGGTTCGGCGCAAAGACGTATTCTGTGCGGGTGATGTCCGTCACGAATCCGCCGTTATCCGCGCCATCGCGCCAGCGCATCGTGCTGGCGAGCGGGTCGCCGCGGCGGTCGAGCCTGCTTGCCGAGGCGGGGTTCGAGGCGGAACTGGAGCCCGCCGACATCGACGACGCGACGATCCGAGTCGGGCGGGCCGATGTGCGCGATGTTGCGCCAGCGCTTGCCTTCCTGAAGGCGCGGCGCGTGGCGGCGCAGCGCGCGGAACGCGGGGCGGGGGCTGCGTGGATCCTTGCCGCCGACACGGTGTGCGAGCGCGATGGAGCGGTGCTCGGCAAGCCGGCGGACCTCGAGCATGCACGAAGGATGATCGCGTCGCTTGCTGGCCGCGGCCACGGCGTGATCACGGGCTGGTGCCTGCTTGGTCCCCGCGGCGAGCGTCGGGTGGGTCGCGATGCAGCGTGGATCGAGATCGGTGCGCTGCCCGCGCAGGACTTCGAGCGATTCCTTTCCGAGGGACTCTGGCGCGGCAAGGCCGGTGGATACAACCTGCCCGAAGTCATGGCGCGCGGGTGGCCGGTGCGCTGCGTGGGGGACCCGCAGACGGTGGTCGGGCTGCCGATCGCACGGCTGGCGCCGCTGATTCGCACCGAGCTCGGGGGTGCGGCGTGATCGGGCTGCTCGCGCAGGGAGCGATCGATCCAGCCCTCGCGGGTCGCGACCTTGGGCCGTGGTTCATGGTGCCGTGGTGGCTCTCTGTGCCACTGGCTGGTCTGCTGGGCGTGTCGCTTGTCTGGTACTTCGCGCGACTCGGGCGCAGCGACGTGCCCGTCGAGCGACGGGTGGTGCGGCGGCTGTCGATCGTTTGCGCACTGGGCGCGCTGATTCCGCTGGTTCGAGCGCTCACCTTCACCCATCCGCACGAGGACCGCGTGGCGTTCGCCGTCGCATGGTCGATGACGCTGCTTGCGCTCTGCGGCTGCCTGCTGCTTGCGATCGTCGACTTCATGTTGACCGCGCGCCGCGGCGTGAAGGAGTTCCGCGAGCTTCGGCGAGCGACGTTCGGCGGAGGCTCCGCCGGGGCAGGGGCGCCACGCCGTGACTGATGCGCGCGGACCGGTTCCGTACGGCTGGCTGGCGCCCGCGACGTGGCTTGCCGCGCGGGCGTACGAAGTCGGCGTGCGCTGGCGAAACGCCCGGTTTGACCGCGGGAACGATGTCGCTCGCTTCGACGCTGCGCCCGTGATCTCGGTCGGGAACCTGAGCGCGGGCGGGACGGGAAAGAGCCCGTTCGTTGCCTGGGTGACGGACGCGCTTGCCAACACGGGCGTGCAGCCGGTGATCGCCCTGCGCGGGTACGGCGCGGCGCGGCCCGAGGACAGTGACGAGGCGAGGGAGTACGCCCTGACCGCGCCGGGCGCGCATGTCGTGGTCGGTGCGCGCCGACTCGAGGCGCTCACGCGCGCCTTCGCGGCACAGTCTGCCCTTTCGGTCGCGAGGCCCGCTGTAGTCGTGCTCGACGACGGCTTTCAGCACCGCATGCTGGCGCGGGACCTCGACATCGTGCTCGTCGACGCCACTCGGCCCGCGCTCGATGGCGATCTGCTGCCGAACGGCTGGCTGCGCGAGCCTGCGCGCGGGCTCGCCCGTGCGGACCTCGTGGTGCTCACCAAGGCGCACGATCCGGCACAGCGCGCACATGCGGCCGCGTTGGTCGAGCGCTGGCGCGGCGCGCCCCCCGACGCGGTGTGCGACCACGCGTGGCGGGCGCTCGAGGTGCACGCTGCCGATGGCACGCGCGCGGAGCCACGCGGCTGGTTGAACGGGAAGCGCGCGCTCAGCGCCTGTGCGCTCGGGAATCCGAGGCAGTTTCACGCGATGGTGGCCCGCGCGACGGGCGCGTGGCCTGCCGTGCTCGAACGGCGCGACCATGCGGCGATCTCGGTGGCGGAGCTCGACGACGCCGTCCGGCGGTCGGGCGCCGAGGTGGTCGTGACCTCGCGCAAGGACTTGGTCAAGCTCTGTGGACGGCCGTGCGTGCCGCTGGCGGTCCCTGCTCTCGCGCTTGAGTTCTTGGAGGGCGAGGCGACCCTTCGCGGCGCGATCAACGCCGCAGCGCGTCGCGCGTCCGGTTCGTCACGCGGAAGTCCTGGTAGGTCCGGCCGTCGATGACCCGCTGACGGTCGACGGTGGTCTCGGTCGCCTCGACGGGGGCGCGGATGATCGGGTGCCGATCGAGTCCGAGCGTCGGGTCGTTCCGGCCGCCGAACGCGCTGAGGTCGAGGGTGCCGGCGCGGACGAGCGAGGGCATCTCGGGCGCTCGATGCGGAACGCGGCCCTCTTTGCGCGGTGCGCACGACTGCACGAGCAGCGTCAACAGCAGCACGGATGCGGCGGCTGACGCCACCGAGAGGGGGATGCGGGTCTTGGGTGTGCGCACGGTCTTCTCCGCCCCGACCGTGCTGCGTGGGGCTGGGGATGCCAGCGGGTGCTGCGAAACCTGCGCGAGTTGACGCGAGGCGTCCCGTCATAAGTCGTACAACCGCGTTTCCCGAAAAAGAGTGAGTCCGAGAAACTCGATCTCTCGCAAAGTTCTGCAGACTATTGACTTCGGCAGGAAGCGCGAGTCATACTCGCCGCACCCCCAGATCGCTCTCGATGGCACTTGTGGTCGCCATCGCGTCGGTCCCTCGAGGTGTGAGATGGCCACCACCACGAAGAAAGACCTTATCGAGCGCGTTGCTACAGAGACGCAGCTCTCGCGCGCTGACGTGCGGCGCGCCGTCCAAAGCTTCCTCGACCATGTGATCGGCGAGCTCGCTCGCGGTAACCGCTTGGAGTTCCGCGATTTCGGCGTGTTCGAGATCCGTGAGCGCGCCGGACGCGTCGCGCAGAACCCGAAGACCCTCGAGCGGGTGGCTGTGCCTCCGCGCAAGAGCGTTCGCTTCAAGGTCGGTCGGCTCATGCAGCAGTCGCTCGACGACGGCACCGTCGTGCTCACCCGCTCGGGTGGCGACGAAGAGTAAGCACAACCTACGCTCCGCCGAAGGCGAGCCTTCGCGAGCAACCGCATCTGCGGCGGCTGGATGGGTACGCGGGGCGCCGGACAACCGGCGCCCCGCGTACGTTTTTGCAGCGGTCGCGCGGTTCTGCGGCGCGTGGGAATCCTGTCCGCACGCTTCCCAAGGCCGTGAGGTCGGATAGCCTCCGTCGCGTGAGCGATCTCTTTCCAGGCAACGGCGGGTCCCAGGATGCCACTTCGGGTGGATTTCGGCAGGGACGTGGCGGGCGGCGCGGACGCACCGAGGGCATGACCGAGGTGCAGCGTCGTGACGTGGCCGCGTTGTTCGGCGCCGAGCCGCCCGTGGCGCTCGAGGCCGAGATGGGTCTGATCGGCGCCATCATCTGGGACCCGAAGGTGGTGGGCGACGTGATCGCGATCGTCCGCAACGGCGAGGACTTCTCGTCGCCGCGCCACGGCCGCATTTACGACGCGATCGTGGAGATCTACGAGCGTCACGCCACCGTCGACATCGTGCTGCTCAACCAGCTCCTCACGGACCGTGGCCTGGTCGACGCGGTGGGCGGCCTCGACTACATCGTGCAGCTGGCCGAAGGCGTGCCGAGCGCGGCCAACGCGGTGCACTGGGCGCGGGTGGTGCGCGAGAAGGCGACCATGCGCGAGCTCATCCACGCCGCGGGCGAGATCCTCGAGGAGGTGCATACGTCGCGCACGCCGGCGCAGAACCTCCTGGAGAGCGCCGAGCAGAAGATCTTCCGCATCGCGCAGAAGCGCGAGAACGGCGTGGTGTCGACCGCCAGCGAGCTCGTCCACGAGACGATGCGCATGATCGACGAGAGCGAAGGCAACGGCTTCATGGGCGTGCGCACGGGATACGCGCAGCTCGATGAGATGACCAACGGGCTGCAGCGGGGCGAGATGCTCATCCTCGCCGCGCGTCCGTCGATGGGAAAGACCGCGTTCGCGCTGAACCTGCTGCAGCAGATCGCGCAGAACGGCACCTCGAGCGTGATGTTCAGCCTCGAGATGGGCAAGCAGCAGCTGATCCAGCGCATGCTGTGCGCGCTCGGCGGCATCGACGCGCAGCGGCTGCGCAAGCACATGCTCGGCAGCGACGACTACCGCCGGCTTATGACCGCGTGCGGCGAGATCTCCAAGCTGCCGATCTTCATCGACGACACGCCTGGCCTGTCGCTGCTCGCGATGCGGTCGAAGGCGCGGCGACTCAAGGAGCGCTACGGCATCGGCTTCATCGCCATCGACTATCTCCAGCTCATGAGCTCGGGATCGCGCGTCGAGAGCCGCCAGCTCGAGGTGAGCGAGATCTCGCGCGGAATCAAGGCCATGGCGCGCGAGCTCGATGTGCCCGTGCTGTGCCTGTCGCAGCTCAACCGCGCGGCCGAGCAGCGCGAGGGGCACCGGCCGCGCATGAGCGACCTGCGCGAGTCGGGCTCGATCGAGCAGGACGCCGACGTGGTGATGATGCTCCACCGCGAGGACTACTACCACCGCGGCGATCCGAACTGGGCCGACGAGAACCCCGACAAGGTCGGCACCGCGGAACTGATCCTGGCCAAGCAGCGCAACGGCCCGACCGGCACGGTCGACCTCGTGTGGGACGGCTCGACGACCAGCTTCAAGAGCCGTTCGTACGCGATGCCGCCTTCGGGCGCCGACGGCTTCGATGCTCCGAGAAGGGTTTCGGCGCCCACGCGCATGCGCGCGGTCGAGGAACCGTCGGACGACCTGCCTGTGTAAGCGGTGCTGTGCGGCAATCGGGTGCGCGCGGCGCCGTTACCTTTCCCGCAAAGGACCTTGCCCGCGCAGGCGCTCCTGCGGTGTGCCCATGCCAGACGACCGCGACCCCGATCCCGCATCCGGCTCCGAGGCCGCCGAGCTGCACGAGCTGCTCCGGCGGGCGGCGCGTGGCGATTCGGACGCGTGGCGGGCGGTGGTCGCGGCGGTCGCGCCCCGCGTGTTCGGGTTGATGCGCGCGCAGTGCCGTGACCCCGAGCTGGCGGAGGAGATCACGCAGTCGACCTTCTGCACCCTGGCCGCCAAGATCGGCGAGTACGTCGAGAGCGGCAGGTTCGAGTCGTGGGTCTTTCGCATCGCGATGAACCGCCTGCGCGATGAGATGCGGCGCAGGTCGCGTCAGGCGCGCACGATGGAGGACGAGCCGCTCCAGGCGGTCTCGGGACGCCGCGAACGGGGGTCGCGCGCCGAGTCGACGGAGGTGAACGAGCGCTTGGCGCGCGCGATGGCGAGGCTGCCCGAGTCGGATCGCGAGATCATCGAGCTGCGGCACACGGGCGGACTGAGCTTCAAGGAGTTATCAGACTACTACGAGGAGCCTGTGGGCACCTTGCTCGCGCGGCATCACCGGGCGCTGCGAAAGCTGCGCGGATTGCTCGAGGACATGGGCGTCACCGCCGACGACGTCGGGGAAGCGGAGGGGTCATGAGGCCTGCGACGACGGCGTGCCCGGACGAAGCCCGACATTTCGCGTCGGGGGCCGCAATCGCGTCTTCCTGCGACCGTTTGGTTGCAGTGTGCGGGAGTGGTTGTAGAAAGTTGAAGGCGCGCCTCGCACGAGCGTCGCGCCCGCGAAGGCGCCCGCGAAGGCTGTTGCGAGCGGGCCGGCTGCGCGCCCGTCGGGATTCGGGAAGGTTGGTTGCACGATGAACGCGAACCGAGACAACCCCGATCGGACCGAGTTGCCCGCGGATCTTGCCGAGCTGGGCGGTCTGCTTGACGCCCGCGGTCGTGGGCAGCGCAGCGGGCTCTCGCGCGAGGCGCTCGAGCGCATCACCGCGATGAGCGACCTGCAGTTGCCGCTGTCGCACGCGTCGGCACCGTCGCCAGCGGTCATTGCTCGGATCGGCGCTCGTCCGGCCCATGTTCCTACGCACGCATGGCGGATCGCGGCGGCTGTCGCGGTGGCCGCTGGGCTCGTGGCCGCAGGCTGGTTGGTCGCGCGCGGATTTTCAACCGAGGCCGATCCCGCGCCGGGCACGCTCGTGCAGGCGCCAGAGTCGGGCGCGCAGTCCGACCTGAAGCCATCCCAGCCCGCCTTGCCGTTGCCAACGCCGTCGGTCGCACCCGCTGCCTCGTCGCCGCGACGCCTCGCTGCATCGCACGTGGAGCGTGCCCTGGCTGCAAACACCGCGCGAAGCGCCGCAATGGTGGTGGTCGCGCTCTCAGGCTCCGTCGACGATCCCTCGCTGCGCTATCACGACCTCGATGACGCGCTCGCGGCGGATTTCACGCCCATCTTTGAGGGCGGCTCGCTGCTTGACGGTGCAGCGCTGTCGTACGACGATCTGACGAGCGAGCTCGCGTCGCTGGCGTTGCCGGGCGCGGCTCGTTGAGGTGTGCCATGCGAACGACGGGAGGCTCTATGCGCGCACGTTGGACATCGGGGATGCTGCTCGCGCTCGCGTGCGCGCTTGGTGCTCAGGCGCAGGATGCGTCGGACGAGCGCCCGCGCGGTGGTTCGGACCTTCGTGAGCCTGCCCGTCAGGAGGATGGTCGCCGCGGCGGCCGCGGTGGCCGCGGAGGGATGCCGCTTCCGCCCGACTGGCCGCGTGCGGGCGGATTCGGTCCCGCAGCAGGCGGGACGGGCGGGTCTGGTGCAGAGCGACCCATGATCGAAGGCTTGGTCATGGAGGGTCTGCTGCCGGCGTCCTTCGGGCGCCGCGAATTGACGGACGCCGATGTTGCGAACGCGGTCGCGGTGGCCAAGGAGGTCGCGCCCGAATGGGGCGATGCGATCGAAGCGCGGTTCAAGGAGGATCCCGCGCGTGCGCGCGTGCTGCTTCGGACATCGGGGCGGCGGCTGCTCGGGCTTGTGGCCCTGAAGGAGCGCGCGCCGGTCGTGTTCGCGGCAAAGGTCGCGGAACTCCGCGCGCAGGCCGAGACCAATGGCGCGGCCGAGGAGCTGTCCGAAGCGGAGGCTCGCGGCGATGCGGGAGCGGATCGGCTGGCCGAGCTGCGCCGCGCGCTGGAATTGGCGTCGCAACGCCAGGTCGAGGCGACCCTCGCTGCGCGTCGGGCCGAACTCGATGCACTCGACCAGCGGATGATCAAGCTGCGCGAGGAGCTCGCCGCCGATGCGGCGCGCAAGACCGAGCTCGAGCGCGAGGTTGCGGAGCAGGCGACGCAGCGGGGGGAGAAGCGCCCCGACGCACGCCCAGATTCACGCCCTGATTCACGCCCTGAGGCGCGTCCCGATACGCGCGATCCCGCCGAGCGCGCCCCGCGCGAGTAGATTGCGCGGGATGCATTCCCCGTCGACTTCGGTTCGGCAGAGCGCACCCGCGCGTCTTGGCACGGCGGGTCGCATCGGCGTGGCCGTGCTGGCGTTGATGCTGCTCGCCTGCGTCGCCACGCTGCCGTGGTCGATGGGAAGCGTGCAGAGTGGCCCTGCGACGCTCTCGCGATACGAGGCCTCGAACCTGTCGCTCAACCTGCTTCCGCCCTTCTGGAAGGGGCTTGACGCCGAGGAGGCCGCACGGATCGAGGCTGCGCGCACGGCGGGGCAGTACGTCCCGGGTCGCGTGCTTGGCACCGACAAGCTCGGGCGCGATGTGCTGGCGAGGCTTCTTGCCGGCGGTTCGGTGAGCCTTCTCGTAGGACTGAGCGCGGCGGCGATCGCGGTGTTGGTGGGCACGCTGTACGGATCGATCGCAGGTGCCCTCGGCGGGCGCGTGGACGCGGTGCTCATGCGCATCGTCGACATCCTGTTCGGGCTGCCGTCGATCCTGCTGGTGGTGCTGCTGGCGGTGGCCGTCGATGGCGTGATCGAGCGGCGCGGCGCCGACCTGCCTGCGTCGGCGCGGCAGGCGATCAACATCGCAACGCTGCTCGTGGCGATCGGCGGCGTGAGCTGGCTGACCATGGCGCGCGTGATCCGTGGCCAGGTGATGGCGCTGCGTGCCAAGCCCTTCATGGAGGCCTGCCGC
Organism: Phycisphaerales bacterium; assembly: GCA_044341665.1. GTDB lineage: Bacteria > Planctomycetota > Phycisphaerae > Phycisphaerales > SM1A02 > QWPT01. Next base: position 2,473 of record JBIIRG010000087.1, on the reverse strand, counting down.
GCCATTGGCGTCGGCGCGCCTCGGCAGTTCACGGCACACCTGCTTCCGAATCTCGTGGGACCGATCGCGGTGTACGCCGCGCTCGCTGTCCCGGCGGCGATCCTCTCGGAGAGTTTTTTGTCGTTTCTCGGAATCGGCGTCCGCGAGCCACTGCCGAGCTGGGGCAACATGGCGGCCGACGGGCTCGGCGAGTTGAACACCGTCGACAGCCGGTGGTGGCTGCTGGTGGCGCCGTGCCTTGCGATCGCGCTCACCCTGGTGGCCCTCAACTTCCTCGGCGACGAACTTCGCGAGAGATTTGATCCGATGCGGGGGCGAAAGGTCGCCTGAATCGGAGGGGGGAGGGTGTAGGATGGGCGCCCCGCGAGCGGTCTCCCGGTCGTCGCGGCGAGGTGCCACACATGAACAACCGTTTTGGCTTCAAGGACTTCATCCAGATCGTGCTGCTCGGCGCGGTGCTGGTCATCGTCTCGCTCTCGATGCTGCAGCGGGACCGCGAATGGGTGCTGCAGCGCGACGTGCTCGAGAAGCTGGGTGCCATCGAGAAGAAGCTCGCGAGCGGCATGGTGGCGGCGGGGCCGGCGCGCGGCGCGTCGACGCAGCCGCAGGCCGGTGCGCGCGACGAGTCGTGGGCCCGCGCGGGCGTGCCTGTCGAGTGGCAGCCGCCGTGGGACTACGCGACCGACCCGCACGGCAAGCCGGGTTTCGAGGAGGGTGGCGAGTTCACCGAGATCTTCGAGGGCCAGCCGCCCAAGATCACGCCCATGATCGCGCAGGACGTGTACGGCCGCCGCGTGATCGACCGCGTGTGCGACTCGCTGGGCGCCTATGACCCGAAGACGCTCAAGTTCCGCGGGCTCCTGGCCGCTGCGTGGCAGCGCGACCCCGCGGGCATGTGGATCCGCGTGCGTCTGCGCGACGGGCTCCGCTTCTCCGACGGGGAGCCGCTCACCGCCGAGGACGTGCGCTGGACGTTCGACGACTACATCTTCAATCCCTCGATGGAGACCGAGCGCGTGCGCGCCACCCTCGACCAGATCGAGGACGTGAAGGTGGTCGACCCGCTCACGGTCGAGTTCGTCTTCAACAAGGCGCTGTCGTTCAACCTCGAGTACACGCTGGGCAACTACGTGCTGCCGAAGCACTTCTACGGAAAGCTCCAGGCGGCGCAGATCAACAGCGCGACGGGCCTTCTCGTGGGCAGCGGCCCGTTCAAGCTCGAGCGGCTCGACGTCGAGAACCAGTGGACGCAAGGGCAGGACATCGTGCTGGTGCGCAACGAGAACTACTGGGGGCCGCGCGCCGCGCTCGACCGCATGCGGTTCAAGGTCGTTGCCGACGCCACCTCGCGCCTGGCCTCGTACCAGTCCGACGAAGGCGACATGATCACCCCCAGCAGCCCGCAGTTCGTGAAGAAGACGAAGGAAGAGGGCTGGGACGACAAGAACCAGTCGCTGCGCTGGGTGAACATGCGCTCGGGCTACTCGTTCATCGTGTGGAACCAGGGCAAGAACGCGGGGCGGCAGACGCCGTTCGCCGACAAGCGCGTGCGGCAGGCGATGACGCTGTGCCTCGATCGCGCGCGGATGATCCGCGACATCTGGGAGGGCGTTGGCGAGCTGTCGCAGGGGCCGGTGAATCCGGAGAGCCCTGTGTTCGCGCGCGACATCACGCCGTGGCCGTTCGACCCCGAGCGCGGCAAGGCGCTGCTTGCCGAGGCGGGGTGGACCGATCGCAACGGCGACGGCATCCTGGAGAACGAGAAGGGCGACGTGTTCGAGTTCGAGTTCACCCGCGCGGGTTCGGATGAGATCTCGGAGCGCGTGTCGACGTTCATCAAGGACAGCTACGCGCGCGTGGGCATCGTGATGAAGGTCAAGCCCATCGACTGGGCGGCGATGTCGGACATCCTCAAGGGCCGCACCTTCGATGCGCTGAACATGGCGTGGTCGGCGAGCGCGCCCGAGAGCGATCCGCGCCAGATCTTCCACTCCGAGTCGATCAAGGAGGGCGGCGACAACTTCGCGCAGTGGAATAGCCCCGCGGCCGACAAGGCGATCGACGGCATCCGCATGACGATCGACTTCGAGGCGCGCCGCAAGGTGTGGCAGGAGTTCCAGGCCGTGATCCACGACGAGCAGCCGTACACCTTCGTCCGCGTGGCTCCCTGGCTGCGTTTCGTGAAGAAGGGCGTTGGCAACGTGGAGACGTACAAGTCGGGCCTCGAGCCGTGGGAGTTCTTCCGCGCCGGCCCCGCCGCCGGCTCGGCTGGGTGACCGATGCTCAACTACATCGCGCGACGCATCCTGTTCATGCTGCCGACGGTGATCGGGATCACCTTCGTGGTGTTCCTGCTGCTGGCGCTGTCGCCGGGCGGCATCGGCGCGGCTGCGGCCGCAGCGGGCGGGCAGCAGGATGCGTCGAAGGCGGCGATCCTCGAGGCGTACCTGCAGGACCGCTACGGACTCAACGA
>JBIIRG010000085.1:0-11751 GCA_044341665.1 Phycisphaerales bacterium | reverse complement strand
CCCCGCGCCCGCACTCACGGGGAAGGTGATCGTCGAGGTGCCGTTCGCGCAGCCCGCCGTGCCGTCGTCGCACGCCACCAGCGCGCCCGCGGGCGGACACGCCGTCGCGTAGGCCGCGATCTTGGTATCGAACGCCGCGGTGCCGCAGGTCGACACGGTCGCGGTGCCGTCGCAGGTCGGCGTATAGAGGAACCAGATGTCGTTGCGCATCAGGCTGCTCGCGCCCTCGTTGCACGACGCGGGCACCACGGCGGCGCTGTCGGTCGCGTTGGCGGTGTCGAAGGTGAACGAGCCCTCGCCCACCGTCGTGGCGGTCGTGCACTCGTCGTTCGTCGGCACGACCACGGTCACCACCCGCACGTCGTCGATGTACCAGTCGTCGTCCTGCCCGTCGACGGCGGCGCGGAATCGCAGGCGGAACTTGTTGTGCTTGGCGTTCGCGGGCAGCGTGTGCTGCCACTGCACGAAGTTCGTCTGGTTCACGCCGTCGGCGGTGACGGTGTTGAGCACCACCCAGTCGAGCGACGCGTTGAGGTACTCGACGAACAGCTGCTTGCCCGCCTCGACGCCGATGTGCTGCGTGGCGTACTGCACGATCACCGTCGGCAGCCCGGCGAGCAGCATGAAGTTCGAGCGGATCTCGTCGTCGCCGTACTCGAGGTTGCCGACCGCATCGAGATTGAGCGAGCGCGTCGGGCTCGGCTCGTTCACAGCCGCGGTCGAGGGCGCGGCGCCCTTCGCGTAGATCCAGTTGCTCGTGTTCAGCGCGGGCGACGCATCGAACCCGTCCGAGAAGGGGAGCGTGATGGGGGCTGGCAGCACCGTGTCGCACGCCGCCGCATTGCGGAATGCCGTGATCTGCGCCTGCTCGCTGGCCGCGAAGCGCAGGTTCGTGCCCGTCGTGCCCTGGCAGCTGTTGATGACCGAGCACATGATGTTGCACGGGTTGGTCGCGTCGCAGTGCTGCGACTGCCAGTTGTGCCCGAGCTCATGCGCAGAGAGCGACGTGCGGAAGTCCGCCACGCCCGTGAACCGGCTCTCGACGCATGAGTACGCGAGGTTGCCGTTCGCCGAGCAGGCCACGCCCGGCTGGTTGCACACCACGCCAAGCCACGCGAGGCCGATCACGTTGCCCGTGACCTGCTTGCCCGTGAAGAACTGCGCCACGTCGCGCTGGATCTGGCTCTCGGGCGTCGTGTTCCACTTGTTGCGGAACTCGCACAGCAGGGTGTCCATCACGGTCGACGTGTACGGGTCGGCAGCCGTGGTGCGCACCACGAACGTGGTGAACTCGTACGTGATGTTCACGTCGCGGTCATAGACCAGCGACACGTTGTTCATCACGTTCTCGATGTCGTTGACCACGTTGATCGCGTTCGAGCCGTTCAGCTGGAAGAACTCGAAGTCGGCATCGAAGGCGATCTCGGCGATGAACGGCGTGGTTCCGGCGATGCCGCCCTCGCCGCCACCCTCGCCGCCCGCACCGAGCGGCCCGTCGCCGCCACCGACCTGCCCACTCTCGGCGGGATCGGTCGGCTGCCCGAGCATCCAGTCGGGTTCACCCAGCTTGTACTCGTCGTTGCCGCAGCGCAGGTCATCGAAGGGCGCCACCGCAGCGCGTCCGTACACCACGTGCTCGGCGCTCGCGCCCGCAGCATCCGCGCCGCGGGACGTGAAGTCCGACATCGGCTGCACGTAGTACGTGTCCTCGGGCATGTCGATCATCGCACTCAGCCGTCCGTCGACGATCGACGCCGACACGAGCGCGCCGTTCGACTCCACGGTGCCGCGGTAGGTGCGGTGGGGCGGCAGCGGCGCTTCCTCGAGCACGCCGTTTCCCTTGTCGAGCAGGAGCCTCGCCTTTCCGGCGCGCAGCGATGTGCGCGTCAGCCGCAGGGTCTCGCGCTTTCCGCCGAGCTCGACCACGATGGCAACGGTGTCGGGGATTCCCCGCGGGACATCGAGCCGCTGCGTCGTGTAGCGCGACACGCCCTCGATGCGGAGTGCCTTCGCCCCCGATCCTCCCTCGGCCCCCGATCCTCCCTTGCCGACATCGGTCGCTTCGGCGAGGCCGCCGGCGGTGAGCGTCGTGGTGAGCGGAAGCAGTGTGAGGAGAAGCGCGGAAAGGGTGCGTCGCATGTCAGGGCTCCGAGTTCGGGAATGCGCGAGTTGTTCGCAGGAGCCTGCGCCCCTGAGGCGGCTGATCCCGCGATTCGCCGAAGTCGTCAAAAAGGGCGTTGGAGAGTGGGAAGGGAGTGAGTTCAGCGGGAAAAAGACAGGTGGGGCCCGAAGGCCCCACCCGCGTTCAATCGATCCGTCGGGCGAACCGAACTCGATCAACCCCAGTTGTTGAGGAGGATCGCGAGGTCGGCGCCGTTGGTGGTGGCGTCACCGTTGAGGTCGCCAGCCGCGCCGCCCCAGCCGTTGAGCAGGGTGGCGAGGTCAGCGCCGTCAACCACGCCGTTGCCGTCGAAGTCACCAGGGGTGTTCGGCGGAACCGGAGTGCTGGGAATGCGAGCGCCCATCTGAAGCGCCGTGGCGGTGCTCGTCGCAGTCGGAGCCTTCCAAAGGCCCATGTTCACGATGCCGAGGTTCGTCTGCGGCGCGACATCCGCGGTGAAGCGGAAGTTGTAGAGCGTCGACCAGCGCAGCGCGTTCGCGTTGGCGTTGGTGTTCGGCTCGCAGGTCCAGGTGAGCATGCCGTCGGCCTGGGTGACGGTCCACGCGGCGTTCGAGTAGCCTTCGCCGTTCATGTAGGCGGGCGACTTGAAGCCGATGTCGGTCACCGTCACGCCGGCCGGAATCGGAACCGAGAACGAGCCGCCGCAGCGGTCCGAGTTCAGGTTCTGGATCGCGTACTCGTAGCGCCAAGTGCCGTTGCCGTTGTCGATCACGCGGTAGCCGAGCAGGAAGCGACCGTCGCCGATCACGTCGTAGCTCTTCACGCCGACGTCGTTCGGCGCGCTGGCCTGCCACGCGAAGATGGCGGGGAGCTGCTGAACGGTCGGGCCGGTGAGGGTGAGCGGGTAGCCCTGCGTGGTCGACCACGTCGCGCCAACGGTCACCATGCGATACGACGCATTGTTGGTGGCGTTGCCCGAAGCGGCATCCTGCTGGTGGATGTACGCGCACTCAGCCACGTACGTCGCGCCGGCGTTCTGCGCCGGGTCGAGGTCGGCGCGGCGCACCATGACGCGCTCGCGCAGCGAGGTCGGAAGACCCGCAGGCGGCGTGGGGTCGGTGTAGGTTCCCGAGAAGACGCCGGTCGTCGGATTGATCGGGCCACGGCCCTTGAGGTCCGACTGGGCGCCATTGAGGCTCGCGGTGTACGGATCGGAGCAGCCGATGCCAAGCACGGTCGGGCAGCCAGCGCCAGCAGGAGTGCATGCGCCGCACAGCGTCTGCTGCAGCGCGCAGAAGCCGTGCTTGCACCACGAGAGGCCGATCTGCTCGATCGCGCCGTTCTTGATGCGGAAGAGGTTCTGCGGAATGGTCGGGTGAAGGTTGCTCGGGTTCGGCTGCCACTGCAGCTGCTGCGTTCCGATGTTGCAGCTCGTGGAACCCAGCGCGTACGACGCGTACTCGACGCCGTTGAAGGTGCCGGGGGCGTAGCGCGCGACATCGGGGATCGCGCCGACGATCACGTCAGGGCCGACCGAAGCCGTGCCGCCATCACCACCGCCGGGGACCGCGGTCGCCTGGAACTGGCCCAGGAAGATGGCCGTGCCACCGAGAAGCAATCCACCAAGAGTCAGACTCGTTTTCACTTTGGAACTCCTGCTCTGAGAAGGGATGAGACACTCCCGCCGGCCCCGGACGGGAACCCTTCCAAGATATCTGCATCCGAAGTCGGGACGAGGGAAATGCTCATTTTTGGACCAAGTTCGCGCCTGCGAAATGTTCTGCGGACGCCATGAAGCCGGCGGGAGCGCACCCTGGTCTGGGGCATACGACGACAAAAAGACACCCGCCGCGGTTGCCCGCGGCGGGTGGGGTCTTTCAGTCCCGAAGGGTACGGCCTGGACGGGCCTACCCGTGACTCACATGCTGACTCTCGCGAACTCAGCGGCGGCGACGGCCAGCGAGGCCGGCGAGACCGAGGAGCGCGATGGCGCCCGGCGCGGGGATCACGCCGAGGGTGAAGGTCGCCTCAGCGAACTGCACCGGCGAGCCAGCGACGCCGTTGTTGTAGCCGATCTTGAGGTTCCAGGTCGACGCGGCAGCGTCGCGGTCCATCGAGAACTGGCCGAGGCGCACCGAGTCAGCCAGGTTGCCGGTCTGACCGACGCGACCCTGGATGTTCGGGGGGTTCGAGTTGAACCAGCCGACGTTCGAACCATTCGGAACGTCCGGGCGGTTCCAGCTGCCCGTGCCGGTCCACGACGGGTCAGCGTTCGTGGTGTTGGTCGGGGTCGCGTTGCCACCGATGGTGAGGAACGAGTCGAACGGACGGTTCAGGGTGATCGAACCAGCCTGCGACGGAGCCCAGGTACCGAACTCCTTCATGAGGGCGCCCGAGTTGTAGTAGGCGTTGTCCTTGTGATAGAAGAGGTTGGTCGCCGAACCGTCGGTGCGGTTGAAGTTGAACGCGTTGAGGACGGTGTCCGTCGCGCCGTTGAAGCGCGCGTACAGGGTGTAGACATCGAGGTTGATGCCGGAGTTCGAGGTCTGGGTCTTGACCGTGTAGAACTCGACGAAAGTCGCCGAGGCCACGCTCGAAACAGCAGCCGCAAGGGCCAGAGCCGTAAGCTTCATGTTCGCAATCCTTTGAAAAACAGGGGGGACAGGGACACAGGGGACAGAAAGACGCGCTTCAGCAGCGAGTCACGGGATCGATGCATGTCCCGAACTGGTGGACGCCAGTGCGAGACCCCTGTTTCCCAGTCTCGAGAGCCGCAGGCCTGAACGGCGCGACCCTCACTGTTCCGTAGGAAGCGGAACGGACACTCCTTCAGAAAGGAGCGCAGACAACCCTCAGTGTGAGTTTGACCCCGATTCAGGAGGGGTCAAGCAATGGAACTTCTTTTTGGGGAGATTCACGCGGGGTTTGCGCAGAAACTCGCGCCTGTGGTCTTCCGAGGCACCTGCGGGTGCCGAGAAGCGCGACGCGCATCGGGCCCACTCCGAGATCGCAGGACAAAAAGCACAACCCCCTCGACTCGAGGGGGTTGTGGAAATTGATCAGATGCCTGAGATCAGCGGCGGCGACGACCCGCGAGGCCAGCGAGGCCGAGCAGCGCGATCGCGCCCGGTGCCGGGAGGGTGAAGGTCGACTCGGCGAACTGCACGGGCGAGCCAGCGACGCCGTTGTTGTAGGCGAACTTGAGGCTGATCGTGCCGGCGTTGAAGCCCGAGGCGACAACGAACTGGCCGAGGCGCACCGAATCAGCGGTGTTGCCTGCGCCGCCAACGCGGCCCTGGGTGTTCGGCGGGTTCGAGTTGAACCAGCCGATGTTCTGGCCGTTCGGCAGGTCGGGGCGGTTCCAGCTCAGCGCGGCGCCCCACGACGGATCCGCGTTCGTGGTGTTGGTGTTGGTCGGCAGGCCGCCGATCGTGACGTAGGAGTCGAACGGACGGTTGGAGGTCGCGTTGCCGGTCTGCGACGGATTCCAAGTGCCGGCCGAAGTCGTGAGGACGCCCGAGTTCGCGTTGTCCTTGTGGTAGAAGGCGTTGAGCGTCGAGCCGGCGAGACCGGTGAGGTTGTAGGCGTTCAGGACCGTGTCGGTGGCGCCATCAAAGCGCGCGAAGAGCACGTACACGTCGACCGCAGTGCCGCTGCTGGGCTCGGTGACGGTGGTCATCTGGGTGTAGTACTCGACAAAGGACGCCGACGCGACGGTCGGCACGGCAGCCACGAGGGCAACTGCGAGCGCATGCTTCATAGGGGAGCTCTTTCGAAAGTAACGGGGACAGGGACAGGGAACAAGACACAGAACGCCCTGGACGGCGTTCCAACAAAGGCGTCTCCACCTCGGGTCCAACAGCTCGACCGAAGCCCGTTTCCTCTCGATCGGGCGCCGCGAGCAGCGCCCTCTCTCACTCCGAAGCGCATCATGCCGCGGACTTCTTCGTTCGCAAGGGCGAGACGGCGTACTTCGCGAGACCCTCACGCGGTCCTTGCGCAAGAGCCGTTTCTTGACTTGGCGTTCATCTCGACATGGCTCGGATGCCAAAAAGACCACCGCCGCGGTTGCCCGCGGCGGTGGGAAGGATCAGATCAGTTGGATCGGATCAGCGGCGACGGCGACCAGCGAGGCCGGCGAGACCGAGGAGCGCGATCGCGCCCGGGGTCGGCAGGCTGAAGGTGCCGGTGGCGAACTGCACGGCCGAACCGGCCACGCCGTTGTTGTAGCCGAGGGTCAGGGTGTAGTTGCGGAGCGCAGCGTCGTTCGCCGAGAGGACGAACTGTCCGAGGCGGACGTCCGTGGCGGTGTTGCCGGCGCCGCCGACGCGGCCCTGGTTGTTCGGCGGGTTCGAGTTGAACCAGCCGAGGGTGCCGTTGTTCGGCAGGTCAGCGCGGTTCCAGCTGCGCGAGTCGCCAGCGCCAGCGCCGGTGCCGCCCGAAACCCACGACGGGTCAGCGTTCGTGGTGTTGGTCGGGGTCGCCTGGCCGCCGACGACGAGGAACGAATCGAACGGACGGTTCAGCGTGATCGAACCGGTCTGCGACGGATTCCAGGTGCCGAACTCCTGCGAGAGAACGCCCGAGTTGTAGTAGGCGTTGTCCTTGTGCCAGAAGCCGGTCAGCGAGCTGCCACCGACGCCGCCGAGGTTGAACGCGTTGAGCACGGTGTCGGTCGGGCCGTCGAAGCGCGCAAAGAGCGAGTAGACGGTCAGGTTCTGACCACCGGTCGTCGCGGCGGTCGAGGTGACCACGAACGAGACGAAGGTGGCGGAGGCCGAACCGGCAACGGCGAGGCCAGCGAGGGTAGCGATCATTCCAGTCTTCATGATTCTCTCCTAGGGATCCGAGGCGGGTAAGGAATGCCTCGACGTTTGGGGGGGAAATGCGGGGGGATCGAGGGCCGATCCAACAGAGCGAACGGCCCGCGGTGGAGTCGCTGTCCGCAGACAGCGGGCAGGGACTTCACCGAAGGCACGAGAGAACAGACGGGACGGTGCGTGCTTCTGCGCAAGCGGACAGGGAATTTTCAGATTCGCCGCTTGGACCGGGCTGGTGAAGACCGGTCACGCAAGTTCATGTTGTGCAAACGATTGCATAAGGGCTTGTTCGCTGACGTCTCGTCCGAGAATTGTGCGGATGCATGGTGTTGGTCGAAAAACGAACCCGCCCCTGACATCTCGGATGCCAGGGGCGGGAGTGATCTTGATCGACCCGTTCAGCGGCGGCGGCGACCTGTCAGCCCGGCCAGGCCGAGGAGGGCCACCGCTCCGGGGGCGGGGATGCTGAAGTTGGCGGTCGCGAACTGCACGGCCGAGCCAGCCACGCCGTTGTTGTAGCCGAGGGTGATCACATAGGTGCGGCGGCCGTCGAACTGGCTCTGGTCGTTCGCGGACAGGACGAACTGCCCGATCCGAACATCGGTCGCCGTGTTGGAGCCCACCCCGACGCGCCCCTGGTTGTTGGGCGGATTGCTGTTGAACCAGCCGAGGGTGCCATTGTTGGGCAGGTCGGGGCGGTTCCAGCTGCGGGAGTCCGCGTTGCCGCCGCTCACCCACGAGGGGTCGGCATTGGTGGTGTTCGTCGGAACAGCCTGGTTGCCAACCGTCAGATAGGAGTCGAAGGGGCGGTTGAGGGTCGCCGAGCCCGTCTGGGACGGATTCCAGGTTCCGAACTCCTGCATCAGGACGCCCGTGTTGTAGTAGGCGTTGTCCTTGTGCCAGAACCCGGTCATGAGGGTGCTGCCCACGCCGCCGAAGTTGAAGCAGTTGAGGAGCGTGTCGGTGGGGCCGTTGAAGCGCGCGGAGACGTTGTACACGGTCAGGTTCTGGCCGCTGCTCGAGACGTTGGCCGAAGTGACCACGAAACCAGTGAACGAAGCCGAGGCGGTCGAAGCGATAGCGAGGCCGAGGAGGCCAGTGAGCGTTCCACGAGTCATTGCAATCTCCAGGGAGTAGGGAGGGACGAGGTGGAGCGAAACCGCGTCGGCTCGACGCGCTGCGGATCCACCGGAAAAGGGCGAAGGAGAGGCTGGAGGGAACCAGCCGAGAGGGCGTGCGAGGCAGGGAAGCCTCGACGCCCGAGAAGAGCGGCGGCGCGCGCGTTCTCTGCGCGAAATGTCTATTGATTGGCAAAATCGGCGCGCACGCGTGAATGGAGCTGCGGGCAATCCGCGCGTCGTCCGTGCGGGCTGCCGCTGCCGAAGTCGGCGGAATGCCGTGCTTTGCGAGTCAACGCACAGTCGCGACCGGGTGCGGTGCGGCGAACCGAAACCGTCAAAAAGCAACCCCGGCCGCGGGTAAGACCCGCGGCCGGGATGAAGAGTGCAATTACTTGCTCAGAGTTGCTCAGCGGCGACGGCGACCAGCGAGGCCAGCGAGACCGAGGAGGGCGATCGCGCCCGGAGTGGGGACGACGCCGAGATCAAAGGTGTTGGTGCCGAACTGCACCGCGGTGCCGGGGACGCCGTCGTTGTAGCCAACGGTGAGCGTCATGGTGCGGGCCGAGTGGCCGGCCGAGAGGACGAACTGACCGATGCGCACGTCCGTGGCGGTGTTCGGCGCGGTGCCGACGCGGCCCTGGAGATTCGGGGGGTTCGAGTTGAACCAGCCGAGGGTGCCGTTGTTCGGCAGGTCGGCGCGGTTCCAGCTGCGGGCATCAGCGTTGCCGCCGGTGACCCACGAGGGATCCGCGTTCGAGGTGTTCGTGCCGGAGGCCTGACCGCCGACGGTGAGGTACGAGTCGAACGGACGGTTGGCCGTGATCGAACCGGTCTGCGACGGGTTCCAGGTGCCGAACTCCTGGCCGAGGGCGCCGGAGTTGCCCGACGAGTTGTCCTTGTGCCAGAAGCCCGAGAGACCACCGGGGGTCGACGAGCCGAGGTTGAAGCAGTTCAGCATGGTGTCGGTCGGGCCGTTGAAGCGCGCGAACACGCTGTAGACCACGAGGTTCTGACCGCTGTTGGTGACGTTCGCCGAGGTGACGACGTAGCCCGTGAAGGTGGCCGAAGCCACGCCCGCAACGCTCAGGCCAGCGATAGCCGCAATCATTCCATTCTTCATTGTGATAACTCCCAATTCCTTTTGCGCGAGCTCGATGAGGACAAGCTCAGCACTCTCCCTTTTGAGACCAGCGCCCCTTTGCGCTGTGTCCCTCCCTCGAGAGAGAACATAGTGCATGAACGGGGGCAGTCAAGGAAGCGGAGCGAAGTTCTAGCCTCCGCCGGGGCTCTGGAGCCGTTCTCGGGCGTCACAGATGGAACTTCGAATGGGCGCGCTCGCGCAACGCGGTTTTTCTCGTCACTCGGCGACTTGCGCCTGAAGCAGCAACGGAGCCGACGCCGTGATGTCGACCTCAACGACCGTACCGATCAGCGCTTGTGCTCGCCCTTCGGCGGCGCGCGCTTCGGACAGGTTGATCGCAACTATGAGGTCGCCCGGCGTGCGCCCGATGGCCTGCAGACCCGCGCGGGCGACCGACTGACGCCGATTCCAGCGCAGCTCAATTTTTTTCGAGTCAGGATGCGCCACGGCCAGTGGAAGGGCGCTCGCGGTCGCCTCGACCTCGGCGGGGGCCTCGCCCGCGCCGTGATCTCGGATCTCCTCGACGAGCACAGGCACGCGCTTGCCGACCCACGCGCCGTGCACCTGGCGGCTGACCTCGGTCTGCACGTCGAGCAGCAGGTTGTTGCGGAGCTTCTTCACCTCGGTGGGGACGTCGTCCTCAAAGCGGTCGATGGCGACGGTGCCCGGACGCGGCGAGTACTTGAAGATGAAGTTGTTCTTGAAGGGCACGGCGCGCACGAGCGACACCGTTTCCTCGAACTCCGCATCGGTCTCGGTGGGGAAGCCGACGATGATGTCGCCTGCGATGGTGCAGTCGGGCAGCTTGGTGGTCACCCGCTCGATGAACTCGAGGTATTCCTCGCGGGTGTAGCCGCGGTTCATGGCCTTGAGGATGCGGTTCGAGCCGGACTGGGCGGGCGCGTGGATGTAGCGGCAGATGCGCGGGCAGGCCGCCATGACATCGAGGATGTCGTCGCCGAAGTCGCGGGGGTAGCTGGTCACGAAGCGCAGGCGCTGCAGCGCGGGCACCTCGTTGTGGATCCGCTCGAGCAGGCGGGCAAAGGTGGTGACCTGCTGCCCCGCCGGGATGGGGGCGCGGAAGGCCGCGAGTCCTGGACCGACCTGGGGTTGTTCTCGGCCTGCGGAATCGACCGCCAGGCCGTGGGTGTAGCGGTAGTGGTTGACGGTCTGCCCCAGCAGGGTGATCTCGACCACGCCGGCATCGACCAGGCGCTTGCATTCGTCGACGATCGAGTCAGGCGGGCGGTGGACCTCGGCGCCGCGGGTGTTGGGGACCACGCAATATGTACAGAACTTGTTGCAGCCACGGGTGATACGTACGTAGGCCGAACGGCGGTCGGCGCCGGCGTCGGTGGGTTCGAACGCCCGAGAGAGGTCGAGGAGCTCGAGATGGTCCTCGGCTGCGGCAAGCGTGGCGGACCGGCGGCTCTTGCTGCCGGCGAGCGCGACCCGCTCCTCGCGGGCGGCGCCTTCGGTACGGCGGACGTTGTCGATGAGGGCGGGCAGGCGGTCGAGCTCGCCCGGCCCGCACAGGAGGTCGACCTGCGGGAAGCGCCGCAGCATGTCGATCCCGTCGCGCTCGGCCATGCAGCCAAGGACGCCGAGGATGACCTGCTCGCCCGCCTTCTTGCGCATGCCCACGAGGCCGAGGCGCGAGTACGCCTTGTTCTCTGCCTGCTCGCGGACCGAGCAGGTGTTGTAGAGGACCACGTCGGCCTTGGTGAAGTCGTCGATGAAGCGGTAGCCGAGCGACCGCAGGTGGCCGCGGACGAGCTCGCTGTCGAGCTCGTTCATCTGGCAGCCGAAGGTCTCGAGGTACACGGTCGGACCATGTCCGCCGTTGGAGGGACTCGCGTCGGATGGGCTCGGGGCGGAGGCGTGCATCGCAGTCCGTCAGGGTAGCGGATCGGTCGCGCGACTTCTCCACCGCGCATGGGCTGCGTGCCGATAAACCGCGCCATGCTCCGCATGTCGCACGGTGTGGTTCTGTCGATGCTCGCGCTCCTGGTGATCGGGATCGTGATGGTCAACTCGGCGGGTCTGGACGTTCCGCCCGATGAGGCGCTGGTGAAGGCTGGTGCGCTGAGCCGCGACGCCTACGAGCGCGCCGTGGCGCGGTACGAGCCGATCGAGTTCAGCACCGTGTTCTTCGGCCGCACGACGATCCTGGCGGCCATTGCGCTCTGCATGGTGTGGGTGGGGTCGCGCATCGACGTCGAGCGGTTCATCACGGCGCGCGGCGCGCGCTCGTGGATCCCGTGGATCCTGGGCGGCATCGTGGTCACGCTGGCGCTCACCCAGGTTCCGGGCGTGGGCCGCGAGGTCAACGGCAGTGCGCGCTGGATCGGCCCGGCGTCGCTCGGGTTCCAGCCCAGCGAGTTCGCCAAGTGGGGCATGCTGATCGTGGTGTCGTGGTTCTGCGTGAGGCACGCGGACCGGCTGCAGTCGTTCAAGCGCGGCTTCCTCCCGGCGCTCGGCGTGCTCGCGTTCATCTGCGCGCTGATCGGCAAGGAGGATCTCGGCACCGCGGTGCTGGTGTTCGCG
>JBIIRG010000287.1:0-3599 GCA_044341665.1 Phycisphaerales bacterium | reverse complement strand
GTTCGCGCACATCCTGGCCGAGGTCGAGCAGGCGTTCGAGGTGCACCGCGCCGAGGGCACCGTGCTCGCGGGCGTGCACATCGAGCTCACGGGCGAGGATGTCACCGAGTGCACGGGCGGCGCGCGCGGGATCAGCGACGACGACCTGTCGCGTGCCTACCGCTCGCAGGTCGATCCGCGGCTCAACTACGAGCAGGCGCTCGAGCTGTCGATGCTCATCGCGCGCCGCGCCGCGCCGCGCTCGGGGCGGTAGGGCGTTGCGACGGCGGACCGGCGGGTGCGGCCACCGTGCGCGGCGGGCGTCGATGAGCCTGCCTCGTCTCGCTGACGCGCCTCTCCCGCGTTGCTGCGCACGCCGCACCCCTCCACGCTTCACCCGTATACTGCGCCCCCTATGTCACGCCGCCGCGTCGTCATCACGGGCCTCGGGCCCGTCTCGGCCCACGGGCTCGGGATCGAACCCCTGTGGAACGCCCTCTGCGAGGGTCGCTCCGCGCTTGCGCCCATCCGCGCCTTCGACGCGCGCGGCTTCGCCGCCGCCTCGGGTGGCGAGCTTCCAGAGGGCTACGACGTCAAGGACCTCGTGCCCAAGAGCTACCGCAAGGCCACCAAGGTCATGGCGCGCGACATCGAGATCGCCGTCGGCGGCGCCCTGCGTGCCGTCACCGACGCCGGTCTCCGCACCCGCGGCACCGACCCCGACAACCCGCCGACGATCCCCCCCGAGCGCTTCGGCTGCCACATCGGCGCCGGCCTGATCGCGGCCGATCTCGACGAGCTGACGGCCGCGCTGGCGACCTCGAAGGACGCGGCGGGCAAGTTCGACCCAGGGCACTGGGGACAGCAGGGCATGCAGGAGCTGACGCCGCTCTGGCTCCTCAAGTACCTGCCCAACATGCTCGCCTGCCACGTGACGATCATCCACGACTGCCAGGGGCCGTCGAACACGATCACTTGCAACGAGGCCTCGAGTGGCCTCTCGCTTGCCGAAAGCCAGCGCGTGATCGAGCGCGGCGCGGCCGACGCCTGCCTCTCGGGCGGCGCCGACAGCAAGCTGAACCCGATGGCGTACCTCCGTCAGGAACTCGCGGGTCGCCTCGCGACCTGCACCGTCGACGAGGACGCGACGAAGAAGGTCAAGCCGTTCGATCCCGCCTCGCCCGGCGCGCTGGTCGGTGAAGGCGGCGGCATCCTGGTGCTCGAGGCCGAGGAAACCGCGAAGGCGCGCGGGGCGCGCATCCACGCGGTGCTCTCGGGAACAGGCGCCTCGCAGAGCTGGTGCGACGACACCGTCGGGCTCGTGCCCGACGCCTCCGGAGAGTCGCTTGCCGACGCGATCGACGCCGCGCTCCGCGACGCCGGGGTCGCCGCCGGCGACATCGACGCCATCATCCCGTACGGCTGCGGCGTCCCCGCGATCGACGCGCTCGAGGCGCGCGCGCTCGTGCGTGTCTTCGGCGACGCGGTGTCGGCCAAGCCGATCGTCACGCTCTCGCCCTCGATCGGCGCCACCGTCGCCGGCTTCGGCACCATCGCCGTCGCGGTCGCGGTCAAGTGCCTCTCCGAACAGCGGCTTCCCGCGCGCCTCAACAGCGCCGCGACTGGCACGCTCGCCGCCACCGCAGCGCCCAGCGAGGCGCGCCCGCTCCGCCACATCCTCGTCTGCACGCCGAGCCTCGGCGGACAGAACAGCGCCGCCGTCCTCTCCCGATCCTGCTGACCCGAGCCACCGATGACCACCAAGAGCAACAACCGTCGCGTCGTCGTCACCGGCATGGGCTGGGTCACGCCGCTCGGCCACGACATCGACCTCGTGTGGAGGCGGCTCCTGAACAGCGAGAGCGGCATGGGCTGGACCACGCGCTTCGACGCGCGGACCTTTCCCACGAACTTCTCCGCCGAGGTGCGCGACTACTCGATCGACCGCTTCGTGAAGGACGCCCGCGTGCACGCAACCGCGGGGCTCAACTCGCAGTTCGCCCTCGGCGCCGCCTGCCAGGCCTGGAAGCAGTCCGGGCTCGAGGGCTTCGCCGGGCTCAACCGGAAGCGCGTCGGCCTCTACCTCGGCGCAGGCGAGGGCGTGCTCGACTTCGACCACTACGCCGCCGCGAATCTCGCCGGCTGGAATGCCGAGCAGCGCAAGGTCGACGGCGTGCCGTGGGCCGAGACCGCCCACAAGGTGCTCGAGAAGATGTGCGAGGTCGAGCAGGAGCCGAACATGCCGCTCGCGCACCTTGCGCGCGAGTTCGGCGTGCGCGGTCCTGCGCTCAACTGCCTCACCGCCTGCGCGGCCAGCACGCAGGCCATCGGCGAGGCGTTCAGCCTGATCCAGCGCGGCGACGCCGACGTGATGATCTCGGGCGGCACGCACACGATGATCCACGTGCTCGGCGTGACGGGCTTCAACCGCCTGACCGCGCTCTCGACCTCGAAGGCCGACCCGACGAAGGCCTCGCGGCCGTTCGACGCGACGCGCGACGGCTTCGTGATGGGCGAGGGCTCGGGCATGATCGTGATCGAGAGCCTCGAGCACGCGCTCGCGCGCGGCGCCACGCCGCTCGCCGAGCTCGCGGGCTACGGATCGAGCGCCGACGCGTTCCGCATCACCGACATCCACCCCGAGGGCCGCGGCGGCGCCGCCTCGATGCACATGGCGCTCGCGCAGGCGGGGATCGACCCGCTCGCGCGCCGCGCCGACGGCCGCGCTGCGATCGACTACATCAGCGCGCACGGCACGGGCACCAAGGAGAACGACTCGATCGAGACCCGCGGCGTGAAGCGGGTGTTTGGCGAGCATGCCAAGGACATCCCCATGAGCTCGATCAAGAGCATGATGGGGCACCTCATCGCCGCCGCGGGAGCGGTGGAGTTCATCACGTGCGTCCTCGCGATCCGCGACGGCATGCTGCCGCCGACGATCAACTACGGCACGCCGGACCCGGCGCTCGACCTCGACTACGTGCCCAACAAGGCGCGCTCGGCGAAGGTCGACATCTGCCTCTCGAACTCGTTCGGCTTCGGCGGGCAGAACGACACCCTCGTCGTCAAGCGCTTCGCGTGACCGGACGGTGCCAGGCACCAACCTGGCACCACCCTGGCACCAACCAGGATCGCACGGCACCAACCAGGTTGCCCGGGTGTGCCGTGGAAGCGTTGCTGCTCGCGCGGATTGCGACGTCGGCCTTCGGTGCCTGGCACGTACCCGCGACTACTGGTTGCCGCGTGGTTGGTGCCAGGTTGGTGCCTGGCACCGTTTGGGTAGGCTGCGCGCGTGGCCGACTCGCCGCGATCATCCCCGCGATCACCCTCGCGCGTGCGCGCCATGGCGCTCCTCGTCGGCGCCGCGCTCGTCGGCGCAATCCCGATCGCCCTCTTCCTCGCGGCGATGCCTCCGGCCACCCGCGCATCGCTTCCCGACGACGCCACCGCCCGCGGCGAAGCCTTCGAGCAAGCGCTCGTCGCGGCGCTCACCAAGATCCGGCCGGCAGGGGAGGAATGGGCCATCGCCATCGACCCAGCCGACCTGAACGCCTGGCTCGCAACCCGCCTCCCCCGGTGGATCGCACACGACCCCGAGCTTGCCGCGCTTGCGCCCGCCA
>JBIIRG010000084.1:0-11775 GCA_044341665.1 Phycisphaerales bacterium | reverse complement strand
GGGCGTCATTCACCGCGACCTCAAGCCGGGGAACCTGCTGGTCGGTGCCGACGGCCGCGCGCGCGTGATCGACTTCGGCGTGGCGACGTCGGCGGGCTCGGCGGCCACGCTGGCCACGCATGTCGGTTCGCTCACGCCCGAGGGTGCGGTGGTGGGCACGTTCGCCTACATGAGCCCCGAGCAGCTCGAGGCGTCGCGCGACGTCGATGCACGGACGGATATCTACGCACTGGGCGTCCTGCTGTATGAGCTCTGCACGGGACGGCTGCCCTTTGAGTTCGGACGCACGCCTGCGCAGGCCATGCGGGCGATCGCGATCGATACCGCGCTCGACCCTGTGCGCGCCGCGCCGCACGAGCGTGCGCTGCGTGGCGACCTCGCCGCGATCATCCTCAAGTCGATGGAGCGCGACCCCGCGCGCCGATACGAGAGCGCGGCGGAGTTCGGCGCGGATCTGCGGCGCTGGCTTGCGGGTGAACCCGTGATCGCGCGGCGGCCCGGCATGTTCGAACGCTCGTGGCGGGCCGCACGGCGCAGACCCGTGCTCACCACGGCGATCGCGCTCGCGGTCCTCGCGGCAACGGGCATCACGACAGCGTCGGTCATCGGCGGCGCGATCGCCTACCGCGAGGCGATGCGCGCGCAACGCTACATCAGCGGGCTGATCGCGGCGATCGAGGATCCGAGCGTCTCAGGCCGCGGCCGCGAGGCGCGCATGGCCGACGCTGCCGACGCGATCGTGCGCGGCATCGGCTCTGCGCGGCTTCCCGCCAACGAGGAGGCCGACGGCCGCATGATCGCCGGCCGGATGTACGAGCTCCTTGGCTTGTTTTCTGAGTCGATCGTGCAGTACGAGCGCGCGCACGCGCTGCGGGTCGAGGCGTTCGGCAATACCTCGTCCGAGGCGCTCGAGACGCTCTCCTCGCTCGCCCGCGCCGTGGCGGCACAGCGCGCTGCGCAGTCGCAGAGCGGCGTGATCCTCGCCGACGGCGAGTCGCGCGCGACGGTGGCCGCTGCGTTCCGCGCGCTCGTCGCGGCGCTCGGCTGGAGCGATGCGCGCACGATCGATGCGTTCGGCTGGTCGGCACCGGCTCTCGACGGCGCGGAGCTGCGCACGATGCTGGAGACTGCAGAGGCGGCCGACCTCCGCGACACCACGCGCGCCGCGACGCTCTCCCTCGGGCTCGACGTACTTGCGTCGCGCGGAGAACTGTTCGCCGACCCTGGCGATTTCGAGAGGCTCGAGCGTACCGTCCGCGCGATCGAGACCGCCTTCTCATCGGACGCAGCGGACAGCGCGACCTTTGCCGCAAGCCTCGCCTACGCGCTCACCCGCCCGCAGCTCGAAGCGCATGCCGACGCAAAGGCCGCGGCCCAGCGCATCGCACGCACGCTCATCGGCGTCTTCCAGTCCGAACGGATCACCCGATTCGCGGCGCGCGAACGCCGCCTGCTCGCGCTTGCCGCACGCACGCTCGGCGACACGCAGGCGGCCCTCGACCTTCTCCACCACAACATCCGCATCGCCGATCCGCAGATCCCGCTTGGCCGACAGACCATCGACGCGTCCGCGATCGACGCCGCTCGGCTGCTCGCCGACCTCGGCCGCAGCGGCGAGGCGCTGGCGCTCCTCGCACCCATCGCCGCGCGCTCCGAGCTCGAGGGAGCCGACCGCCACACCATCGGCTGGAGAGCCTGCATGCTGGCCGCGTACGCCCGGCTCCTTCGGGAATCGGGCGACAAGGCCTCCGCCGCCGACTTCGCCGCGCGCGCGCGCGATGCCTTCGCCCGCTCGAATCTCACGGCCACGACGCGCGCGCAGTCGTTCACGCGCGACATCGAGTTCGCGGAACGCGGAGCCGCGACGCACGCGCAGCCGTGACGCGCGTCACTGCAGCCGATACTCGCCCGGCTTGCGGACGAACGGCTTGGGCGCGTCGCCAGGGATCGCGATCGTCTTGGGCATCAGGTCGAGCTTCGACTTGTTCACCAGGAAGTCCCACGTCGCGACTTGTCCCGAGTACGCGCTCTCGCGGCCCATCACGGCCATGAGCGAGCTTTCGGCGGTCTGGCGCAGCTCGACGATCGGCCGGTTGGACACGATCGACTCGACGAGTTCCTTGTGCTCCTGCCGGTACGCGGCGCCGAGGCTGCCCGGGGACTTGTAGAGCTCCTTGCCAGCGCGGTCGGTGATGGTGGTGCCGCCGTCGAAGGCGCGCAGGTACGCGATGCCCTTCGAGCCGTACACCACGTTGTCGAGCTGGTTGTCGGCGTTGGCCCAGTGGCGGCCCTGGAACGAGCAGATGCGGCCGTCGGCGAACTCGTAGTCGCACGACACCGAGTCCCACATCTCGCTGTCGGCGGGACGGTTCCAGCGGCTGCCCGACGCGAAGCACTTGACCGGCGGGCCGCCCATCACCCAGTGGATGATGTCGATGTTGTGCACGGCCTGCTCGGCGATCTGGTCGCCCGAGAGCCAGATGAAGTGCATCCAGTTCCAGATCTGGTACTCCATGTCGCTCATGCCGGGCTTGCGCTCGCGGTACCAGATGCCGTTCGAGCAGTAGCGCGCGGTCATGCCCACGACCTCGCCGATCATGCCCTCGCGGATGCGCTTGATGCCCTCGACGAAGCTCGTCTGGCGGCGGTACTGCGTGCCGGTGACGATCGCCGTTCCCTGCGCGAGCGCCTTGTCGTGCGCGGCGCAGCAGGCGTGGTAGCCCGCGACGTCGACGCACACGGGCTTCTCGGCGAACACGTGCTTGCGCGCCGCGACCGCGGCGGTGATGTGCACATGGCGGAAGCCGGGCGCGGTGGCCAGGATCACGAGGTCGACGTCCTTCAGGTCGAGCACCTTCTGGTAGCCATCGAGGCCGCCGAAGATGCGGTCGTCGGGCACGTCGACCCGCGACGCGGCCTGCTTGCCGTCCTTCATGTTGTGCGCCTCGGCGAGCGCGTCGCGCACGCCCTTCGCCTTCTCGGCGTCGATGTCGGCGATGGCCACGATGCGCACGTTCGGGTTGATGCTGAGCGAGTCGTTCGCCGCACCCGATCCGCGGCCGCCCGCGCCGATCAGGCCGATGTTGATCGTCTTGCCCGACGACGCGGCCTGCAGCGACTGCCACGCGCCAAAGCCGTTCGGTGCGATGAGGCTGGCGGCGCCCACGGCTGCGGTGGCGGCGAGGAAGTCACGGCGGGTCGGATCGGACATCGATGCTCCTTCGGTTGCATGGGCGCGACGTGTTGCGCGTGCGCCCACGATACAGGGGCGCGTCGCGAAGTCGATGCGCTGCGCCGCGATTCGCGCCAATTTCGGCGGCGAGCGGCGCTCAGTGCGAGGATGGCTGCGTCTCGCCGTGCGCGCGCTTGGGCCGGCCGAAGAGCTTCTCGCGCAGGCCCATGATCATCACGAACAGCGTGGGCACCACGATCTGGTCGACCACGACCGCGCCAAGCATGCCGCCGAGCACGACGGTGCCGATCGACCGCCGCGCCTGCGCGCCCGCGCCCGTCGCGATCACAAGCGGAAGGATGCCGAGGATGAACGCGAAGCTCGTCATGAGGATCGGGCGCAGACGCAGCTTCGACGCGTTCACGGCCGCATCGAGCACCGATTCGCCGGCGTAGTACCGCTCCGCCGCGAACTCGGTGATCATGATCGCGTTCTTGGCAGCAAGGCCGACAAGCATCACGAGGCCGATCTGCGCGTAGGTGTTGAGCGCGATCCCCGTGATGTTGAGCGCAATGAGCGCGCCGAGCACGGCGAACGCCACCGCCAGCAGCACGTTGAACGGAAGCGCCCACGACTCGTACTGCGCCGCCAGCAGCAGGAACACCGCGAGCAGCGACAGCCCGAAGATGAGCCCCGCATAGCCGCCCGACTCGATCTCCTGGTAGGTCGTGCCGGTCCACTCGTAGGTGAAGCCGTTCGGCAGCGTCTGCGACGCGACCTCCGCGACCGCGCGGATCGCATCGCCCGACGAGTAGCCGGGCGCGGGGTTGCCGTTCACCTGGATGGTGTTGAACAGGTTGTAGTGCGTGGCGTTGTCGGTCGCGGTGCCGAGCGAGAGCGTCGCGATCGCCGACATCGGCACCATGCCGCCCTGCGCGTTGCGCACATGGATGTTGAGGATGCCCTCGACGCCCATGCGCTGCGCGGCCTCGGCCTGCACCATCACGTTGTACACCTGGCCGAACATCGTGAAGTTGTTGACGAACGCCTGGCCGAGGTTCTGCCCGAGCGCTGCGTAGACATCGCTCATCGCCACGCCGAGCAGCTGCGCCTTGGTGCGGTCGATCTCGACCCGCACCACGGGCACCGCGTCGCTGAACGGCGAGTTGAGCCCCGACAGCTCGGGCCGCTTCTGCGCGGCCGCGAGGAAGTCCTTCGCGACCTGGCTGAACTCGGCGAATCCGACGCCCTGGGCGTCCTCGAGCTGCAGCTGGAAGCCGCCCGCCGCGCCAAGCCCCTGGATCGGCGGCGGCGGCACCGGGAAGCAGTTCGCCTCGGGGATCTCGCGCAGCTTGGGCAGCGCGCGCACGATGATCGCGCGCGCGTTCTGCGTGCGCGGGTCGCGCTCCTCCCACGGATGCAGCACCACGATCAGGAACGCGGCGTTCGTCTGCTGCGTGCCCGTCAGGAAGTTGAATCCCTCGATCTGCAGCACGTTCGCGACCGCCTCGTCGGCGGCGACGATCGCGCGCGCACGCTCGCTCACCTCGACGGTGCGCGGGAGGCTCGCGCCCGGGGGCAGCTGCACGCCCACGAAGTAGTAGCCCTGGTCCTCGTTGGGAATGAATGCCGTCGGCGTCCGCGCGAGCATGACCATGATCGTCGCGACCGCGGCGCAGAACACGCCCGCCACGATGTACCAGTGCCTGCCGAACCAGTGGATGACCGCGCCGTAGTACTCGCGCAGCCAGTCGAAGAAGTCGTTGAAGAGGACGAACGGCCTGAAGGTCGGCTTCGCCTGCTGCGGCTTGAGGAACACCGCGGCGAGCGCCGGCGACAGCGACAGCGAGTTGACCGCGCTGAGCACGATCGAGAACGCGATCGTGAGCGCGAACTGGTTGTACAGCTGCCCGGTGATGCCCGGCATGAGCGCCGCCGGAATGAACACCGCCAGCAGCACGAGGCTGGTCGCGACGATCGGGCCCGTCACCTGCTGCATCGCCTTGACCGCGGCCTGGCGCATGTCCTTCTCGCCGTGCTCGACCTGGTGGTAGACGTTCTCGACCACGATGATCGCGTCGTCGACCACGAGGCCGATCGCGAGCACGAGCCCGAGCAGCGTGAGCGAGTTGATCGAGAAGCCGAACGCCGCCATGACCGCGAAGGTGCCCACGATCGACACCGGGATCGCCACCATGGGGATGAGCGTCGCCCGCCAGTCCTGCAGGAAGATGAAGATGACGATGAGGACGAGCAGCGCCGCCTCGATGAGCGTCTTGATGAGCTCGTCGAGCGACGCCGACACGAAGGTCGTCGTGTCGAACGCGATCTCGCGCGTGATGCCCGGCGGCAGCATCGGCGCCAGGCGGTCGAGTTCCTCGCGCACCTTCTGCGCGACGTCGAACGCGTTCGCGTCGGGAAGCTGGTACACGCCGATCAGCGCCGCACCGCTTCCGTTGTAGTGCGAGGTGCTCGAGTAGAGGTACGAGCCCATCTCGGCGCGCCCCACGTCGCGCACGCGCACCACGGCGCCCGACGCGCCCGTGCGCACCACGATGTCGCCGAACTCCTCCTCGGTCACAAGGCGCCCCTGCGTGGTCAGGCTGACCACGAATGCGGGCTTGTCGGCGCTCGGTTCGGCGCCGATCGATCCGATCGCCGACTGCTTGTTCTGCGACTGGACCGCCTTGACGACGTCCGCCGAGGTCAGCCCCATCGCCGCGAGCTTCGCGGGATCGAGCCACACGCGCATCGAGTACTGCTCGAGGCCGAAGATCGTGACCGAGCCGACGCCTGGCAGACGCTGCAGCGCGGGCGCAATCGTGATGTCGGCGAGGTTCGTGAGGTAGCGCGAGTCGTACGCGCCGTCCGGCGAGCGCAGCGCCGCCACGATCGTCATGTTCGACGCCTGCTTCGTGACCGTGATGCCGAGCTGCTGCACCTCGGGCGGAAGCTGCGAGAACGCCTGCTGCGCGCGGTTCTGCACGTCGACCGCCGCGATGTTGAGGTCGTAGCCGACCTCGAAGGTGCAGGTGATGATCGACTGCCCCGTGCTCGTCGAGTTCGACGACATGTAGAGCATGCCCTGCACGCCATTGATCTGCTGCTCGAGCGGGCTGGTGACCGCCTGCGCCACGGTCTCGGCGTCGGCGCCGTTGTAGACGGCGCTCACCTGCACCGTGGGCGGCACGATCTGCGGGAACTGCGCGATCGGCAGCGTGAACATCGTCGCGATGCCCGCGAGCAGCATGATCAGCGCGAGGACCGTCGCGAAGATTGGCCGGTTGATGAAGAATCGCGACATGCGTGCTCCTTACTTGCCCGCCGCCTGCTCGACGACCTTCGCCCCGTCCTTCAGCTTCTGCGTGCCCGCGATGACGATGCGGTCGCCCGCCTTCACGCCCTCGGCGATGCCCACCATGTCCATCTCGCGGATCGTGGCCTGGACGCGCACGTTCTCGACGGTGCCGTCCTGCTTCACGCGCCAGACGAAGAAGTCGGTCTCGCGCGCGACGAGCGCCGAGGTCGGGATCATGACCACGCCCGGGATCTCGCCGAGGTCGACCTTCACGTTGCCGAAGGTGCCCGGGCGGAACTCGCCCTTCGGGTTCGGGAAGGTCGCGCGAAGGAGGATCGTCGAGGTCGAGGTGCTCACGCTGTTCGCGGAGAAGCTCAGCACGCCGTCGGCCTCGATTCCCGCCACGCCGCCGTAGACGACCTTGGCGCGGACCTCGCCCTTGGTCATGTGCTCGGCGATCATCGGCCACTCGGTCGCGCTCGGGCTGAACTCGACCCACATCGGGTCGAGCTGCACGAGCGTGTTGAGCTGCACGGTGTAGCCGGGGCCCACCATCTGCCCCTCCGATGCCGCGGTGTCGCCGAGGAGCCCGTCCATCGGAGCGGTGATGCGGCAGTACGAGAGGTTGAGCTCGGCCGCCTCGACCTGCGCCTCGGCGGCGGCCACCTGCGCGGTCGCGGCGGCGGACTGCGCGTCGGCCTGGACGAACTTGGTCTCGAGCTGGTCGAATGTCTGCTTCGAGATCGCGCCGCTCTCGACGAGCGGGCGGTTGCGCTCGACCTCGCGCGCGGCGAGGTCGCGCGAGGCCTTCGCGCTCGGCACCTGCGCGCGCGCCTGCGCGAGCGTCGCCTCCGCCTGCGCGAGCGCCGCACGGTACGGGCGCTCGTCGACCGTGTAGAGCAGGTCGCCCGACTTCACGCTCGCGCCGTCTGCGACGTGCTGCTTCTCGAGAAAGCCCGCGACGCGCGCGCTGATGACCACAGGCCGCACGCTCGCCGTCACGCCGGGGTACGCACGGATGCGGGCGACGGCCCTGCTCTCGGCAACGGTGGTGCGCACCGTGACCTCCGCGGGCGGCGGAGGCGGCGGCTCCTGCCTCGCGCAGGAGACGGGCAGCAGCGCACCAAGCGCCACCAACGAGCAAACGCGAACCATCGCCATCATCGGACCTCCTCCTTCTGCTGCGCCGTCGTCACGATCTGCTCAGGCTCGCTCCATCCCGCGCCAAGCGCGCGCTGCAGCGAGACGAATCCCTGCACGAGACCCGCGCGCGCCTCGACCGCGCTGCTCTCGGCATCGAGCGCCGAGCGCTGCACGTCGAGCAGCGTCGAGAAGTCGATCACGCCCGCGTCGAACTGCTGCTGCGCGAGAGCGAGCGCCGACTTGGCGCTGTTCATCGCCGCGTCTGAGCGCGCCCGCGATTCGCGCGCCTGCACGAAGTCGCTCACGCCGGCGCTCACATCGCCCACCGCGCCGATCACGGCCTGGCGGTACTGTGCGAGCGCGGCCTCGGCCTGCGCGCGCCTCTGACGGACGGCACTGTCGATGCGCCCCGCGTCGAAGATGGGCAGGTAGAGCGAGGGACCGATGGAGTACGCCTTGTTCGCAAGGTCCCCGAGTCCGTTCACATTGTTCGCAGCGATGTAGAAGTTGCCCGAGATCGCGACCGCGGGCAGCCGCGCCGCCTCGGCCACGCCGATCGCGGCCGTCGCCGCCACCAGGCGCTGCCGCGCCGCGCGCACGTCGGGCCTGCGCTCGAGAAGTTCGGCGGGCAGGCCGATCCCCGCGACATCGGGGCTTTCGGGCAGCGGCGCATCGCGCTCGACCAGCGGCGCGATCTCCGCTGGGCTCGCCCCGCACAGCACCGCCAGCGACGAGATCGCCGACGCGATCCCTGCATTCACCTGCGGCACCTGCGCCTCGACGCCATCGAGCGCCGCCTGCGCGCGCGCCACATCGAGCATCGTCGTCGTTCCCGCGTCGTAGCGCGCCTTCATGAGGTCGCGCGACTTGGCAAGCGCCGCGCGGTTCGCCTCGAGCACCACGCGCTGCGCCTGCAGCGTGCGCAGCTGCACGTACGTCGCGGCCACCTGCGTGCGCACCGACACGAGCGCATCGCGCAGCGAATCCACCGTCGACTCGGCGTCGGCCTTGGCCGCCTCGACCTGCCGCTTCACGCTGCCCCAGAGGTCGATCTCCCACGCCTGCATGCCCACGCCGTAGGCGTACATGTCGTAGGGCTCCACGCGCACGCCCGCCGCCGCAAGCTGCGCGATGTTCGTGAGCGTGCGCGCGTACTGCGCGCCGACGCCGATCGCGGGCCACAGCTCGGCCTCGCTCGCGCCGACGCCCGCGTAGGCTGCGCGCACGTTGGCGACCGCGGCTGCAAGCGACTGGTTGCCCGCCTCCGCACGCGCCACGAGCGCGTTGAGCGTCGCGTCGCCGAGCGACTCCCACCAGCGCGGCGCTGGCCGCAGCGCCGCATCGACCGAGGTCGACGCGACGGGCAGCAGCGCGCCCGCCGCGGGCGGCGCCGTCTCGGGCGGCGCCTTGGGGCCCACCTCGCATGCGGAGATGAAGAAAAAGAGCCCGACCGCGGACACGCCGCGCATCAGGCTCGTCGGAGTTCGATTCGTGCGTCCGGGACGGACCATTCCGTCATGCTAACGCAACACGTCACTCGACATCGCCAAGATTCTTGTAGCGCACGTTGGCGAGCGCCACGCTGATGCCCGCCATGAGGCCGGCCTGGTCGCCGACATAGACGATCACGCCGTCGGTGAACTGCGCGTCGGCCGCAGCGCCCTCGTTGGCAGCCACGGCGGTCGCGCTCACATCGCCGGTCCACTTCCCGTTCTGGAAGCGCCGCATCGTGGCCTCGTCCTGCAGGATCATCGCCATCTTGTAGCCCTGCGCGCCGATCTGCAGTCCGACCGAACCGCTGCCGAGCGCCGCCCAGCCGACCTGCTTGCCGCTGCCGTTGAAGACCGCGCCGCGACCAAAGGTTCCGCCGAAGAAGCCGACGCCCGCCTGCCCGACGCTCGGGAAGATGATGTAGCCGCCGCACGAGTCGATCTGGCGGTCGAACGCCTTGACGTTGCTCGCGAACCACTTCTTGGCCGCCGAGGTCTCGGTCGCGAAGCTCTCGCGATTCTCAGCCTTGGGGGCGACGTTGCATGCGGTGAGCGCCATCGGGGCAACGGTGGCGGCGACGGCGACGGCGAAGAGCTTGATGTTCATGGCGGAATCCCTTCCGGTGCGTGTTTGGTTCGCGCGCGGCGTCCCGTGCCGCGGCAGAGGCGGGAGTGTAGTCATCCCCGCCCAGCCTGCATCGCAGCCGCCGATTCCTGCGAACATGCGCCTCCGCCGGCTGCCGGCGCGACACGGATACCCCATGCCACTCCTCCAGGACGCCATCACGCTTCGCGGGCTCGTCTGCCCAAACCGCATCTTCATGGCGCCGCTCACCCGGCAGCGCGCCAGGACGCCAGGCGACGTGCCCTACGAGCTGCACGCCGAGTACTACGCCCAGCGCGCCTCGTTCGGGGCCATCATCACCGAAGCCACGCAGATCTCGCCCGAGGGCAAGGGCTACCCGCAGACCCCGGGCATCTTCTCCGACGACCAGGTCGCGGGGTGGCGCCTGGCCACCGACCGCGTGCGCGCCGCGGGCGGACGCATGTTCCTGCAGCTCTGGCACGTGGGCCGCGTGAGCCACGTTGCGCACCAGCCCGACGGCCAGCCACCCGTCGCGCCCGTCGCGCAGCGCTCCAAGGGCTATGTGAGCATCCGCCACCCCGACGGCCGCCGCGAGCGCGTCGAGGCGAGCATGCCGCGCGCGCTCGAAACGCACGAGATGCCGCGCCTCATCGAGGATTTCGCGCACGCCGCCCGCTGCGCCAAGGCCGCAGGCTTCGACGGCGTGCAGGTGCACGCTGCGAACTCGTACCTCATCAACCAGTTCCTGTCGGGCAGCCTCAACACGCGCGACGACGCCTGGGGTGGCGCGCTCGAGAACCGCATGCGCCTCCTGCTGCACGTGGTCGACGCCGTGGCCGACTCGTTCGGCTACGCGCGCACCGCGGTGCGGCTCTCGCCCATGGGAAGCGCGAACGACCTCCCGCCTGCGCCCGACGACGAGGCGCTCATGCTGCGCGTGGCCGAGGAGCTCGGCAAGCGCCGCCTCGCCTTCCTCGAGCTCTTCAACCATTACTGGCCCAAGGAGCGGTGGAACGGCCCCTTCAAGGAAACGCTCTGCCGCGAGATGAAGTCGCGTTTCGACGGTCCCGTGGTGCTCAACGGCTACAGCGCCGACGTCGCAGCCGCGCAGAGCGACCTCGACCGCGGCCTCGGCGACGCGGTGTCGTTCGGCAAGCTCGCGATCTCGAACCCCGACCTGCCCGCCCGCCTCGCGCGCAGCGCGCCGCTCGCGCCGTGGGACGACACGACCTTCTACGGCGACGACGGGCGCGGGTACACGGATTATCCGAGCCTGTAGCAATCGACTGGGGGCGCTTCGTCAGGGGAGCTGGCCTCGGGCCGAGATCTCGCGGATCGCGCGGAGTTCGCGCGCACGCTGCGGGACGCAGCAAGCGAAGATCGACCTGCAGGGAGATCCGACTGGGCGAGTCTCGCCCTCCGTCTGGTCCCCTCTCCGTGTCCTCCGCGCTCTCCGTGAGACCCCCTCCTCTCCCCTCTCGGGCGGAACGACCCCCGCATTTCCCGCGGTTTTTCAGTCCCCCAAACGCCCGCGCGCGCCAACACTCGATCCATGCCGCCCCGCATCACAGCGACGCCCGATTCCGGACCGCCCACGGCGCGGGAGCTCTTCGAGGTCCTCATCCGCGAGCACGGCGATGCGCTGCTCGCGTCGATCCGCGCGACCGCTGGTCCCGCGCACGCCGACGACATCTTCCAGGACGCCGTGCTGGTCGCGTGGCGCCGCCTGCCCGACTACGACCGCACGCGCCCCTTTGGCCCGTGGCTGCGCGGCATCGCGCGCATGATCGCGCTCGACTACGCGGGCAAGCACGCGCGCGTGCGCATCGCGTCGCCCGAGGTCATGGAGTCGGTCGAGCGCGACCTGCGCGCGTTCGAGCGCTTCGCGGGCAGCGGCGCCGAGACCGCGATGGACTTCCGCGAGCGGCTCGCCGCGCTCGACGACTGCCTGTCGCGGCTACCCGCGATGTACGCGCACGCCGTGCAGGCGGCGTACCGCGACGCGCACACGCTCGCGCACATCGCCAGTGCCAGCGGCGAATCCATCGAGACGATCAAGAAGCGCCTGCAGCGCGCCCGCGCCATG
>JBIIRG010000286.1:0-3614 GCA_044341665.1 Phycisphaerales bacterium | reverse complement strand
CCACTCCCGCTCGGCCAGCTGTTTCGACCGAACTGGCACTCCTCGACGCGGAGCGATGTGTTGTAGATCGCGATCGCTGATGCGCTTTGATCGAACAGATTCGCGTTATCCAGAAACCGACATCGTCGCACCGTCTGCGTGGCGCCCGAGTAACCCTGCGGAATCGTCATGGAGAGTCCGCGCCCAGTGTTGGCCGTGAACTCGCAATCCTCCACGATGGAGCCCCCGCCGAACACCTCGAGAGCGAAATAGCCACTCGCCGAGAACTTGCACCTCGAGACCAGATGCGCGCCTGTGGATTCGAGATCGACGGCTGCGGCGTTGTAGGACATCTCGAAGCCGGTGAAGTGAATGTCGGAAACGATCAACGCCTTCGAGTCAAGGAATGGCATCCACAGGCAACGCGCACCTGGCGGCGCGATCCAGGTCGTGGACGCAGCACCCGATCCGACGAACGAAATGGACTTCCCCTGGACAACGCAACTCTCGACGAAGGTGCCAGGTGCAAGTCGGACCGTGTCACCGTCGAACGCTGCGTCGATCGCCGCCTGAATCGTGGGGTACTGCTTTGGCACGAGAAGCTCTGCAGCGCTGCACGGTGCAGTGGCGCTCACAACGACAAGTGCCATGGAACGATTGAACTTCATGTTCGACTCCACCTCCCGCTCGGAAGGAACCACTCCGCGGCGCTCGCCCAACATTGGTGCGGAACCCAAGGAGGATGGACGGCAGAGAGAGCCAGTTGCCAGTCCTGCGTGCAGCCCGAGGGTCACGAAAAGTGCGAGCGCTGCGATCGGTCGGGCAGTCCATGGAGCGGACGCAAAGACCTTCGAATCCCACTCGCTACGAAGCCCCTTCCGCGCATCCTCCCCAAACTCCACCCGCCTCATCGCTCCAACAGCGCCTCCAGCGCGCGGAGCTCGCCGGCGATCTCGGCCTCGGGCGTCCCCTCCTGCAGCAGCAACTCCCGAAGGGTGCGGCGGATACGGATCGACACCATGCGCGTGACCGTCCGGCCGTCGTCGACGGTGTAGCCGAGCGGCGGACAGCACTCCGCGTACGGCAGACCGTCGATGATGTGGCGCGCGAAGACCTCCCAGGCGTTGGAGCGGCCGTCGGAGACAAGTTCGGCCTGCACGGCCGTCGCCGCGTCCGAGAGCAGCGAGCGCGCCCAGGCGGCCTCGTAGGCCTCCTCGGCGGTTGGCTCGACCGACGCCCACGCAGCGGCGGCCTCGATCGACCCTGTCTCGCGGTTGCGGGAGGCGTCGCGGCGCAGCCCGCGCGCGTGCAGGACGAGGCCGTTCATCATCCAGCGGCGCAGGCGGGTGCCGCTCTCGGCCCAGCGGCGAAGCGAGTCGGGCCGCGAGAAGAACGCGGCGTAGAAACCGTGCACGAGTTCATCGGCCTCGCCAAGCGAGCGCAGGGTCGAGCCGCGCACGTAGATGAGGAGCGGCTCGCGGTAGCGCTCCATGAGGTACTCGCGGAGCGTCGGAGCCCCCCGCTCGCCCTCGGCCAGTTGGTCGAGGATCCAGGTCTGCTGGGTGGTGGGAAAGTGGTCGGTGTTCGACACGATGGTCAAAGAGCCGCGAAGGGACGGTCCGTGCACGGAGCACGCGATCAGCCGGCCGACGAGGAATCGTCGAGGTACGACTCCTCCTTCGGCTGCACCACGACAAAGCCCGAGCCCTCGAAGCGGAGCTGGATGGACTCGCCGCTGCCGCGGCCGAGAAAGGTCTTCAGGCTCATGTCGGTGTGGATCGCGGGCTCGAGCGATGCGCTCCACGCGACGGTCGCGTTCGGATCGGTGAAGACGGGCTGCCCCGGCTTGACCTCGAGCGTGAGCGGGTCGAAGTGGGTGGAGATGGCCAGCATGCCCGTGCCCTCGAAGCGCATGTTGAAGAGTCCGCCGCCCAGGATGCCCGCCACGCGGCGCATGAGCTTGACGTCCCACTTCAGGGTGGGCTCGAAGGCGAGCACGTCGTTGCCGTTGACGAAGATCGCCTCGTTGTGCATCGCGAGGATGTTGATCTTCTTGGCGTTGTCGGCGAGGTAGAGCTTTCCCGATCCTTCTGCCTTGGTGAGCTGCGTTCCCTCGCCGCTGACGGTGCGCATGAAGAGTCGCCCGATCCCGTGCTCGAGGATGCCCTCGCGCGTGAATCGCACGCCGCCCATGTGGGCGATCATGGAGCCCGTCTTGGTCCAGACGTGGCCGTTGAGGTTCACTTCGAGCACGCGGTCGTTCTCGAGCTCGAAGAGCCCCTGGCCGCGGTCTTGCTGGGCGGAGCGACGGACGAAATCGATGAGTGGGTGGCGGGACATGCGGGCTCTCTCGGAAACGGGCTCCGACGGTTGCGCGACGCGCGCAGATCGTCAGTGGCCGCCGGTGAGACCGATCGTAATCTCGACGAGCGTGTGAAGGCGGCCCTCGCCCATGCCCGGACAGGGCGTGCGTCGCTTGGTCCAGTCCCAGGCGGCGGGCGACTCGAGGTTCTCTGGCCACCAGGGCCACGTGCGGCACTGGCTCGGCCGAGCCTTGTAGATGCGGCAGATCGCCTTGCCGGGGCGCGAATCGCGGTCGAGGAAGACGCAGTCGTGCGCGCCCCCGCGCACGATCTCCTTGAGCGAACGCCGACCGCCGATGCGGCGGGTGTACTCGTCGGTAAAGCGATCGACCGGGAGACCGATCGCAGCGGCCATCGCCTCGGCCTCCTCGGGCGTGTACCAGACGGCGCCAGGTCCGCCGGAGCAGCAGTTGCCGCACTGGGTGCACTCGAAGCGCAGCCCGTCGGCGTACCACGGCTCGACGTCAGTTGTCACGGGCCTCTCCGCCAGCGCCAGCGGCCGGGTCGGTGCCCGGGCCCCACGGCTCGATGATCATCTCGTGCACGGCCGCACGACGGCGCGTGGGCGGGAGGTGCGCGAGGCTCGTGGGACGGTCGTCGTAGGCGACGCGATCCATGGTGTAGATCGACTCGAACACGAGTTCGGGGCGGTCGAGAAGCGCGTCCTCGATGAGTTCCTCGGCCTGCGCCAGGCTGCCGGCCGTCATCCAGAGGACGATGTGCGCGCCGCGCGTCTCGTCGCCGTCGGAGCTGGTGGCGACCACCACCGCATGCCACAGGGTCATGCCCAAGTGCCGCCCCGCCTCGTCGACGTTCGTCTCGCGGTCGATGTTGAGCTCGAGCATCCAGCGCGCGCGAAGCTCGAGGAGCAGCTCCTCGAGATCGGGACGGTTCTCGGCGAGGTCGAGGACGTTCTCCTGGACGATCTCCTCTTCCTCGAGGATGGCGGCGACATCGTCGGCGGGCTCGGCCCAGGTGGTCTCGACCTCGTGGATGGCCATCTCGTGCAGCATGCGCTCGACCTCGTCGCGCATCTCGACGGGAATGGAGATCACGATGCCCTTCCATGTGTCGATGAAGACGTCGACCCATGGCTCCTCCGCGTTGGCGCCTACGCCGATGGTGACGTCCTCGAGAAGGACCTCCTCGAAGTCGTACCAGCTCCGGAGGAACTCGACGAGCGGCATCGGCTCCTCGCCGAGGTAGACGTCGATGGAACGGTACGCGTCGCGCGAGCCGATCTCGACCACGGGCGTGACCTCCTTGGGCAGG
>JBIIRG010000285.1:0-3630 GCA_044341665.1 Phycisphaerales bacterium | reverse complement strand
GCCTTCGGTGCCATGGCGCGCCGCGCCGGTGCATCGCCCGTCAAGGTCGGGCTCACATCCGCCTTCGCCAACCTGCTCATCATCGGTGCCTTCCTGCGCGATGAGAAGGGCGGTGCGCCTGCCTGGGCTCCCGTGGCCTACGTCGTCGGTCTCTTCGCCGCGAGTGCGGTGCTTGCGTGGATCGGTGGCGCCCTCGCCCGCAACGCGCGACCGATCGCGCTTCCCGCGACCGCTGGGCTCTTCGCGCGCGTCTCGGCCGGCACCATCTTCATCCTGCTGGTGACCGGTGGCCTGGTCACCGGGCTCGAGAGCGGCCTCGCCGTGCCCGATTGGCCGAACTCGTTCGGCCACAACATGCTCCTCTACCCGATGAGCGAGATGAAGGGCGGCATCTTCTACGAGCACGCGCACCGTCTGTTCGGCATGCTGGTGGGAACCACGGCGCTCGTCCTCGTGGGCGTCGTCTGGCGCGAGGACGGCCGTACATGGGTGCGGATGATCGCGACGGCGTTCCTCGCAATGATCTGCGTGCAGGGGCTCCTTGGCGGGCTCCGCGTCACCGGCAATCTCACCGTCGCCACCAGTGGGCTTGAACTGCAGCCGAGCACGCTGCTCGCGATCGCGCACGGCATGTTCGGTCAGATCGTCTTCGCGACGGCATGCGTGATCGCGGTGGTCACCAGCGGCCTCTGGCGCAACGCAACGCCCGCGCGGGGCATCGTGCATGCCGACCGCGTGCGCACGCTGCCATTCGTCCTCTGCGCGCTCCTGCTCGCACAGCTCTTCTTTGGCGCGAGCTACCGCCACCTGCAGATCCCGCCCAACGGCGAGCAGGCCGCGGTGCACCCGGCATGGCCGATCTGGGCGCACATCGGTGGTGCGCTCGTCATCCTCGTGGTGGCGGTGATCACGGGCGCGATCGCGTCGAGCCGCTGCAGCCACATCAAGCCGATCCGCGTGCTCGGCAAGGGCCTCGTGCACGCCGTCGGACTCCAGCTTGCGCTCGGCATCGGTGCGCTCGTCGTGGTGCTGATCCGCGTCGACGAGGTCATTCCCGCCTACGAGGTGATCGTGACCAGCGCGCATCAGGTGCTCGGTGCGCTGATCCTGGCCATGACGGCCATGCTCGGAGCCTT
This sequence comes from Phycisphaerales bacterium, assembly GCA_044341665.1. Lineage (GTDB taxonomy): Bacteria > Planctomycetota > Phycisphaerae > Phycisphaerales > SM1A02 > QWPT01. Next base: position 2,494 of record JBIIRG010000285.1, on the reverse strand, counting down.
CGCGGTGCGCATGGTCGCGCCCGAGCGCGAGCCGGCGGCCGAAGCGCGCGCGGCGGTCACTCCGTCGTCTTCAGCGGCTTGATCGCTTCCTCGAGCGCCAGCACGCAGTAGATCGTGGCGAGCTCTTCGTTCGCTTCTTCCCACCGCTCGACCGTGTTCTTCCACGAGCCATCGGGCCGCTGCCGCGCGGCGATTGCCTCGATCAATTCCGCGCGCCACTCGCGCCGCGCGCCCTTCGCGTCGGTGATCGTGTCGAGCCGCGAGGCATGCAGTGCGCGCGCCATGGCGTGGATGTAGTAGAAGTAGCCCTGCTGTCCGAGCCCGGGGTTCTCCTCGAACGTGTAGTGCCGAGCGATCCAGCCGAGCGCGTCCTTCACGCGGGGATCGTCCTGCGAGAGACCGGCGTAGAGCATGCTCTTGAAGCCCGCATAGGTCATCGAGCCGTAGCTGCGCAGGCTCTTCACGGCGAGCTTCTCGCCGTAGCGGCCCTCGCCTGCGGCGTCGCTCGCGAAGCTCTCGCCGCCGTTGGCGGGCGAGTACACGAAGCCGCCGTCGCCCGCGCCATCCTGCGCCCACTGCGCGGGATTCGTCGACTTGCGGTTCTGCGTCCGTGCCACGAAGGCAAGCGCGCGCTGCATCGCCGGATCGTCGGCCGACACGCCTGCGTCGTGCATCGCGTCGAGCATCATCTGGGTGTTGGAAAGATCGGGGCGCTTGCCGTTGCCATAGCCCGCGCCGCCGTACCAGTCCTTGGTCGGGTCGATGCCCTCGGCGTCGTCCCACTGGTTGTCGGTGAGCCATCGGACGGCGCGCTGCGCACCCAGCTTCGCATCGGCATCACCCACCGCGGCAAACGCGCTCGCCACGGAGCTCATGACGTAGTTGCCGATGCCGCCGGCGGCAACGGCGTCCATCACCTTCGCATCGGTCATCGCAGCGTCGATCGCGCGGCGTGCGCCCGCGCGGGCGGTCGTCAGGCTGCTCGCGGTGGGTTCCGTGAGGATCCCATCGGCTTGGACGAAGGCCTTCAGGCCCATCGCGGTCACGGCAACGCTCGCTGCGCGCTTGCGCGGCTCCATGTCGGTGGGCTCGACTTCCTCGCCCTCGAACCAGGTGCCGCGCGAAGACTGCCGCTGCGCGAGAAACGTGAGCCCCGACACGATCGCCTTGCGTGCAAGCGCGTACGACTCCTCCGAGACCGGCACATCGGCGGCGTGCGTGGCCACGCGAAGCACTGGCTCGGGGGCAGGCGCGCGAACGATGTCGGCCACGGTCGAGACGACCGGTGCGGGCAGCGTCGTCACCTTCGCTCCATCGACGCGCGGGTCGAGCGGTGGCTCGGAATGCGACGAGAACAGGCAGATCACGACCGATGTGGCGATCAGGTGCATGCGCACATCGTACGCGTGCCTTTGCTGGGCGAAGACGGCGCGGAGGCTCTTTCTCTCGCGGAGAGCACGGAGATCACGGAGGGGTGGGAACTGTAGAGACTCAGGCACGTGATCGGTGAAGCGGCGCTCGGCTTCGGACCCGTTCTCCGTGTCCTCCGTGCTCTCTGTGAGAGAATCCCCCCTCATCCAGCACGCCAAAAAGAACAGCGCCCACCCGCGGAGTGGCGCGGATGGGCGCTCCAAGACGACAGGTTCGGCACGCGTCAGCGCGCGCGCGAGGTGAGCATGGACGCAGAGGTCTCGCCGAGCGAGGACGCTGCCGACGCGGCGGTTTCCGCGTTGGAGCGTGCGATGGCGAGCAGCGTGATCGTCGGAAGCGCAGCCACCACGGCGGGCTCGCGAGCGATGAGGATCTGCAGGAGAACCTCGTTGGTGATGTCGGTTTCGGTGCGGCTGTCGCTGATCTGCACGCGCTGCCCGCGGCGGACGATCGCGAGCACTTCATCGTGCGTCAGGTGCGTCGAGCGGCTGGTGTCGTAGAGACGGCGATTCGGGTACTTGCGGATCCGGATGACGTCTTGAGCGGGTGCTGAGAGGATCATGGTGCCGAGGCTTCGCGGCGCAGTCGGCTTGGATTCGCCGTCGCGCGAGTTCGGCGCGAGAGGGAGACGCGTCCGCAAAAACTTGGCTTGTCAGGCCTTGGAGCGCTACTTCCTCAGTCCGTAGATCCACAGATCCGAGGCCTGCTGTCCCGCACCGAAGGTACAGGTGAACAGGAACGGTCCTTGAGGCACGCCCACAGGGGTCATGCGGACGGTCACCAGGACCGAGTCTCCGTCTGACTTCTGGCCGACGAGTTCCGCCTTGAACTCCTTGTGGTTGGCGGTGACCCGGTCGACGCGCTTGGAACCTGCCTTCTTGAGCTCGATCTCGAACTCCACGGGCTTGCCGTTCTCCACCGTCCCGAGGTTCTCGCGGAACTCGGCGAAGTTGAGGATGGGTGCGATGCGGGTGGTCTCGTGCCGCACGCGGAGGTCAAGCACGGGACACTTGGGATGGTCCGTCTCGACGATCAGGAAGGGGGGCACGCCGCGCTGCAGGCC
>JBIIRG010000083.1:0-11855 GCA_044341665.1 Phycisphaerales bacterium | reverse complement strand
TACCAGCTTTCCATGTCGCGGCTCCTGAAGTGGATGGATGATTCGGCCCCGGATGGAGCGCCCGCGGACCGTACGGGAGCATCGCCGCGACCGCAACACTATTCTGCCTGAATGCCCTCGGTGAACCCGCTGTTTCCCAACGTGCGCGTCTACGACCACCCGCTGATCCAGCACAAGCTGTCGATCATGCGCGACAAGCGCACGGAGCACGAGCAGTTCCGCCAGCTGCTCAGCCAGATCACGGGGCTGATGGCCTACGACGTGTGCCGCAACCTGCCGGTCGAGGCGATGGAACTCGAGACGCCCATCACGCGCATGACGGGCGCACGGCTCGCGACCCCCACCACCATCGTGCCGATCCTGCGCGCAGGGCTGGCGATGATGGACGGGCTGCTCGCCCTCTTTCCCGAGGCGCACGTGGGCCATGTGGGCATCTACCGCGACGAGGCGACCGCGCAGCCGATCACCTACTACGCCAAGTTCCCGCCGAATGTGGCCGACGGACCGGTGATCCTCGTCGACCCGATGCTCGCGACGGGCGGCAGCGCCGTCCACGCCGTGTCGCTCCTGAGGCAGAAGGGCTGCCGCGACATCAGGCTCATGTGCCTGGTGGCGGCGCCCGAGGGCATTGCCGCTCTTCACGCTGCGCACCCCGAACTGCCGATCCATGTCGCGGCTGTCGACGAGCGACTGAACGAGCGGTTCTACATCGTGCCTGGTCTGGGTGACGCAGGCGACCGCATCTTCGGAACGCAGTGAACGCATCGCGCGGCGGCCGCCCCGTGATCCGTCGCATGGCCGAACCGCGCCGAACCGAAGCCAAGAACTTCCACCAGGATCGACCCGGCGGCTACTTCACGCCGAAGGGGATCGACCGGCAGGCGGAGCGCCACGACCGCGAGGCGCTGGCGGAGCACGTCCGGCTCCTCGGCGACTCCGTGCCGAGCCCGCTGCCGCGGCTTGTGTCGGGATCCGAGTCGATCACCCCCCGCTACCAGGCCGAAGGCCCCGATACGGCGCTCTATGTCGGCGACTGCCGCGAGATCCTCGCCAAGCTGCCCGAGCGCGGCGAGGTCGACCTCGTGTTCGCCGATCCGCCGTTCAACTGGGACGTGCCGTACACGGGCTGGAAGGACGGCATGCCGCGCGCCGAGTTCGAGCGCTTCACCTACGACTGGCTCGATCTCGCGGTCGACTGCCTCGCGCCGCATGGCTCGATCTGGGTGAACGTGCCCGACGACCTCGCGGCGGAAGTCGTGATGCACCTCAAGCGCCGCAAGCTCGCGATGATGAACTGGTGCGTGTGGCACTTCCGCTTCGGCCACAACCGCGATACCAGCTTCATCCTGTCGAAGTCGCACGCGCTGTGGTTTGCGAAGGATCCCGAGCGCACGCACTGGAATCCCGACGCCGTGCTCGAGCCGACCGACCGCTCGACCATGTACGGCGACAATCGCACGCACACCAAGCTGCACGGCTCGCAGGGCATGCGCGTGCCGTTCGACGTGTGGTACGGGCCGTACTGGGGCCGCGTCCACTCGAAGAACTCCGAGCGCCGCCCGCTGCACCAGAACCAGCTGCCCGAGGTCTACCTCGAGCGCGTGATCCTCTCGACCTCGCGGCCCGGCGACCTCGTGCTCGACCCGTTTGCGGGCTCGGGCACGACCTCGACCGTGGCGCGCGCGTGGGACCGGCGAAGCGTTTCCTGCGAAATCAGCGAGGAGTTCGCGGCGAGCGCCTGGGAGCGCATCACGAAGGTCGGCATGATCCACCAAGGACGCTCGCGCCTGTCGTTCGATCAGGCGAAGAAGGCGATCCAGCTGTTCAAGCTCGGCTCGGTCGACGAAGAGCGGGCGTAGCGCAAGCCACGCAACGTCACGCCCTGGCCGGAACCCACGGAACGTCACCGACGCCCGCGTGGTGGTTGGCCTGTCGGGCCATGGCGAAGAGCAGGTCGCTCAGGCGGTTCATGTAGCGCAGCGGGCCCGCGCCGACGGGCTCGAGCTGTGCGAGCGACACCATGAGGCGTTCGGCGCGTCGGCAGACGGTGCGCGCGAGGTGCAGGCGCGCCGCCAGTTCGCAGCCCGAGGGCATGACGAATGCGCGCAGCGGCGGGTTGGCGCCGTCGATCTCGTCGATCCAGCCCTCGACTTCCTGGACGTGGTGCTCGTCGATGCGGACGATCTTGGAGCTGTTGTTGGCGCCCTCCGGCGTGGCAAGGTCGGCGCCGATGTCGAAGAGGCGCGACTGGACCTGCGAGAAGATCTCGAGCAGGCGGGCCTCGAAGGGCACATCGCGGCGGCAGGCCGACATGACCATGCCCACGATGGCGTTGAACTCGTCGACGGTTCCGTACGCCTCGATGCGCGGATGGTCCTTGGACACGCGCGTGCCTGAGAAGAGGCCCGTGGTTCCATCGTCGCCGGTGCGGGTGTAGAGCTTCATGATCAACGTCCCATCTGGCCAACAGCCCGAGCGAGGGCCGAGCGTGGCGGATTCGCCAGCCTTTGCGGAGCGGATGCGCCGCCCGACGACTTATACTGGGTTCCTTCTCGCCATGCGTCCCGTGCGGCTCCTCGTTTCCATCGCCTTCGTCGGCTCAGCCGCGATGCTGTCGGGCTGCCTCTACGCGGGTGGCCGCACCGTGCGCGAGGTGGGGCCCCAGCTGAGCGCCGAAGCGGTGGCGTTCGTCGAGCCCGGGCAGACGCCCGTCGACCACGTGCTGGCGGCGTTCGGCGAGCCGCACAGCCGCGTCTGCACGAGCGACGGCACCGAGATCCTTCGCTACGACTGCGACGTGCGCACGACCGAGGGCTCGTACCTGCTCATGCTGATCGCGTCGAGCAACAACACGATCGAGCGGACCTGCTGGTGGTTCGAGGTGCGCGAGGAGCGCGTGCTGCGCGTGTGGGGCGAGAAGCTCCCGCCGTCGGAGCGCGTCGCGCCGTCGACGACGCTGCCGCTTGCAAGCAGCAACGAGGCGGTCGAGCTCGGAAGCAACTGAGCGCGGGTCACGGAGTCGCAGGGTCGGCGAGCGCGATGAAGTCGGGCTCGACCGCGCGCGCGCCGGCTATGTCGCGCACCGCGGTGCGGTAGCCCGGGCGGAGTGCAGCGGCGGCGAAGGACCCGTCGCGTCCCATGGCCAGGAACGCCGCCTGATGGTGCGGTTGCAACTCGTATGCGCGGGCCATGCGCTCGACGGCCTCGCGCACCGCATCGGCGGGAGACGCACCGCGGCGCATGGCCTCGACCACAAGGAACGCGCCGCAGAGCCCCATGATGAGCTCGCCCGTGCCGGTGGCTGTGGCGGCGCCGACCTCGGGATCGACGTAGAGACCATGCCCGATGATGGGCGAGTCGCCCACGCGGCCCGGCACCTTGAACGGCGTGCCGCTGGTGGAGCAGCCGCCCGCGAGGGTGCCGCGGGCGTCGAGGGCAAGGCAACCGATCGTGTCATGGTGACGCCAGCGCGCCTCGTCGGCGGGAAGCGTGGCGCCGCCGAACAGCCGGCCGTCGTCGCCGTGCCTGCGGTCGACGGGCCGCAGCGGGTCGAAGCCGAGCGTTCGGCTGGGACCGTCGCGGCTCTGGTCGACCACGCCCCCCTCGCGGCGCCACTTCTCGTAGGTCGCGCGCGCCTCGTCGGAAAGGAGAGCGGCGCGCCCGAGCCCTTGCCGGTCGGCAAAGTCGTCTGCATCGGCGCCCACGAGCATGACATGCGGGGTGCGCTCCATCACGCGCCGCGCCACCGACACGGGGTGGAGATGGTGCCGGAGCCCCGCGACGCTGCCGCATTGCGCGGGCGAGAGCATCACGCAGCCGTCGAGGCTGACGCGCCCGGACGCGTCGGGCAGCCCGCCGAAACCAACGCTGTCGATGTCGGGCGCCGCGTCGGCATAGGCGCAGGCTGCCTCGACCGCGTCAAGCGCGCGTCCCTCCGCCACATGCTGCCATGCGGCCTCGTTGGCGCGAAGACCGAAAGACCAAGTGCTGACGATGCGCATGCACGGCATTGTGCCGTTCGGACGCCGCGCTCGCGCCTCGCGGCGGATCAGCTCGTCCGACCGCCCAGTTCCACTCCGATAACCGCCGACGCGGGCGGCGTCGGTCGATCTGTACGACCCACCGGCCTCGGTCTGCCCAACCGCGAAAATGTTCGACGCCCGAAGATTGGAACTATCGGATGCCCACCCGCGAAGGTACTCTTCGTCTAACGGCGACGGTCACCGACTCTCAGGTGGTCGAATGTCCCGGCAGGCCAGCCGTTGCATGTCTTCGGCCTGCCAACATCTGAGCGCGCAGTGCATCACTGGGTCGGAGTGCACCCGAGCAGGCGGGCAAGCCTCGCCGGTTCGGCCGACCCAACGGAGCGGTGCAATGCCGAGAGGCGCTCGTTGCGGGTTCATCCCGCAGAAAGGTTGAGTCACATGGCTCAACAGAACCGCAAGGGCGGCTTCACGATCGTCGAGCTCCTCGTCGTCGTGTCGATCATCGCCCTGCTCATCTCGATCCTCCTCCCGTCGGTGAAGAAAGCACGCGACAAGGGCCTGGAGGTTCAGTCGGCGAACAACCTCAACCAGCTGGCGAAGGCGAACGAGACCTACGCGGCCGACTGGGGCGATCGCCAGTTCACCTCGATTCCCGATGACGCGGGAGTCGTGGGTGGCAACTGCGGCACCTACCTGTCGCAGATCGCCTGCCCCCCGCAGCAGCTCCTCGGCTTCGACGTGAGCGGCGCGATGTGGGGTTACTTCATCGGCAACCAGGGCAAGTGCGCGCCGTTCGGCTACCCCGGCAACTGCGGCAACTGGGTTGTCCACCTGCCGATCGAGTTCGGCGGCGGCGGCTACGGCGCGTTCCGCGTCCCCGGCCTGAAGGCGTTCAACGTCTACCTCAACGGCAAGTTCTACGACTCGACGCTCTACGCGCCGAAGGACGTGGTCATCCTGAACAACGTCTCGAAGTACTTCACGAACTCGGCTGAGTTCACCTACAGCGCGTCGGACGGCGCGTACGAGGACAGCTCGTACTGCTTCTCGCCCGCCGCGATGTACGACCCGAAGGTGCTTCAGCGCAACGGTGCGAACCTCAACGGCAACGGCTTCACCAACCCGGGCACCCTGCCCGCTGGCTACCGTTCGCCCTCGAACGCCCGCTGCCGCTACCCGTCGCTCAAGACCCGCATGATCGAGCACAGCTGGCTGCAGAAGCCGCCGCCGAGCCAGATCGTGAACCCGAACTTCGCGGGCAATACGACCCCGTGGTTCTTCAATCACGGTTCGAACTCGTCGCCCTACTGCCTGTTCTTCGACGGTCACGTCGAGATGGTCAGCTGCCGCCGCGCCATGCAGGGCGACCAGCGCGCCCAGTCGGCTCCGAACGGCAGCCTGTGGTCGAAGAACACCGGCTTCGGTGCGAACGGCTACTACGGCGGCCAGGCGTACGACTTCCTCGTGCGCACCAGCTTCCACATCCTCACGACCGACGGCATCGAAGGTCGCGACGTGCTCGGCGCCGAGTGATCGGTACCTGAACACGACAGCCTGAAGCAACCACCGCCCGCGGACGTGTGCCGCGGGCGGTGTCTTTTTGGGTTGATTTCGACGGGATTGGCTTGGCTGGACTTCTCCAAAGTCGCCCACAGGCGCATGATGCATGGACTGCGCGAGACCAACGCCCCGCGCGAGGAGGATCCATGCCCCGTCGGACCAAGCCTTCCGGCTTCACCATCGTCGAGCTCCTGGTGGTCGTCTCGATCATCGCCCTGCTCATCTCGATCCTGCTCCCTTCGGTCAAGAAGGCGCGCGACAAGGGCCTCGAGGTGCAGTCGGCGAACAACCTCAACCAGCTTGCGAAGGCGAACGAGACGTATGCCGCCGACTGGGGCGAGCGGCAGTTCACGACGATTCCCGACGACGCGGGCACGGTGGGCGGCAACTGCACGACCTACCTCGCGCAGCGCGCGTGCCCGCCGCAGCAGTTCCTCGGCTACGACGTGAACGGCGCCATGTGGGGCTACTTCCTGGGCAACTCGGGCAAGTGCGCGCAGTACGGCTGGCCGGAGGCCTGCTACAACTGGATCGTCTACATCCCGTTCCAGTTCGGCACGGCGGGAAACCCGGGCGGCGGCAACGCGTTCGGCAGCTTTCGCATGCCGGGCGTGAAGGCGTTCCACGCCTACGTGAACGGCAAGTTCTACGACCAGACGTTCTACGCGCCCAAGGACATCGTCGCGATCGACAACATCTCGAAGTACTTCACGACCGCCGCGGAGTTCACCTTCAACCCGTCGACGGGCGCCTACGAGGACAGCTCGTACTGCTTCTCGCCCGCGGCGATGTGGGATCCGAAGGTGCTCGCGCGCAACGGTGCCGACCTCAACGGCAACGGGTACACGAACCCGGGCTCGCTGCCCGCGGGCTATCGCTCGCCGTCGGTGGCGCGTTGCCGGTATCCGTCGCTCAAGACGCGCATGATCGAGCACAACTGGCTGCAGAAGCCGCCGCCGAGCCAGATCGTGAACCCGAACTTCGCTGGCAACAAGACGCCGTGGTTCTTCAACCACGGCTCAAACTCGGCGCCGTACTCGCTCTTCTTCGACGGCCACGTGGAGATGGTGAGCTGCCGCCGCGCGATGCAGGGTGACCAGCGCGCCCAGTCGGCTCCGAACGGGAGCCTCTGGTCGAAGAACACGCCGCTCGGGCCGAACGGCTACTTCGGCGCGCAGTCGTACGACTTCCTCGTGCGCACGAGCTTCCACATCCTCACGACCGACGGCATCGAGGGCCGCGACGTGCTTGGATCCGAGTGACGCGCGGCGCGGCTTCTCGGGAAACCTCCCTACAGACTTGACGCACGACCCGCAGAAGATGCGGGTCGTGTGCTTTCACGCATCTGAACAATTGCAAATGTCGTGTAAAGACGAGATTGGCAACCGATGAAGCGCGTGCCGCCGCGTGCGGCGCTTGCAACGGGAGACCCGCCATGAAGGACTGCATGCCGCACGGCGCGCGCGAGGCTCGGCGCGCCTTCACGATCGTCGAGTTGCTCGTGGTGGTGGCCGTCGTCGGGCTGCTGGTGTCGCTGCTCCTGCCTGGGATCGCGCGGGCTCGCGACTCGGCGCGTACGCAGCAGTCGCTGTCGAACCTGCACAACCTCGCGGTGGCCAACGAGCACTACGCGGCCGACTGGAACGACCGGCAGTTCACGTCGATTCCCGACGACGCAGGCCGGGCGGGTGGTTCGTGCGCGGCGTACCTCTCGCAGGTCGCCTGCCCGCCGCAGCAGATCATCGGCAACGACACCTTCGGCATCTGGGGCTACTTCCTCGGCTCGAGCGGCCGCTGCGCCGGCTACGGCTGGCCCGAGGCGTGCTTCAACTGGATGGTGTACGTGCCCATCCACTTCGGCAACAACTTCAACCCGGGAGGGGGCAGCGGATTCGGGAGCTTTCGCATTCCCGGCGTGCAGCGGTTCGCGTCGTACCTGAACGGGCGGTTCTACGACCCCGTGCTCTACGCGCCCAAGGACGAGGTGGTGCTTGCCGAGGCGCAGCGGTACTTCCAGAGCCCCGCGCAGTTCAGCTACGACGGCGTGCACTACGCCGACAGCTCGTACTGCTTCTCGCCGGCGGCGATGTGGGACCCCGATGTGATGCGGCGCAACGGGGCCGAGCTGAACGGGCAGGGATTCCGCGATCCAGGGTCGCTGCCCGCGGGATTCCGCGTGCCCGCCGTGTCGCGGTGCCGGCATCCATCGCTCAAGACGCGCATGATCGAGCACCACTGGCTGCAGCGCGGACCGACGGAGACCGTGAACCCGCACATCGAGGGCGGCAAGACGCCGTGGTTCTTCAACCACGGGATCCACTCCGCGCCAGGCACGCTGTTCTTCGACGGGCATGTGGAGCTCGTCGGATGCCTGCGGGCGATGCAGGCCGATCATCGCGCGGGCGGGCTCTGGTCGCGCGACACGCCGTTCGGGCCGAACGGGTACTTCGGCGGGCAGGCGCGCGACATGCTGGTGCGGACGAGCTTTCACATCCTCACCACCGACGGCATCGAGGGGCGCGACGTGCTGGGTGCGGAGTGACGGCGGTCGACCGCGTCGTTTCGCTACGCTTCACGCATGCCTGCACCGTTTCTTCCCCAGCAGCCCGGCGCCGGCGGCGCGCTCTCGGCGATCGGCATGATCGCGGGGCCGCTGGTGATGATGATCACCGTGCTGCGGCAGCCGGGACCGGTCAAGACGCTGACCCGCGCGGGTGCGCTGTCGCCCGAGAGCGCCCGCAAGGCGACCACGCTCGGGCTGGCTGAGCCGCCGCTGCAGCCGCTCCTGCGCGCGGGCGTTGTGGTGCGCGAGGCCGACGGGCGGATCTGGCTCGATGCGCGGAAGGCGCGGTGGCGGCAGTGGCGCATCGCGATCACGATCGGTCTCGCCGTGATGGTGGTGGCGGCGGCCGTCGGATTCGCGATGTCGATGGGCAAGCGCGGCGGCGGCTGAGCGGAAGGCGCGGACAACCACGGACGATTACGGGCAGGCACCCCAGCTGCTGAGCAGGATGGTGATGTCCTGCGCGCTGATCGTGCCGTCGAAGTTGCCGTCGGCGCGCGGATAGATGCCGCCGTCGGTGCCCCACACCGAGAGGAGCGCCGCGATGTCGACGGCGTTCACGAGGCCGTTGCCGTCGATGTCGCCGAGGCAGTCGCAGACATCGGTGCCCGCGCCCTCGGAGGTGAAGTCGCCGACGATGTTCCACTGGGTGTTGTCGCAGACCACCGTGTTGACGAGAAGCAGCGAGCCCGCGGGCGTGGTGGGCTCGAGGAGCACGCCGCCGGCGCTCGGCGACTCGTTGGCGGTGACCACGCATTGCGCGAGCGTGAGATGGCCGCGCTCGATGTGCACGCCGCCGCCGTCGACGATGGCGCCGTTGGCGCGGATGGTGCAGCCCTCGAGCACGAGCGCGGCGTCGAGCAGCGCGAGGCCGCCGCCGCGCATCGAGTCGTTCGACTCGATCACGCACTGGCGGATGGTGCCCGCCGCGTTGCGCGCGAGCACGCCGCCGCCGCGGAAGTCGATCGGTGCGGTGCCGACCGCGGTGCCCGTGATGCCACCGCGGATGGTGAAGCCCTCGACGAGCGTGGTCACGGGCTCGCCGCCCGCGAAGGTGAGGACCGATGCCGTCGCGGCGCCTGTGCCCGCGATGACGGTGGTTGCCGCACCCGCGCCGCGCAGCACGAGATCCTTGCCGCGCAGTGAGATCGGGCCTGCGTAGGTTCCTGCAGCGACCTGCACGATGCGCGGGGTTCCCGCACCGATCGCATCGATCGCCGCCTGGATGGTGGCGAGCTCGGCGGGCACGTCGTAGGCGCCGTTGCCGTTGCAGTCGGGCGGCGTGCCCTGCGCGATCTGGCAGGCGTCGCCCACGCCGTTGGAGTCGCAGTCGGTCTGGTCGGCGTTGGCGACGCTGTCGCAGTTGTCGATGCAGTCGGCGAGGCCATCGGAGTCGGTGTCGGTGTCGGCCACGCCGCAGCCGCAGACGCCTGGGGCGATCTTGGCGGGGTCGGCCGAGCACTGGTCGTTGCTCGTGAGGACATATCCCGACGGCTGCGCGCACTGCGTGATCGTGCCGTCGCCCGCCGCGCCCGCGCCGTCGCCGTCGAGGTCGCGGTACCAGATGGTGTTCGGGTTGATGGCGGCGTTCGCGTCGTTGCAGTCGAGGTTGTTGGCGACGAAACCTGTGGGTGCCGCGCACGCGGTGGCGCTGGTGGACGGCGTGCCGAAGCCGTCGCCATCGGCGTCGCGGTACCAGGTCGAGCTCGAGCCGGTGACCGTGAAGGTGGCGCTGCGCGTGACCGTGTTGTTGGCAGCGTCGCGCACGGTGATGGTGACCGCGGTGTTGCCGAGCCCGACGACCGTGCCCGCTGCGGGAGCCTGCGTGATGCTCGTGACGGCGCAGTTGTCGGTCGCCACCACGGTGGCCGCAAAGTTGGCGACCGGTGCCTGACAGTTGGCGTTCGCGGCGGCAGACAGCGCGTTCGTGTAGCTCGTGACCGTCGGCGCCGTCGTGTCGGCGGTGGCGGTGACCACGACCTGCGCGCTGGCGGGCGCGGTGCCCGCGACGCCCGTCACCGTGACGATGTAGGTGCCCGCCGCGACATTCGCAAGATCGGCCGTGCTGGCGGTGAAGTTGTTCGGACCCGTCCAGGCGATGGTGACGCCATTGGTGATCGTGAGATCGACCGCGCCGTTGGCCTGCGCGCAGGTGGTGGGCGTCATGCTCACGAACTGGATGACGGGCATGGAGCCGACGACGACGTTGTGCGAGCCGCCTGCGGCGATGCGATTGACGGGCGGCGTTCCGACAGGCACGACGCCCTGACCGAAGTCGTTGCGCCCCCACGCAACGACCTGCCCATTGCTACGGAGGGCGAGCGTGTGATCGAGGCCCGCTGCGATGGCGGTGCAGGTGCCGAGCGTTGCGGGGACGGCGGACTGTCCGTACTGGTTGCGCCCCCAGCACGCCACGGTGCCGTTCGTGCGCAGCGCGACAGAGTGGTCGAAGCCGCCCGCGATGGCGGTGCAGGTGCCGAGCGACGCAGGAACCGCGGTCTGGCCGAAGCCGTTGTAGCCCCACGCGGCGACGGTGCCCGCGGCGCGGATCGCGAGCGTGTGGTCGGCGCCAGCGGCCACGCGCGTACAGGTGCCGAGCGTGCCCGCGACGGTGGACTGACCGTAGGTGTTGTCGCCCCACGCGGCGACCGTGCCCGCAGTGCGGATGGCCACGGTGTGCGCGTTGCCGGCGGCGATGGCGATTGCCGAGCCAAGCGTCGCGGGAACGGTGCATTGGCCGTTCGAGTTGTTGCCCCAGCAAACCACGAGCCCGTCGGTGCGGAGGGCGACGGAGTGGTAGTAGCCGCCCGCGATGGCAGAACACGCGCCGAGCGTGGTCGGAACCGTACGCTGGCCGAGCGCGTTGTCACCCCAGGCCACGACCGTGTTGTCGGCACGCAGCGCGATGGAGTGGTTCACTCCCGCAGCAACTTGCTTGGCCACCACCACCGTCGGCGGCACCGTGCACTGCGTGAAGTCGTTGGCGCCCCAGCAGCCGACGAGCCCGTCGGCGAGGGCGGTCGATGTGGAGAGCGTGGTCGCGAGAATCGTCGCGAGGGTCGGCGCGAGAGCGGCGGCAGAGGCAAGGCGCATGAAGGGGTCAATGTAGCGGTGGGCGGTTTGGATCCGAGCCGAGGAGCACAGAAACGCGCGCCCCGCGTCGAGGGACGCGGGGCGCGCGGGCGATAAGTGGAGGGCTAGAACGACGGCGTCTGTGCGGCGATCAGCTGCTTCCACAGGCTCCCCAGTTCGAGAGGACGAGCGCCAGGTCCTCGCCGTCCACCACGCCATCGCGGCTCACGTCGCCGGTTCCGAGGCTATCCGCGATACCCCAGGAACTGAGCACGATGCCGAGGTCAGCGCCATTGACCGCGCCGTCGCCCGTGATGTCTGGCTGGCAGTCGCACACCTCAGCAGCGCCTTCGATCATGTAGGGGCCGCTTGCGTTGCGAGCCTGATTCGAACAGATCACCGTCGTACCCGCGAGCACACATGCGGATCGGCTTCCGATCACGCGCAGGCCGCCCGCACCGGTCGGAGTCGGCTGACCGGAAAGGTTGCCGGAGACCTGCGTGTTGACGAGCCGTAGCACGCCTGGCTGGAACTTGGCGTGCTCGTAGAACTCGATGGCAGACCCGGAGTCTCCCGCGATGTTCCCCGTGAACGAACACGTGTCAAGAACAACCGATTCGCCAGTGCCGTTCGCACCGACGGCCTTGAATGCACTGCCGCTCCCGGGTCCGAAC
>JBIIRG010000284.1:0-3639 GCA_044341665.1 Phycisphaerales bacterium | reverse complement strand
AAGGACATCGGGGCGGGACTTCCCTGATCGCACTCGCTCCGAGGGATCCGCCGCGGCCACACACGCTCGCGCGGGCCTGCGTCATGGCGCCGAGAATCGATGCACCGTCGCGAGGTGCGGGAGCGTCCCATTTGGACACTTCGGATCCGCCTCGGATAGGTCCGAGTTTTTTCGGTCTCTTTGAGCGCAAGGCGCATCTCCTTCCAACCTTCGCGTATATTCCTCAGGTTCCGTCCTACGCGTTCCGTGGGGCGGTGTCGGTCCGTTCAGTGGTCCCCAAACGGCCCAGTGAATCGACCGTCAGTCAGGTCAGCAACGCCGCATGGCGCGTCCATGCGGTGCGTCGAGCCCGATCACAGCGCACCCGCGCCCGATGTGCATGAACGTGATGCACGAGGTCCGCGCGGTGCGAAGTTCAGAGTCTGCACTGGAGTTCTGCCACATGAAGTCGCGAGCTTTCCTCGCATCGGTCCTGACAGCGGTCGTCTTCGCGGGCTTCACCGTCGAGGCGCAACGCGCGAACGCAGCATTGGCCGCGCAGCCGGGCACCCGCTCCAACGGCGGTCCTGTCGTCGGTTCGCCCGCGCTGCCGTCTGCAGCGGCCCCGATCCCGGGCCCAGTCGGTGGCATCAATCCGCCGACTAGCCTGCTGCCGCGCGCCAAGGTGCGCAAGCCGAAGCAGGAGTCGTTCGTGCTCCCCTTCGATCCTGAAACGGGCGAGGCGTGGTTCACGGGCAACCTGGTGCTCAAGTTCGAAGACCATGTCGGAGCGCGCGCCGCGCGTACCGACTCGCCCGCGCCCTTCAGCACCAACGGTGCAAGCATCGAGGCGTTCAGCCAGATCCTCGCGGACAACAAGCTGACGGTTCGCCAGTGGATCAACCGTACGCCTGGCGAGCTCGCGAACCTCGAGGAGCGCGCGCGCCTTCACAGCGGTCGCGCCCAGCCTGACCTCGCGGGCATGATGATCATCGAGAACGTCGAGCCGACGAAGCTCGTCGAGATCGCCCGCGCCATCAACGCGCTGCCTGAGATCGAGTTCGTCGACATCGAGCGCATCCCCGTGCTCCATCAGGGCTGCGGCCCGGATGCGCCGGGACCATGCAATGTTCCCGACCCGGCGAACTGCGCCGTTGCCAACGACGACGGCGTGGGCATCTTCGAGTGCAACGCCGATCCGGGTGGCGACAACCCGACCTTCGGCTGCCAGGACGCGACCTGCTGCCAGTTGGTCGCGACGCGTCTTCCCTACTGCAACAACGGCGATCTGCCGCAGGGTTGGGACCTGATCTGCGCTGCCTACGCAAACCTCCTCTGCGTCGGAACGATCTACGACAACGAGAATCCGCCCCTGCAGGACCGTTACGACCCCTGCTTCACCGACCCGAACAACCCGCCGTCCATCAACCCGCTCTTCGCGGATTTCGTCCCCGGCCTTCAGGCGGGTTGCTTTGAGCCGCACGCTGGACGCGGCTGCAACCAGCCCTCGTGCTGCTACGCGGTGTGCAATTTCGACCCCGCGTGCTGCAACACCTCGTGGGACCAGAACTGCGTCAATCTCGCGCTGAGCCCGAACCTCGAGAACAGCTGCGGTGGTGCCGCTCAGCCGGGTCCGACGCCCGACTTCACCTTCCAGCCGTCGCCGTCGGCTCAGAATCCGTTCCTCGTCGGCAACTATCAGCTCTACACGCAGAACAACCGCGCCAATCCGACGCCCGATGATCCGACGGTCCCTGTGTTCCCCGGATCGCGCATCTTCGGCGGGCAGGGTCTCGATCTCGCCGGCTTCGACACGCTCCAGCAGGAAGTCTCGACCGCCTACCAGGGCGGCATCGCGCCGCGCCTCCGCGGCCAGAGCATCCGCGTCGCGGTCATCGAGTTCTCCGCGTTCGTCAACCACGAGGAGTTCACGAAGGACGCGAACGGAAACCTGCTCGCGCAGCCCAAGGTCATCCAGGAGCCTGGCCAAACCATCCTCCTCATCCAGGGCGCGAACAACGAGCCTCAGCACGGCACCGCCGCTCTCGGCGAGATCGTCTCGGGCAACAACGGCTTCGGCGTCACGGGAATCTCCTACAACGCCCAAGGCTACTTCTTCCCGATCGTCTCGATCGAGGAAGGAAGCCGCGCCCAGAACGCGATCGTGAGCTGCCTTGAGGTCTTCCGTGCAGGCGACGTCGTGAACCACTCGTGGGGTTCGCCGCCGGATCGCCCGCTGCCGGCGATCGCGCAGTACTACACCCTCATCGCCCTTGGTTCGGACCTCGGCATCACCACCTCGGTCTCGGCGGGCAACTCGAATTGCCCGATTCAGCCTGAGGCTGGCGAGGCTGACTCCGGATGCATCATCGTCGGTGCCGGTCACTCTGGTCGCCGCGTCTCGCCTGGCCAGGGTGGCATCGACTTGTGCCCGGGCTACAACGCATGCGTCGGCGCGTACATGCGCGCTCCGTTCTCGAACTACACCGGCGAGGACGGCGCTACCGTCCACGTGATGGCGTGGGGCGAGAACGTCGCGACGACGGGCTACGGCGATCTGTTCATCGGCGAGAATGACATTCCCGCCAACGACTCGGATCCGACCCAGCTCAACCAGCTCCGCACCTACACCGCGCAGTTCTCCGGAACCAGCTCGGCTTCTCCGATCATCGCCGGAGCCGTGACCAATCTGCAGGCCTTCGCCAAGCAGGTCTACGGAAATCCGCTCCCGCCGACCGGCGTTCGTGGTGCAATCTCGGGTCAGGTCTTCCCGCAGTGCGACGCTGCCGTTTCGCAGGTCCAGTGTGGTCAGTCGATCGCCGACTGCTGCATCAATGGCGACCCCGACTGCGATGGCGAGTTCAAGCCCGTCGGCGGTTTCCCGCGCATGCGTGACGCCGGTATCGCGGTCTTCACCGGCTCGGGCTGGGATTCGAACACCACGAACGTTCGCGTCGTCCGTGGCGAGCAGCCGGCAGGCTCGGCCTGGACGTCGTTCTTGATCCGCGTTGCCGACGGTCAGTCCTTCCGCATCAACAGCGTGCGTGGTCGAGCCGGCAACATCGTCGAGGGCCTGGCCTACCTCGCGACCGGCAACATCACCGACATGTTCGCGACCGTCTCCCCGCCGATCCCGAATCCGCAGACGTCGATCTTCGACATCTCGCTGCGCTACCTCTCGCGCTCGACGCGCAATTTCGTGATGCTCAACGCGTTCGTCAAGAACTTCGAGACGAACCGCTGGGAGTACATCGGCGCCAACTTCCTGACCGTCGTCTACCCGGCGGCACCTCAGGGCTTCTCGATCCCGAACTCGAGCAACTACGCGAAGTACCTGAACCCGAGCTCGGGCAACATCGAGATGCGCATCTGGACCGTTGGGCTCGGCGCGACTGCACCGCACGCGGTGGAGCACGATCTCATCGAGCTCGGCGTGAATGATCCGCTCGAGCCGCTTTGATCTGAAGATCTGACGTACGTAACCCGCCTTCTCCGAACGGCCCCGACATCGTCGGGGCCGTTCTCTTTGGCGACTCGTCGCGCACTGTGATCCGTGCGTTGTGTCACGGTCGGGGATCCCGATCCCCTGCCGCAATCATGCCGCTGTGCGCACGCAGAACTTTCACCACTTTCTGAAACTTCGGTTGCCAGCCGATCGCG
>JBIIRG010000082.1:0-11863 GCA_044341665.1 Phycisphaerales bacterium | reverse complement strand
AGAGGATCTGCACGACGCGCTCGATCTCGTTGACGCGGCCGATGACCGGGTCGAGCTCACCCGAGCGGGCGAGCTCGGTCAGGTCGCGACCGAAGCTGTCGAGGGCCGGGGTCTTCGACTTCGCGCCACGGCGCGACGCATCGGCACCGGACGGCGGCGCGCCCATCTGCGGCGGCTCCTGGGGCTCCGACTGCGGCGGTGCCTCCTCGCTCTCGACGCCCGCGCCGAGCAGGTTCAGGACCTCCTCGCGGACCTCCTCGAGCTTGAGGCCGAGGTTCATGAGCACCTGGGCGGCGACGCCGTCGTGCTCGCGGAGCAGGCCGAGCAGGAGGTGCTCGGTGCCGACATAGTTGTGGTTGAGGTTGCGCGCTTCCTCGATCGCGTACTCGATCACCTTCTTGGCGCGCGGCGTCTGCGGCAGCTTGCCCATGGTGACCATCTCGGGGCCGCTCTTGACGAGCTTCTCGACCTCGAGGCGGACCTTGCGGAGGTCGATGTCGAGGTTCTTGAGCACGTTGGCACCCACACCCGAGCCCTCTTTCACGAGGCCGAGCAGGATGTGCTCCGTGCCGATGTACTCGTGATTGAGTCGCTGGGCTTCCTGGTTGGCCAGGGCCATCACCTTGCGGGCTCGGTCGGTCAGACGCTCGAACATGGGGGACTCCTTCCTGTTCCTTCCGGTCGGTCAAACGCGTCCACTTGCGGTCACGCGCTACACCACTGCGTGCCATCCTATCTCTGTCGCAACACCCGAGTGGGAAGATCCGTACGGGCGTGCGGTGGTTCAGTGCGCGGCGAGGCAATTGCCATGCCCGTGCCGAGCCTTCTCACCAAGGCGGTTTTTCGGCAGGGGACCCCCGTGGCATACGCGAATCGGACGGTATTCTCCCAAACCACTGTGACGAATTGCGCCAAGCTCCTGATGGTCGCTGCCGTTCTGGCCGCCTATCCATCCGCGCAAGCGGATATCCAATCGAGAAATCTCGAGCCTCGGGCTCAAGTCAAGTTGCAGTTGCTCCAGCGGGGCGAGCTGCGCTGCGAGGTGGTGCGCTGGGATGGACTCGGTCTCGAGGGATCCTGCGGCGCCGTGGCGTGGGACGCGTTCGCGGCCGGGCCTGCGCTCGCCGCGCTCAAGTCGATCGTGGGTGACCGTGACGCCGAGGCGTGCGCCGACGCGGCGACCGTGGTGCTCTCGATCGACGACTCGGGTGCGCCGGCGCGGTCGGCGCTTGACTGGGCGCGCAAGGCGGGGGCCGACGCCGCGCGCCTCGATCGCGTCCGCGCCGAGGCGCGCGACCTCAGGCAGAAGCGCCAGTCCGCTGCAGCGGCTGCCCGCGCCGAGCGGCTGCAGCGCCTGACGCCTGAAGCCGGTGTGTTCGGCACCACGCCGTGGCCTGCGCTCCACAGCGACGACTTCGCCGCGGTCGGCGCCGCGAGCATCGAGGAGGCGCGCGCGCTGCTCGCCCGCACGGGAGGCAGCGCCACGCTGCACGAGTCGCAGCACATCGCCCTGCTGGCGGAGAGCGGCGACAAGGCGCTCGTCAAGGAGACCGTCGCGCTCGAGCGCTTCTATGCCGCATGGCGCGGCGAGTTCGAGAAGGCATCGATCACGCTGTCGGCGCAGGGACGCATTCCCGTGATCGTGGTGCAGGACCGCGACCGCTGGCGGCTGCTCGTGCAGACCGCCTTCGGCGGCGACGCCGAGCGCCACCCCGACGCGGTCGCCATCTATCCCACCACGGGGCTTCCCGCAGCGCCGCGGCCGATCGTGCTCGTGCGTCCCGACAGCGACCCGCTGCGGCAGCGCTACAACGCGAGCCTTGGCATGGCGCGCGCGATCCTGCATCTCGCCGGGTCGCCCGCGCGCCCCCCGGCGTGGCTCAACGAAGCGCTCCCGAAGGTCATGGCCGACCAAGCGGTGCCCGACGCCAAGATGGACGCGGTCCTCCGCGAGCGAGGGCTCGCCGCGGTGCGGCGGGGCGCCGATTTCAGCGCCGTGCTCGGCGCGGGCTACGGCGATGGACTCTGGGAGTCCGATCCCGCCCTCGCGCAGTCGCTTTCCTACATGTTCGCCCGGTGGATCGACGAGATCGCGCCCGAGCGGCTGCTCCGCTACGCGAAGGCGCCCCGCACGAGCGAGCCCGAGGATGCCAGGTTCAAGCGCCACTTCGGCATGACGATCGCCGAGGCCAACGCGCGCGCCGTGAAGTGGTTCCAGACAAACGACTGACACGTGCGACGCGCGGCTACACCACGCAGCCGTCGACGATCCGCACCTGCCGCTGCGCGCGGGCTGCGACCGCCGCGTCGTGCGTGACCATCACCATGGTCAGGCCCTCGCGCTGGCGCTCGGCAAGGAGGTCGAGGATCCCCGAGCCCGTGTGGACGTCGAGGTTTCCCGTCGGTTCGTCGGCGAGCAGGATGCGCGGGCGGTTGATCAGCGCGCGCGCGATCGCCACGCGCTGGCGCTCGCCGCCCGAGAGCTCGCTCGGCCGATGCCCGAGGCGGTGCGAGAGGCCGCAGATCTCGAGGAGCTCCGCCGCGCGCGCCCGCAGCTCGCGCTTGCGCCGCAGCCACTCGGGCAGCCACACCCCCACGAGCGCTGGGAGCATGGCGTTCTCGAGCACGGTCAGCTCGGGCAGCAGGTGATAGAACTGGAACACGAAGCCGATGTCGTGGTTGCGGTAGCGGTTCTGCCGCGTCGCGCCGAACGCGCGGAGGTCGGCGCCCGCAAAGCGGATGGCGCCCGAACCGGCGTCGGGGCGGTCAAGCCCGCCGAGAAGGTGGAGCAGGGTGCTCTTGCCGCTGCCCGAGCTGCCGACGATCGACACCCACTCGCCCTCGGCGACCGACATCGACGCGTCGCGCAGCACGGGCACCTCGTGACGGCCCAGTCGGTAGGTCTTGCGGACATGTTCGGCTTCAAGCAGCATCATCGGCGTCGCCATCACTCTCACTCGTAGCGCAGGCTCTTCACGGGATCGGTGTCGGCGGCGCGCGCGGCTGGGATCGACGCGCCGATCACGCTGAACACCACGCCGCCGATCATGGTCGAGATCACGGTGCCCTTGTCGAGCGAGCTCGGGATGCGGCTGAAGTAGTAGACGCTCGGATCCCACACCAGGAAGCCCTGGTGCTGGAGCAGCACGACGGACACGGCGGTCAGTCCGAGCGTGACGAAGGTCCACGACACCGCCTGCAGCGCCGAGGCCCGCAGCATGCCGCGGATCGCAAGCAGCAGGGCGCCCGCGACGCCCACCCACGCCAGCACCTTGAGCCACACGGGCGCCGGCGTGCCGAGCAGGTCGTGGATCGCGTTGATGTTGTCGACCACGAGCCACGCGAGGTTCGCGCCCGCGACCGATCCCACCGCGCCGATCAGCAGCCCGTACTGCAGGAAGATCCACAGCACGCCCGTACGCGACGCGCCCACGGCGCGAAGGATGCCGATGTCGCGCGTCTTCTCCTGCACGATCGACCAGAAGATCGCCAGCACGAGCCCTGCGCACACGATGTACACGATCGAGAAGAGCGTGCGCATGAGCTCGCGCTCCTTCTCGACCGGGCCGATGAAGTTCGCCAGGCGCTGCTCCCAGGTGGAGATGTCCACGCTGTCGGGAAACGGCGGGTCGACCGTCTGCGCGGGATCGGCCGAAAGCCGCTGGTAGAAGCGCACGTACGCCTGCTCGACCGCGTCGCGCAGGACGTCGGGATCGACGCCGTCCTTCGCGCGCACGGCGATCGTGGTCGCGCGCGCAGGGCTCATGCCGATTTCCTTCGGGCGTCCGTCCTCGTCGAACTCGCTGCGCGACACGAGTGGCCGCGCGTCGAGCAGCAGCATCTCCTGCGCCGCCGCCAGCGGCATGAACACGCGGCTCTCGTCGACCGCGTAGAGTCCGCTCTGCACCTCGTTCACGATCGAGAAGCGCCGCTTCTTCTCGCCGGACAGCGATCCGCTGTCCGAGACGGGCACGAGCGTGAGGAGCACGTCCTCGGTGTTGGGCATGAAGTACCCGGCGCTCTGCCCGCCGGAGCGGGGGTCGACGGTGCGGTAGCTGCCGTCGCGCTGCCTGCGGTTGAAGGGCGAGATCTCGATGCCGAGCACGAGGCCGTCGGTGCCATCCTTCGACCGGAGCGCCATGCCATCCGCCTCGCGGTCGTAGAACGGGTCGCGTCGCGGGTCGGTCTCGGAGATGGACTCGAGCTCGGCCTCCGCGGGTGCGCGCCAATAGAGCTTGCTGCGGTAGCCAAGCACGCGGTCGAGCGACTCGGGCTCGATGCCCCAGACCTCGACCATCTCCACCTGCTTGCCGCCGTCGCCGCTCCCGTACGGCATGCGGAGAAGGCCGAAGGTCTCGATGATCGGAGACGCCGCGGCGGCCTCCGGCAGCGCCTCGATCTCCTTGATGAGCTCCTGGTACGACGGGATGCCCGTGATCGGCCGGCTCACCACCACATCGCCCGTGAGCGCCTTGCCCGAGACCTTGACCATCTCGAGGAAGCCGCTCATCACGCTCACGACGATGATGACGAGCGCCACGCAGAGCGCCACCGCCGCCACCGCAATGAACGGGATGATGCGCGAGGTCAGGTAGCGGGAGGAGAGTTGCGACGCGTACATCGGGACGGGTCGAAGCGTAGCAGGGGCGCGCGTTGCGGGCGGCTACTTGCCGGGCAGGAAGCCGCGCGGCAGGATTCCGCGGCTGCGGAGGTTCGGCTCGAGCACGTACTCCTTGCCGCCCCAGCGGATGGGAACTCGTCGCAGCAGCATGCGCGCGCCGTCGAAGAGCCACCACGCGACGTAGGCCGCTGCCGCGGGATGCGCGAAGATGCCCACGAGCGGCGCACGCTGGCGCTGGTGGATGAGACCGACCGCCGCGAAGATCGAGACGAACCCTGCGCCGCCGAGCATGGCGAGCGCGGCCGAGTGCGGGTCGCCGCGGGTCACGCCGACGGTGCCGAGCGCGAACGCCGCCAGCGAGCCGAGGGGGAAGAGCACCGACAGCACGAACACCTCGAGCGCCGCGACGCGCAGCCGCGAAGGGCGCCTGCCGCAGCTCTCGATGAAGATGCGCGTCCAGCCCGAGCGCATCGCGCGCACCGAGTCGTACATCGCGACCTCCATGCGGCGCGTCGCATCGACCACGCCGAGCCGGTACCCCTTCGCGTTCATGCGCCACGCGAAGGCGAGGTCCTCGAGGAGCGCGTCCTTGACGGCCTCGTGCCCGCCGAACGACACGTAGTCGGCGCGGCGGAAGAGCAGGAACTGGCCGTTCGCAAAGGGCCAGCGCTTCTCGTCGCGGTTCGCCTTGTCGATCGGGAAGATGCGGATGAGGATCGTCGACGCCACCGGCTGCAGCACCTGCTCGAACCAGTGCTGGAACGTGAGCCGCCCGATCGCCGAGAGGAGCGCCGTGCCGCGCGCCTGCGCGATCGAGAGCATGGCGTCGATCATCTCGGGGTCGAAGCGGCAGTCGGCGTCGGTGAAGAGGATCCACTCGCCGTCGGCGCGCTCGGCGCCCACGCGGCAGGCGTTGCACTTGCCGGCCCAGTCGGGCGGGCACGACGAGTTCTCGATCACCCGGATGCGCGGGTCGCCCTCGGCCGCCGACTCGAGGAGCTCGCGCGTGCGGTCGGTGCAGCGGTCGAGCACATAGATGACCTCGAAGTTGCGCCGCGTCTGCGCGCGCAGGCCGCGCACGCTCGCCTCGATCACGCGGGCCTCGTTGTGCGCGGGGATCACGATCGACAGGAGGCCAGGCGCCGGCGGCAGCGCGTCGCCGTCGCGCACGCGCGGGATGCTCCGCTGCGCCTGCCAGATGCGCACGATCACCACGAGCGAGATGACCGTGGCCAGAGCGCTGACGGTGCCGAGGATGATGCCGATCGTGTCCACGTGGTTCGGGCCGCGGTGCGGGCGCGCATCGTACCGCGCGGCTTGGCGGCGAGTCGCTACGCTGCGCCGCCCATGCGCATCCTGCTCACCAACGACGACGGCATCCACGCACCCGGCATCGAGGCGCTCCACGGCGCCATCCGCGACATGGGGCACGTGGTCACCATCGCGCCCGCCGACGTCCAGAGCGCCACGAGCCACGGCATCACCTTCCATACGCCGCTCCTGGTGGAGGAGGTGTCGCCCAACGCGCACATGCGCGGCTACGCGGTCGAGGGCCGTCCCGCCGACTGCGTCAAGCTCGGACTGCGCCGCATCTGGCCCGACCTCTTCGGCGACGGACAGCTGCCCGACGTCGTGATCTCGGGCATGAACTCGGGTGCCAACGTGGGCATCAACGTCATCTACTCGGGCACGGTGGGCGCGGCGGTCGAGAGCGCGTTTCTCGGCGTGCCGGCCATCGCCGTGAGCCTGCACATGGGCGGGGGCGCGCCGCACTGGCGCCGTGCCGCCGAGATCGCGCGCCACGCCATCGACCAGGTGCTCCGCCACCGCATCGACCCGCACACGGTCATCAACATCAACGTGCCGCGCACCCACACGGCCGACGCACCGATGCCGCGCCTCAAGGTCGTGACCATGAACACCTCCGCGGGCATCGACAACTACGAGCGCCGCGTGTCGCCGGATGGCCGCCCGTACTACTGGCCGAGCGGCAACGGCATGGAGTTCTTCCACACCCGCGAGGGCACCGACGTCGAGGCGCTCAACGAGCGCTTCGTGACCGTGACTCCGCTCCAGTACGACCTCACCGACTATCACCGCATCCAGGCGTGGCGCGAGCGGCTGGCGTAGGCCGCCGCGTCAGTCGGCGAGCATGATCAGCTTGATGCGGATCGTGACCGTCTGTCCCGGCTTCAGGTCGGAGATCTTCTTGCCGCTGGCGCGCCACTTGTAGAGCGAGCTGCGGATGGCCTCGTTGACGCCGGGGTTGCCGCTGCTGCGCGCGATCACCACGTGCTGCGGCACGCCGTCGCGGCCCACGACGAGCTCGACGATCGGATTCATGCGCAGCCCGTCGATGATGTTGAGCGCGTTGAAGCGCGGCCGGAAGGTCTGCAGCATGATGCCCTGGCGCGCGAGGGGCTTTCCGTTGCGCCAGTCCGACATGGGGACGTCGATGATGGCGCTGGCGTCGCTCTCGCGGGTCGAGAGCGTGCCCTGGTCGGAGCGCGTGTCGCCGGGCGAACCAGCGGGCGATGGCGCCGACGGCGGGGCGGTCGTGCCCTCCACCACCTGCGGTCCCTTCATGCCGACGCCGCGGTCGTTCTCCTGGGCGCCGCGCTCATCGTTCTCGCCGCGCGCGCGGTTCTCCTCGCCCGAGCGCTGCTCGGGCACGTCGCGCGGGACCGACGGATCGCGTTCCTCGCGCTGCGCCTCGGTGGGCGGTATCGGCGAGGTCGACTCGGCGTCGGAGTTCTCGCGAGGCGGGAGGACCTCGGAGGCGCCCGACTCGCTCGGATTGAGGAACTTCTCAGGGTCGGTCCGCGAGGGATCGGGCGTCTCGTCGGGCCGGACGAGCGCATCGGGAATCGTCGGCACGCTTGTCTCGGCGCGCGCGATCGAACTCGGGATCACGGTGTCGGGGCTGCCCGAGGCCGAGTCGATCGGTGCGTCCGGATCCACCTCGGTCGGACCGACGGGTGTGGATCGCTCCTCGGGCAACACCTCGGTGGGGCGCCCATCGGGGGCGGGCGTGGTCGACGGCTCGCTGCTCGGCTGCGAGGGCGGCACGGGGCGTGCCCGCTCGCGGTCGGTGCCGAGCTCGGCGTCGGGCTCGGTGTTCTCGGTGCGGGCGGTGGCGGGGCTCGGCGTGCTCGGCGTGGTCGAACGGTCGGCTGCGAGCGTGGTGTCGGGCTCGAGCTCGCCCTCGCCACCGGCGGCGGGCTTGCCGTCTTCGCTCGGATTCGGCGACATCGCCACCGACACAGACGGCGGCGCGGGCGGGAGGGTCGGCGACTCGGTTCCGCCGGAGCCGCTCGACGCCTGGACGCGCAGCGCCGCCTGCTCGACCTCGGAGAGCGCCGCGAGGTGCTTCTCGTACTCGGCGTAGCCGATCCAGTTCATCGTGGTCGCATCCGACTCGTCGATGCCGAGCTCGAGCTTCTCCTCTTCGGCGAGCTCGGGAGGGGTCTCGGGCTTCTCGGGCGGCTTCTCATCCTCGGGGCGCTGGCGATCCTCCTGCTGGATGCGGCGGATGTTGAGCTTGCGCTGCATCTGCCGCTCGCGGTCGCTCTGCTTCTCGCGCTTGCGGTCGGCCTCCGAATCGCGGGTCACGCCGCTGAGTCCCGGGTTCGCCCGTCCGAGCGACGCGCGGTCGAGCGTGCCGTCACGCGGTCCCGACAGGAGCACGTCGATGGCGGGAAACAGCACCAACGCGTGCACCAGCAGCGACATGAGCGCCGCGAGCAGGATCGGAAGATGTCGGTGGATCCAGAGGAGCATGCGTGCGGTCACGCTCAGGGTAGGGCGGGGGACGGGGACGGCGGCGGGGCGGGGCTGGGCGCGGGTGCCGCAGGGGCCTCGGATGGCGATGGAGCGGTCCTGATCTCAGGACCCGAGTTGCGCCGCCCCACGATGCTCACGTTGAACTTCGCGGGCTGAAGGCGATCCCAGATCTCGAGCAACAGGCTCGAGCGGTCGATCTTGGACGAGCCGTCGGCGAGCGCGAGGTATACGACGAGGTCGGGTGCCGTCTCGCGCATCGGCTCGAGGCGAGAGACGAGCTCGTCGAGCGCAACCGGGACACGGTCGAGGTAGAGGATGCCGTCGAGGTCGATGGAGATCGTGGCCGCCGCCGCCGGCTTGGCGGCGGTGCCCGAGCGGTAGGTGCGCAGTTCCATGGGCACCAGGTCGACGCGCTCGGTGACCATCACCTGGTAGATGAAGAACGTGAGGAGAAAGAGCATCACGTCGATGAGCGGCGCGAGCTCGATGCGCGGTTCGTGCGTGGTGCGCCGCAGGCGGAACACGCGTCAGGATCCCCTCTCGGAAGGAGCGGTGCCGGATCCCGGCTCGCCCCCGAACCCGGCGTCGGGCGCCACGTCGTCTTCCATCGGTGCGCTCGCCACGCCCACCACCGCGTCGCCATCCTTGAGCCGCACGACGCGCACGCCCTGCGTGTTGCGGCCGATCTCGCGGATCTCCGCCGCCGGCGTTCGCACCAGCATGCCGCTCGACGACACCACCACCACCGAGTCCGACGACGCGATCGGCAGCACCGCCACCACGACCCCGTTCTTGTCGGTCGTCTGGATGTCGATGCGTCCCTTGCCTCCGCGCGACTGGGCGCGCGTCGAGCCGTCCTCGCTCTGCACGAGGTACTCGCCGAACGCGGTGCGCTTGCCGAAGCCGTTGCTCGTCACCGTGAGCAGCGCGCGCGTGTCGTCGCATCGCACGATGCCGACGACGGCGTCGCTGTCGGCAAGCTCGATGCCCTTCACGCCCGCGGTGTCGCGGCCCATCACGCGCGCGTCGTCCTCGTCGAAGCGGATGGCCATGCCCTCCTTCGTCGCGAGCAGCACGTGGTCGTTGCCGGCGGTGGAGACGACGCCCACGAGGTTGTCGCCGTCGTTGAGCGCGATGGCGATGATGCCGCCGCGGTTCACGTTGCGGTAGTCCTTCAGGCTCGTGCGCTTCACGCGGCCCTTCTGCGTCGCGAAGACGAGGTAGTCCTCCTTCTTCTCGAAGTCCTCGATCGGAAGGAAGGTCTTGACCTTCTCGCCCTCGCGGAGCTCGAGCAGGTTGACGATCGCGCGGCCCTTGGCGGTGCGCGCCATCTCGGGGATCTGCCAGACCTTGATGCGGAACACGCGGCCCGTGTCGGTGAAGCAGAGGAGGTCGTCGTGCGAGCCGCACACCATCACGTGCTCGGTGTAGTCGTCGTCGCGCTGCTCGGCGCCCTTGATGCCCTTGCCGCCGCGGCCCTGCGTGCGGTAGGTGTCGAGCGGGAGCCGCTTCACGTAGCCTGCGTGGCTGACGGTCACGACGCACACGTGCTCGGGCACGAGCTCGCCGAGCTCGAAGTCCTCGGCCTCGTTGCCCTCGATCGTGGTCAGGCGTGCATCGCCAAAGCGCTCGGCGAGCGCGATGGTGTCGGCGCGCACGATCGCGAGGATGCGCGCGGGGTCGGCGAGGATCGTCTCGAGCTCGTCGATCTTGGCGAGCAGCTCCTTGAGCTCTCCCGCGAGCTTCTCGATCTCGAGCCCGACGAGCTGGATAAGGCGAAGGGCGCCGATCGCCTCGGCCTGCACGCGCGTGAGGTGCACGCCGCCCTGGCCGTCGGCGAACAGCTGCTCGGCGCGCGCCACCAACCGCTCGGGAACGATGTCGATGCGCGGGTAGGCCGGCGGGATGCGGAAGGCGCGCTCCATGAGCCGCGTGATCGCCTCCTCGCGGGTGCGGCTGGTGCGGATGAGGCGGATCACCTCGTCGATGTCGCACACCGCGTAGATGAGGCCCTCGAGCTTGTGGGCGGCCTGGCGCGCATGGCGGAGCTCGAACTCGCAGCGGCGGCGGATCACGTCGCAGCGGTGGTCGATGTAGCACTGGATCAACTGCCGCAGCGACAGCGTGCGCGGCTGGTGGTTGACGAGCGCGATGTTCTGGATCGAGTACGAGGTCTGCAGCGGCGTGAACTCGTAGAGCTGCTTCTCGACGATCGCAGGGTCGGCGCCCTTCTTGAGGATGACCTGGATACGGGTGCGCGCGTCGCGGCCCGAGTGGTTGCGCACGTCGGAGATGTCGGCGATGCGGTCTTCCTTCGAGGCCTCGACGATCTTCTCGATGAGCGCCGACTGCGAGACCTGGTAGGGGATCTCGTCGATGATGATCGCGTCGCGGCCGTTGACCTTCTCGTGCCGCACCTTGCCGCGCACCACGATGCGCCCGCGGCCCGCCGCGTACGCCTCCATGATGCCGCGGCGGCCCATGATGATGCCGCCGGTGGGGAAGTCGGGCCCCGGCACGATCTCCATGAGCCGCTCGACGCCGATGAGCGGATCGTCGATGGTGGCCACGATCGCGGCGCAGATCTCGCGCACGTTGTGGGGCGGCATCGTGCTCGACATGCCGACCGCGATGCCCGAGGAGCCGTTCACCAGCAGGTTCGGGAACTTGCCCGGGAGCACGCACGGCTCCATGAGGCGCTCGTCGTAGTTCGGCTTGAAGTCGACGGTCTCCTTGTCGAGGTCCTCCATCATCGCCATCGCGGCGTGGGTCATGCGCGCCTCGGTGTAGCGCATCGCTGCCGGCGGGTCGCCCTCGATCGAGCCGAAGTTGCCCTGCTTGTCGACGAACATGTAGCGGGCCTTCCAGTCCTGGCCCATGTTCACGAGCGTCGGGTAGATCACGCTCTCGCCGTGCGGGTGGTAGTTGCCGCTCGTGTCGCCGCAGATCTTGGCGCACTTGATCTGCTTGCGGCCGGGCGAGAGCTTGAGGTCGTGCATCGCCACCAGGATGCGCCGCTGCGAGGGCTTGAGTCCGTCGCGCACATCGGGGAGCGCACGATCCATGATCGTGCTCATCGCGTACGTGAGGTACGACTCGTGGAGCTCGCGGTCGATGTCGAGGTCGATGACCCGGTCGTGGACGGGCTGCTGGGCCTCGCCGGGGTTCGGGGTCGGATCGCTGGGATTGATGCCGTCGGCCATCGAAAACGCACCTTTCGGGGGGAGGCGCGAGTATAGCCGAACGGGTGGTGCGCCGCCCGTGGACGAGGCGGTTTGGGCGCGCGGCAAACGGCTTGTTTTTCGGGGTTTTTACGCGTGGCGCACGCCGACGATCGCGATACCCATCCGATCGGCCGCCGCGAGCACCGCAGGCCGGTCGACGAGGATCACGCGCCCGACGCCGACCGCGATGCAGCCGCCGCCCGCGGCGTGCATCTTCTCGACCGTCGAGACGCCG
>JBIIRG010000005.1:0-33443 GCA_044341665.1 Phycisphaerales bacterium | reverse complement strand
GTGGACTCAGGACAACTTGTGGTGGCGGGTAGCGTGTTCTGTGAGTCTGGGTCATCGCCGATCACCGGCGCATGGACGGATGGTGGCGGAAACGACTTTTCCTCCAGTCCTTGCGTCATGCCATGCGCAGCCGACCTCGTTTCGGACCGAACGGTCAACGCCGCCGACATGGCCATCGTCCTCAACTTCTGGGGCACCGACGGCTCGCAGTTCCCCGGGGTCGACATCAACGGCGACGGCATCGTCAACGGTGCCGACCTCGCGGCGGTGCTGAACGCGTGGGGACCGTGCCCGCAGTGAGCTCAGGGCTTGTTCGTGATCCAGTTCTCGATCGCGAGTCCCTCGACCCTGCCGAACTCCCGGGTGTTTCCGGTGACCAGCGTGGCGTCGAGCGCCATGGCATGACCGGCGATCAGGGTGTCGAGTGGACCGATGGGCCTTCCCTTTGCCGCCAGTCTCGCGCGCGCCACGGCGTACGACGCTGCGGCACGGTCATCGAACAGTGCAATCTGGAGGCTGCTGCAGAATTGAACGACTCGGGCGGTGTTCGCGGACGCGTCGGATGAGCGGGCCGCACCCGCCAGTAGCTCACCGACGGTGATGGTCGAGATGTACGCGCGGTCGAGCCCGACCTCCGAGAGCCTTGCCACGGCACGTGGAGCCCTGCCGCGAAGAAGTTCGACGCAGCAGTCTGTATCAAGCAGATATCGCATCGCAGTTCCACCCCCCTCATTGAGACGCTCGACCTTGACGCCATTTCCTGCCCAAGTCGGCTACGCGCGCTTGCGCTGACGCTTCGCGGCGGGCTTCGCGGCAACCTCGCCTGAACCGTTCTTCCGATACACCCTCGTCCGCACGGGCGCCGGCGTCGGATCAAGCGCCGCCAGATCGCGCTCGGACTTTCCCTGGTCGAGACGCGTGAAGTCGTCGCTGACGGACCCGATCGCCGACTCGAAGAGGTTCCACGCCTCGTCCCTTGGATAGATCACCACCATGGATCCGATGCGCGCGATGCAGACATCGGGCTTCTCGAATCGGTACTCGGCGGGGAGCCGGACCGCCTGGCTGGATCCGTTCATGAAGATTCGGGTTGCGTGCACGGTGCGTCTCCCTGGTGCGCGGATGTCTATACGTAAGTATATACGCCAGTTCCTGTGTACCCACGATGCAGTTCGAAGTTTTTGCGAGATGGCGCCGCCGTCCCCCGCATCACCGCGCCAGCAACGCCAGCGCCTCGCGCCACTCGATGTAGCGGTACGGCACGCCGAGCCGCTCGTGCAGCGCGAGCGTGTCGCGGTGCGTTGCCTCGTAGAGCTCGCTCTGCCAGTCTGCGCCGCGACCGTCGGCGCCCTTGTCGCAGAAGAAGATGCGGCAGCCGAGCGGACGCTCCTCGTGTTCGCCGCAGAGGCCGGCGCGGAGATAGGGGCAGTCACCGCGCGATCGGGCGTCGTCGACCTCGAGGATGCGCAGGGGATTCGCAGCGCGTTCGGCGCGCGCGGCGTCGATGCGGCCCACCACGAACGCGGCCTCGAGCCCCGACAGGTACATGCGGTGACCGTACTCCTCGAAGCGGCAGCAGGCGCCCGAGGCGAGGCAGAGGGGGCGTCGACGCCGCACCGCGTCGCCGATCCTCGCGCGCGCCTCGATGAAGAAGGCGATCGCCTCGGGATGCTGCGCGGCCTTTCGCCACACGGCGATGTCTGCCACATCGGTCATGCGCGCAGCGTATCCCACGTGCGGCGTCACGCACCGCCGTCAAGAAACAGGGCGCGGCATGCGCCGCGCCCTGTGGAACTCATGAGACTGGCCGATCTGCTCGACCGCCGCTCGGCTCAGTTGCCGGTGTCGCCACCGGTGACGCCGTCCTGGCCCGCCGCGATGGCACTCGCAAGACGGTCCTTGACCGTGGTCACCGCGCCACCCAGACGCTCGGCGCCGAGCGCCTCGGCCTCGCGCGAGGCCTCGTCGTACATCGCAGCGGCGGCCTCGTCGTCGTACTCAGGCACGTCGACGAGCTTCTTGACCTTGGCCTTCGAGTAGGCCTCGAAGCCGGTGCCCGCGGGGATGAGGTGACCGAGCAGCACGTTCTCCTTGAGGCCGAGGAGCCCGTCGACCGCGCCCTTGAGCGCAGCCTCGGTGAGCACCTTGGTGGTCTCCTGGAAGCTCGCGCCCGAGAGGAAGCTCTCGGCCTGGAGCGACGCCTTGGTGATGCCGAGGAGCAGCGTCTTGGCGGTCGCGGGCTTGGGCTTCTTGGTCTTGCACGGCGACTTGCCTTCGGACTCAGCGAGGGCGTTCGCCTCGCGCACCTCGTCCTTGTCGACGAGCGCGCCGACGGGCAGGCTGGTTCCGCCCGCGTCGTCGATGCGCACCTTGCGCGACAGGTCGTCGTTCACCTGGCGGAACTCGAACTTGTCCTTCACGTCGTTCGGGAGGAGGTCCGAGTCGCCCGGGCTCGAGACGCGCACCTTCGACAGCATCTGGCGGAGGATGACCTCGATGTGCTTGTCGGAGATCGGCACGCCCTGCGCGCGGTACACGTTCTGGACCTCGTCCAGCATGTACACGTAGAGGGCGTCCTCACCCTTGATGCGCAGGATGTCGGCCGGAATCATCGGGCCTTCGGTGAGCGGATCGCCCGCGTCGACGCGGTCGCCCGTGTGGACGAGCAGCGCCTTGCCCTGCGGCACGTGGTGATCGTGCTCGAGACCGGCGTCGCTGATGACGCGGATGGTCATCTTGCCCTTGCGCTTGTCGCTGTGGAGCTCGACGCGACCCGAGATCTCGGCCATGACCGAGGGGTCCTTCGGAATGCGCGCCTCGAAGATCTCGGTGACGCGGGGGAGACCACCGACGATGTCGGCGGAACGCGCGGCTTCCTTCGGCTGGCGGGCGAGCATCTGGCCCTGGGCGATCTTCTGACCGTCCTTGACCTCGATGCGTGCCTTGGCCGGCAGGTGGTGGAAGTCGAGGATGTTGCCAGCCTCGTCCTCGATGGTGATCTGCGGGTGCTTCTCGCCCGTGTGCTCGATCACGATCATCTCGGCCGTCTCGCCGGCACCCTTCTTGGTGTCCATGCGGAACGTGACGTCCTCGACGAGGTCCTTGAAGCGGACCGTACCCGACTTCTCGGCAAGGATCGGGGTCGCGTGCGGCTGCCACTCGCAGAGCACGGCGCCCTTCTTGACGACATCGCCGGTGCGCGCGAACAGCTGCGCGCCGTAGGGGACCTTGAACTTCTCGAGCTCGCGGCCCTGCGCGTCGTTGACGATGATCTCGCCGTTGCGCTTGAGGGCGACGATCGTCTTGGTGCCGTCGTCGTTCTTGACCTCGACCTCCATGCAGTCGCGCAGGACGACGGTGCCGCCCATCGCGCTCTTGAAGGTGTTGTCGAGAATGCCGCGCGCCGCGATGCCGCCCGTGTGGAACGTACGCATCGTGAGCTGGGTGCCCGGCTCGCCGATCGACTGCGCCGCGATGATGCCGACGGCCATGCCGATCTCGACGGGCTTGCCCGTCGACATGTCCTGGCCATAGCACTTGGCGCACACGCCGCGTGCGGTGGAGCAGGTGAGCGGCGAGCGCACGTACACGCTCGTCAGGCCAAGCGCCTCGATCTTGGCTGCGATCGGGTCGGTGATGACCTCGTTGCGCTTGACGATGACCTCGTCGGTGATCGGGTTGATGATCGTCTCGACGCTCGTGCGGCCACGGACCACGTCGCGCAGCGGGACATCGACTTCCTCGCCCTTGTAGATCGCCTTCTTGGGGATGCCCGTGAGCACGCCGCAGTCGTCCTCGAGGACGACCACCGACTGCGCCACGTCGCAGAGCTTGCGCGTGAGGTAACCCGAGTCGGCCGTCTTGAGCGCGGTGTCGGCGAGACCCTTGCGGGCGCCGTGCGTCGAGGAGAAGTACTCGAGCATCGACAGACCCTCGCGGAAGTTCGCGCGGATCGGCGTCTCGATGATCTCGCCGCTCGGCTTGGCCATGAGGCCACGCATGCCGGCGAGCTGCTGCATCTGGCTGACGTTACCGCGGGCGCCCGAGTCGGAGAACAGGTACACGGGGTTGAGGTACTTGGTTCCCTCCGCCTTCTCGATCGAAACCTCGGCGCCGTTGGCATCGCGACGGTCCTTCTTGAGGGCGTCGACGAGCTTCGCGGTCACCTCGGCGCGGCACTGCTGCCAGAGGTCGAGGAGCTGGTTGTGGCGCTCGCGCTCGGTGATCGCACCGGCCTGGTAGGCCTTCTCCACGCGGTCGACCTTCTTCTGCGTCGCGTCGAGGAGCGCCTTCTTCTCCGCGGGAATGCGGAGGTCGGTGATGGCGAACGAAAGGCCCGACACCGTCGAGTAGCGGAAGCCGATCTGCTTCATCGCGTCGAGCAGGTCGATGGTGAACGACTTGCCCTTGCGTGCGAAGGTGTCGTCGATCACGCGCGCCGCGCCCTTCTTGCCGAGGGCGCAGTTGTAGTAGGGCATGCCGTCGGGCAGGATCTCGCTGAAGATCAGGCGCCCGAGGGTGGTGACGATGCGGCGGTTGGCCGGCATCGGCTCCGCGGCCTTCTTCTGGTCGCTCACGACCTCGCTGAAGCGCGCGAGACGGACCTCGATCGGGTCATGGAACGAGATCTTGCGCGGATCGCTGTGGGGGAGCTGGAAGCAGAGGAGGGCCTCCTCCATGTCCTTGAACTTCCGCACCGCCTTGGTCGCGTCGCCGTGACCAGTGGTGAGGAAGTACACGCCCATGACGATGTCCTGCGACGGGCTGACGATCGGGTTGCCGTTCGCGGGGCTGAAGATGTTGTGCGTCGACATCATCAGCACGTGCGTCTCGGTCTGCGCCTCGACCGACAGCGGCAGGTGGACTGCCATCTGGTCGCCGTCGAAGTCGGCGTTGTAGCCCGTGCAGACGAGCGGGTGGATCTTGATCGCGTTGCCCTCGACGAGCACCGGCTCGAACGCCTGGATACCCATGCGGTGGAGCGTCGGCGCGCGGTTGAGCATGACCGGGTGATTCTTGATCACCTGCTCGAGGATGTCCCACACCTCGGGGTCGCGGCGCTCGAGCATGCGCTTGGCGCTCTTGATCGTGTCGGCGAGGCCGTGCTCCTTGAGCTTGCGGATGATGAACGGCTGGAACAGCTCGAGCGCGATCTTCTTGGGAAGGCCGCACTGCCAGATCTTGAGCTCGGGACCGACGACGATGACCGAACGCGCCGAGTAGTCGACGCGCTTGCCGAGCAGGTTCTCGCGGAAGCGGCCCTGCTTGCCCTTGATCATGTCGGTGATCGACTTGAGCGGGCGGTTCGACGAGCCGAGCACCGGGCGGCGGCAGCGGCCGTTGTCAAACAACGCGTCGACCGCCTGCTGCAGCATGCGCTTCTCGTTGCGCACGATGACCTCGGGCGCATTGAGGTCCATGAGCTTCTTGAGGCGGTTGTTGCGGTTGATGATGCGACGGTAGAGATCGTTGAGATCGCTGGTCGCGAAGTTGCCGCTCTCGAGGAGCACGAGCGGGCGCAGGTCCGGCGGGATCACGGGGATCACGTCGAGGACCATCCACTTCGGCTCGTTCTGCGAGCCCTTGATCTGCTCGACGATCTTGAGGCGCTTGGAGAGGTCCTTCTGGCGCTGCTTCGACTTCGTGTTGCCGAGGTCCTCGCGGATCTCCTTCGCGAGGCTCTCGAGGTCGAGCTGCTGCAGGAGCTCGCGGATCGCCTCGGCGCCCATCATCGCGGTGAAGGTCGCGGTGCCGTACTTGTCGACGGCCTGGCGGTACTCGTCCTCGGTCAGGACCTGCTTGTGCTCGAGCTCGGTCTGGCCCGGGTCGGTGACGACGTAGTCCTGGAAGTAGATGATCTTCTCGAGGTCCGACGTCTTCATCGCCAGCAGGTTGCCGAGGCGCGAAGGCATGGCCTTGAAGAACCAGATGTGCACGATCGGCGCGGCCAGGTTGATGTGGCCCATGCGCTTGCGGCGCACGCGGCTGTGCGTGACCTTGACGCCGCAGCGGTCGCAGATGATGCCCTTGTACTTCGTGCCCTTGTACTTGCCGCACGCGCACTCGTAGTCCTTCTCAGGGCCGAAGATGCGCTCGCAGAACAGACCGTCGCGCTCGGGACGGTAGGTGCGGTAGTTGATGGTCTCAGGCTTCTTGACCTCGCCGAAGCTCCAGCTTCGGATGTCGTTCGGGCTCGCAAGGGTGATCTTGACGGAGCCGTAGTCGTTCACGCGGTCGTAGACGCTCTCGGACATCGCAGTTGCCTTCCAAATGAACCCGCGTCAGCGGGGGGATTTCTGTCAGTGGACCGAACGGGACTCGTTGCAGGGACGGGCGCGGGACCCGTTACAGCAGGGTGTTCGACTCGGTCGTTTCCTTCTCGAGCTGGATGTTCATGCCGAGACCCTTGATCTCATGGCAGAGGACGTCGAACACGACGGGCATGCCCGCCTGCAGGGTGTTCGTGCCCTTGACCATCGAGTCGTAGATCTTCGTGCGGCCCTCGACGTCGTCGCTCTTGACGGTGAGGAGTTCCTGCAGCACGAACGCGGCGCCGTAGGCCTCGAGGGCCCACACTTCCATCTCGCCGAAGCGCTGGCCGCCCGTGCGCGCCTTGCCACCGAGCGGCTGCTGGGTGATGAGGCTGTACGGACCGGTCGAGCGGGCGTGGATCTTGTCGTCGACGAGGTGGTGCAGCTTCAGGATGTACATGAAGCCGACGGTGGTGCGCTGGTGGAACGGCTCGCCCGTGCGGCCGTCGTACAGCTGGATCTTGCAGTTGGCGGGCATGCGCGCCAGGAGCTCGCGCGGATGACCCGGATCCTTGCCCGAAGCCTCGAAGTCGGAGAGGCGCTTGGCGACGTGCTTGTTGGCCTCCTCGATCGTGCCGAAGATCTCGCTCTCGTGAGCGCCGTCGAACACGGGCGTGACCGCCTGGAAGCCGAGCACCTGCGCAGCCCAGCCGAGGTGCACCTCGAGGATCTGGCCGACGTTCATGCGGCTGGGCACGCCCAGCGGGTTGAGCAGCACGTCGACAGGGGTGCCGTCCTCCATGAACGGCATGTCTTCCTCGGGCACGATGCGGGCGATGACGCCCTTGTTGCCGTGGCGGCCTGCCATCTTGTCGCCGACCGAGAGCTGGCGCTTCGTGGCGAGGTAGACCTTCACCATCTCGAGCACGCCCGAAGCGAGCTCGTCGCCGCGCTTCATGTGGTCGAGCTTGCGCGCCTTCTCGGCGTTGGTCGCCTGGATGCGCGGCCAGAACTGGCCGTGCACGACCTTTGCCTGCTCGCGCGCCTCGGCGGAGCCCTTCATCCACTTCTCGCTGAAGTTGTCGATCTGCTCGATGATGACCTCGGGGATGTCGCTCGCGCCGACCTTCTGGCGGGTCGAGGGATCGACCATCTCGGTGCCGAGGATGCGGTTGATCTCGGCGACCATCTTCTTGAAGAGGTCGATGCGCTTGCCATCCATCATGGCCTCGTAGTCGGCCATGTCCTTCTTGAGCTGCTTCTTCTGCTCGTCGCTGAGGTGCATGCGGCGGCTGAAGCGCTTGGCGCCGATCACGACGCCCTCGGTTCCGGCGGGAACCTCGAGCGAGTCGTTCTTCACGTCCTCGCCCGCGCGGCCGAAGATGGCGTGGAGCAGCTTCTCCTCAGGCGACAGCTCGCTCTTCGACTTGGGCGAGACCTTGCCGACGAGGATGTCGCCGGGGCCGACGCGCGCGCCGATCGCGATGATGCCGTTCTCGTCGAGGTTCCGCAGCATGCGGTCGCTGACGTTGGGGATGTCGCGGGTGAACTCCTCGCGGCCCAGCTTCGTCTCGCGGATCTCGACCTCGAAGCTCTCGATGTGGATCGAGGTGAAGGTGTCGTCCTTGAGCAGACGCTGGTTGATGACGATGGCGTCCTCGAAGTTGTAGCCGTCGAAGGTGTTGAACGCGACGAGCACGTTCTTGCCGATCGAGAGCTCGCCCATGCGGGTGCTCGCGCCGTCGGCGAGGATCTGTCCCGCCTTGACCTTCTCGCCGAGCTTGACGACCGGCTTCTGGTTCTGGCAGGTGCGCTCGTTCAGGCCGACGAACTTGCGGAGCACGTACTCGTCGGCGTTGTCGATGATGATGCGCTCGCTGTCGACGAACGTGACGGTTCCGCCGCGGCTCGCGGTCACGATCATGCCGGAGTGACGGCCGACGGCCTTCTCCATGCCGGTCGCGACGCACGCCGAGTCGGTCTTGACGAGCGGCACGGCCTGGCGCTGCATGTTCGAGCCCATGAGCGCGCGGTTGGCGTCGTCATGCTCGAGGAAGGGGATCAGCGACGCCGAGACGCCGACGATCTGCTTGGGGCTGACGTCGACGTACTCGACCTCGGGCGCGGGCACTTCGGCGAGGTCGCCGTCGATGCGCGCGAGCACGATGCCCTCGAGCTGCTTGCTGTCGCCCTTGAGCAGGTCGGAGGTCGCGAGGACGCGCTTGAGCTCCTCGTCTGCGCGCAGCAGCTGGAAGTCGCCCGTCACCTTGCCGCCCTTGACCTTGCGGTAGGGGGTCTGAAGGAAGCCGTAGTCGTCGATCTCGGAGTAGATGCCGAGGCTGGCGATGAGGCCGATGTTGGTGCCTTCAGGAGTCTCGATCGGGCAGATGCGGCCGTAGTGCGAGATGTGCACGTCGCGCACCTCGAAGCCCGCGCGCTTGCGGTTGAGGCCGCCCGGTCCGAGCGCCGAGAGACGGCGCTCGTGCACCAGCATCGAGAGCGGGTTCGTCTGGTCGACCACCTGCGAGAGCTCGCTGCGGCCGAAGAAGAACTCGATGGCGCTCGAGATCGACTTCGAGTTCACGAGGTCGGCGATCTTGGCGAGGTCGCCCGGCTCGCGGGTCGACATGCGCTCCTGCACCGTGCGGCGGAGCTTGAGGAAGCCCTTGCGCATCTCCTCGGTCGCGAGCTCGTCGAGCGTGCGGAGGCGGCGGTTGCCGAGATGGTCGATGTCGTCGACGTGGGCCTTATTGCGCTTGGCACGCAGGTCGAGCATGTAGCGGATGACCGCGAGGAAGTCCTCTGCGCGGATGCGCTGGACCTTCTCCTCGGGAACCTGTCCGAGCTTGCCGCCCACGCAGTACACGGGGTCGTGCTCGAACTTGCGGTTGATGCGGAAGCGGCCGACGCGGCCGAGGCGGTAGCGGTTCTCGTCGAAGAACTTCTCGCTGAAGAGCGCCTTCGCCTTGTCGATCTGCGGCGGGTTGCCCGGACGCAGGCGGCCGTAGATCTTGAGGAGCGCGGCCTCGTGCTCGGTCACGCCGGCGAGGAAGTCGAGCTTCTCCTCGGCGAGGGTGTTGAGGATCAGCGGATCGCTCGCGTTGGTGATGACGCGGATCGTGCCGAGGTTCGACGCCTGGATGGTGGCGACCATGTCGCCGATCGGCGCGCCGACGCGGCAGAGCTCCTCGCCGGTGTCGCTGTCGATGACGAGCTCGGCCGCGAAGTGCTCGGGCTTGAGCTTGGCGACCTTGATCTCCTCGACCTCGTAGAAGAGCTCGAGCAGCTTGTCGGTCGACGAGTACTGCTCGTCGAGCGCGCGCAGGAACGTGGTCGCAGCAAGCTTGGTCGACTGGTCGATGCGCATCGCCAGCACGTCCTTCTTGGTGACCTCGAGCTCGATCCACGAGCCGCGCTCGGGGATGATGCGCGCCTGGTGGAGCGGGCGGTCGCCGAAGGAGCTGACGATCGAGAAGTCCACGCCCGGCGAGCGGTGCAGCTGGCTCACGATGCAGCGCTCGGCGCCGTTCACGATGAACTCGCCGCCGCCCATCATGATCGGGATCTCGCCGAGGTAGATCTCCTCCTCGGCGATCTCGCTGGTGCCCTCGCGCACGAGGCGCACGCCGACGCGGAAGGGGCGTCCGTAGGTCAGGCGCAGCTCGCGGCACTCGTCCGCGGTGTAGCGCGGCTCGTCGAGCTTGTAGTGCAGGTACTCGAGCTTCATCGAGCCGTCGTAGCTCTCGATCGGGAAGACTTCCCGCATGAGCCCTTCAAGGCCGAAGTTCGTGTCTCGCTCGTCGTGGCTCTTCTCCATCTGCAGGAAGCGCTTGTACGCATCGGCCTGCACGCGGGTAAGAACCGGAACCGGAAGCGCGTCGCCACGCTTCGAGAAGTCGCGAATCGTCTTGGTTGACATCGACGAGTCCCCTGCAAAGAAACACCACACCGGAACAATCTCCGGCCTGGCGATGGTTATCTCAAAGTGTGATCGAGAGCGGATTCAGCAAGCGAGCCGAGCCCCTACCCAACGGCAATTTGGGTGGATCACGAGTGTAGACACGGTCCCATCAGCGGACAAGCCACAGAAATCGAACGCCTGGGATGAGGGGCGTTCCTGCGGAAACGCGAGCGCGGTGCCCGCGGGTCGGCGTAAGCCGTTGCCCGCGGGGCACCTGCGCCCGCACAAGCCGTATCACTCGGCGGCAGCGTCTGCGCCGGCCGCCTTGAGGGCGTCGACGAGCTTAGTCGCCTCTTCCTTGCCGAGACCTTCCTTGACGGTCTTCGGCGCGCCGTCGACGAGGGCCTTCGCCTCGGCGAGACCGAGGCCGGTCGCCTCGCGGACAGCCTTGATGACGTTGATCTTGTTCGCGCCGGCGGCCTTGAGGACGACGTTGAACTCGGTCTTCTCGGCGGGCTTGGCAGCGGCGGCACCAGCATCACCGGCGACGACGACCGCGCCAGCGGCCGGCTCGATGCCGTAGGTGACCTTCATGTAGTCGGTGAGCTCGACGGCCTCCTTGATGGTGAGGCTGGCGATCGAGTCGCCGAGGGTGCTGATCTTCGCGTCAAAGGTCTTGGTCTCGGACATGTTCTGTTCCTTGCGGCGAGCGCCGCTGTCGTGCCACCGAGAGGTGCCGCAACGCGCGGCATTTCATCCCTGTCTGGGACCAGTCGGTGGCGGACTGGGGACGGGTCTTGTGTTTGAATTGTTCACCGCGCTGTTCACGCGGCCCGATCTGCGCCGGGGCGCGGATCGGCCTACCAACACCGCTCGGTCAGCCGACCTTCTCGATGCTCTCGCCCTTTTCCAGCTTCTCCTGGATCGTCTTGACGACGCCCATGATGTTGCGGGCAGGGGAGAGGACGAGCGTGACGACCTTGGCCTGGGCTTCCTGCTTGGTCGGGAAGCTGCCGAGCTTCTTCACGCCGGCTTCGCCGTCGTAGTACTCGCCGTCGAAGAGCGCGCCCTTGAGCACGATCTTCTTCTCGGTCTCGGCTGCCTTCACGATCTCGCGGGCCACGATCACGGCGCTCTCAGCGCCCGTGATGAGCGCCGAGGGACCCTTGAGGGCCTTCTCGAGCGACGCGAGCGGTCCGCCCTTGAAGGTGCGGCGCGCGAGCGCGTTCTTCACGATCGTGACCTTCATGCCCTTCGCACGGAGCGAACTGCGCATGTTGGTGGTGGCCTTTGCATCGAGTCCGCGGATCTCGACGACGACCGCGCCGGTCACGTCCTTGAAGCGGTTCTGGTACTCCGATGCAATCAGATTCTTGACTGGCTTGCTCATGGTGTTTCCTTTCGGAGTACGGGATCAGACGGTGACCTGGATGCCGGGGCTCATGCACGCGGCGATCACGCACTTCTTGATGTACGTGCCCTTGGCGGAGGCCGGCTTGACCTTGTTGATGTTGGCGACGAACGCCTCGAGGTTCTCGACGAGCTTCGCGTCGGCGAACGAGAGCTTGCCGATCACGCCGTGGACGTTG
The DNA here is from genome assembly GCA_044341665.1 of Phycisphaerales bacterium. Lineage (GTDB taxonomy): Bacteria > Planctomycetota > Phycisphaerae > Phycisphaerales > SM1A02 > QWPT01. Next base: position 21,702 of record JBIIRG010000005.1, on the reverse strand, counting down.
CCGCCGTCGTCGTTTCGGTACTCCTGCTTGCCGTTGGCGTACTCGCGCACGGCCGACACGACGTCGGGCGCCACGGTGCCGGCCTTCGGCGAGGGCATGAGGCCCTTCGGACCGAGGACCTTGCCGAGCTTGGAGACGACGCGCATCATGTCGGGGCTCGCGACGGCGACGTCGAAGTCCATCCAGCCGCCCTCGATCTTGGCCACGAGATCCTCGGCGCCTGCCTCGACAGCGCCTGCAGCCTTGGCGGCGGCAGCCTTGTCGGAGATGCAGAAGCAGACGACGCGTGCCGTCTTGCCGGTGCCGTGGGGGAGGCCGATCGAGCCGCGGAGGCTCTGGTCAGCCTGCTTCGGATCGATGCCGAGGTGCATCACGACGTTGACCGTCTGGTCGAACTTCGGGGTCTTGAACTTGCGGAGCGCGGCGATCGCCTCGGCGGGCGAGAGCGGGTTGCTAACCGCAGAAGCGAGGTTTGCCTTGCGACGCTTGGAAAGTGCTGGCATGGTTTAGCCCTCCACCGTCACGCCCATCGAGCGCGCAGTGCCGGCGACGACGCGCATCGCGGCTTCAATGTTGGTGGTGTTGAGATCCTTGAGCTTCTCCTCGGCGATGGCCTTGACCTGCGCCTTCGAGAGCTTTCCGACCTTCTCGGTGTTCGGCTTGCCCGAACCCTTCTCGATCTTCAGCGCCGCAGCGATGAGCACCGAGGTGGGCGAGCTCTTGATCTCGAACTCGAACGAGCGGTCGCTGTAGACCGTGATCACGCAACCGACCACGCGGCCATTGAGCTGGCGCGTGGCTTCGTTGAACTTCGTGATGAATTGTCCGGGGTTGACGCCGTTTGCACCGAGTACCGGGCCGATCGGCGGGGCGGGAGTGGCCTTGCCACCCGGCGCCATGATCTTGAACTGCTTTGTGACTTTCTTTGCAGCCATGGTTTCCGTTGACCTCCCACTGGACTCACGAATTCGAGCGCACGCGGCCCTTGTTCATGCGGACCCTGCATCGCTGCAGGGGCCCAGTAGTTCGAGCGGTTTGAAATGTCGAGTCGAGCAATGTAGCGGACGCTGCGTTGCAACGCAAGCGCACGGACGCGTTCCGCGGGCGCGCCTCATCGGCACGCCCAGGGGGGGCACTTGAGCGTTATGGACCCCAATTGGCCAGAACGCGGGCAAGGTCCGACCCATCGACGGCCCCGTTCCGATCAAAGTCGGCCGCGGTACCCGCCGCAGCGGGACCCCACGCGCTCAGCAGGATCGCAAGGTCGGCCGCCCCGACGTCGCCGTCGCCATTGAGGTCGATCTGCATGACCGTGCCGCCCTTGATGAACGCGGTTGCCGGGATCGTGGCCCGCGCCGTGCCCGGACCCTGCCAGCGAACGATCTCGCCCGCACCGCCGAAGTTCTCGAAGAACTCGACGCGGTAGCGGTGGATGCCCGCTTCGAGTCCGATCTGCCCCGAACGGTCAACCATGCCGTGAAGGCCGTCGTTGTCGACCATCAACTGTCCGTCGATGAAGAGGCGCGATCCGTCGTCGGACTCGGTCGAGAAGGTCCACAGCCCGGTCGCCGGAACGTTGATGAAGCCTTCGAACACCGCCGCAACCAGGTCCGCGCGGCCGCTCGTCGAGAAGTTCCCGCCCGTCGACGGGATGTTGATGTCGGCGAGCAGCGCGCTGCCATAAGGGGTGAGCGCGGCGAAGTTCGGGAGCAGGGGCGTATCGCCTGCGAGCGCGTACCAGAGGACGGGAACGCCAGGGCCGGCGCCATCGAGGTAGATGCGGTCGAGCACAGGACGCACCGTCACGTACACGCGGGCGCTGCTCGTGGCGCCGCTCTCCTCCTTGGCGGAGTATGCGAACGAGTCGACGCCGCTGAACCCGGCAGGCGGCGTGTAGAGAAGGACGGGCGGTTCGCCCGGCTGCGAAGGTGCGATCACGACGCCTCCACCCTGCGCACTGGTCGTCTCGAAGCTCGCGAGCGTGAGCGGCGAGCAGTTGACGAAGGCATCGTTCCCGAGCGGCGCGATGCTCGCCGCCTGACCCTCGAGCGTCGACACGGCGTCGTCGACGGCGATCGCCCCCGCGTTCGCGCAGGGCGTGCTGGCGATGTGGCCGTTCATCGAGTTGATCGAGTAGGGGTGGAAGGCGAGCGCGATGTTCGACATGCCGCCGGCGCAGCCGTGGCAGTACGACATGATCGTGCCCGATGCCGCCTGCGAGCAGTCGTTGGTGCCACAGCCGTCTGCCTGAGGCGTGTGGTCGTGGGTGTGGGGAGCGCCGAAGTTGTGGCCGAGTTCGTGGCTCACGACGAACGGCTCCCAGTTGCCGTGGTCGTGGTCGACCAGCGGATACGGGAACCCGTAGCCAACGCCCGAGGAGAGCGCGAAGGCCCACTCCGGGTAGAGGCACGCGACGCCGAGCCACGCCACGCCGCCGCCGAGTCCGCGGCCTGCAAAGTGGTGTCCCACGTCGCGCGGCACGCTGCCCATGCTGGTCACCCAGTGGTCGCGATACTGACCGAGCTGCGCGCCCATGTCGGTCTGCGTCCACGGATCCTCGCCCGTCCAGAGCCGCAGGTACGACACGGGCAGCTTGATGTTGACGTCGTGGTCGTAGATCAGGCTCGATGCGCCCATCAGGAGCAGCGCATACTGCGACGCGGCGACGGTGTTCCCACCGTGCGCGCTCATGGTGAACTCGGTGTCGGTGTCAATTGCCACGCGGTACTCGCGGCAGCCGGCGCCACCGGCAACGCCGCCTTCGCCTGCGGCCGGGAGTGCGCCGAGATCAAACGGCTGCTTGATCTCCGCCGCGCCGCAGCGGACTCCGTCGACCGAATCGCCGGCAAACGCCGCTTCATGCGCGACCATCGCCGGCAGACCGGCCCGACGCGCGGACTCGCTTCCGCTCGAGAGCCACCATGTCTCGTCGCCGATCGCGACGAAGCCGGAGAGCAGGCCTTCCGCCGCGCCGGTTCCAAGCCCGATGAACACGCGCGAGTCGCTCGCGCCCGCCACGCGTCCCCGATAGGCATGTGGAAGGCGCGGCACCATCGTGCTCGACACCGTGCGGCCGCGCTCGATGCGCGCGGTCTCGAGGGTGAAGCCTTCGGTCACGAGCGGGGCCTGCACGAGATCGAGGGTGACGCAGCCGAGGCGGGGCAGGTCGAGGACGATGCTCGCCGCAGGCGCGCCCGCGCGGAGCGGCGCAAGCTCGGCGGCCACCAGCGGCCGGGCGTCGGGAGTGGCGAGCGCGGGCGATGGAGCGACGGAGGAGACGGTCGAGGCCGTCGAGAGCAGGAGTGCTGTGCTGAGGGCGATCATGGGGGGGTCCGTTCACCGCAGTATGGCGCATGGTGCGCCGGAACGCCGCCGACGCGCGCGCAAAGCGCGAAAAACACGGCGCCACAACGCGTTCACGCGGACGTTACTCCGTCTGGTCCGCGAGTGCCAGCATCGCCATCGCCTCGATGCCGTGCGGGATCGCTGCGTCGTTGAAGTCGTAGGTCGGCTGGTGCAGGTGGGCGCTCTTCCAGCGGCCGTCCTCCATGCCGAGGAGGTAGAAGCACGACGGGACGCGTTCGGCGTAGAAGGCAAAGTCCTCGCCGCCCATCACGGGGGCGTCCATGTGCTCGAGCTGCTGCGCAGGAAGCTCCTCGCGCACGATGCGCTGGAACTCGGCCACGCTCGCGTCCTCGTTGCGGGTCACGGGATACCCGCGCACATAGCGCGTCTCGGCAGTGCAGCGATGGGCGCGCGCCACATCGGATGCGATCTCCGCGAGGCGCGTCTCGATGTGCGTGCGAGTCGACTCGAGCAGCGCCCGCGTCGTGCCCTGCAGGACGGCGCTCGAGCCGATCTGGTTCATGACGGTGCCTGCATGGAACATGGTGGTGCTCACGACGCCCGCGTCGACCGGGTCGATCTCGCGCGACACGATGGTCTGGAGCGCCAGCACGATGGCGCTTGCCGCCACGATGGGATCGTGCGCGTGATGCGGCCACGCGGCGTGCGCGGCCTGCCCACGCACGGTGATCTCGAAGCGGTCGCTCGACGCGAAGAGCGCGCCGCGGCGGGTCGAGAGCGCGCCAAGCGCGAGCCCAGGGAAGTTGTGCAGTCCGTAGATCCGCCGCACTGCGGGGCCCTCGGGACACGCGTCGAGCGCGCCGTCCTCGACCATGCGCCGGCCTCCCGCGCCGCCTTCCTCGGCGGGTTGGAACAGGAACCGCACGCTGTTCGGAAGCTGCACCTCATCGGCGAGCCTGCGGAGGACGCGCGCCGCGCCCACGAGGATGGCCGTGTGCCCGTCGTGACCGCAGGCGTGCATGCGGCCGTGCGTCCGCGACTTCCAGCCGCAGTCGTTCTCCTCAACGATCGGGAGGCCGTCGATGTCGGCTCGCAGGGCGACGGCGCGCGCGCTGGCGCCGCCGACGAACGCAACGGTTCCAGTCCCGCCCGCCAGTCCGCCGCGAAAGGTCACGCCACCGTCCGAAAGCGCGGCGCGGATGCGGGCGCTGGTGCGCTCCTCCTCGTAGCAGATCTCGGGATGGGTGTGCAGTTCGCGCCTGAGATCGACGGCGCGCGAAGTCTCCTCCGCAACGAGCTGGGTCAGGCGGTTCCGAAGCGCTGCAGGAATCGACGGCATGCACCGATCGTAGCGTGAACGCGGCGCGCTGCAGGCGGATTGCTGCGTCAGCTGCGCAGCTTGGCGAGACCTGTCGCCTCGCGCCCGTCGTTGACCAGCGCGAAGGCATGGCGCTCGTGGCGAATGAGCCGCGTGAGCTGGCTCATCGTGATCCCGAGGATTCCCGCGGCGCCAGCCACATCGAACCGGCGGGCGGTGATCACATCCATCGCCTCGGCAAGGAGGGCGGGGTAGTCGTGGTTCTCGGGATTCACGGGGAGCTTCTCGCCCTGCCGTCGCTTGCACCACAGCGCGCTCGGACGGTGGTTGTCGCGGTTGGTGATCGTGCGCACCTTGCAGGCGAGCTTCAGCCGAAGGCGAAAGATCGCCATGCTGCGGTTCTGGACCTGGCTGCGCCGCTCGGTGGCGTGGGTCTCGATGTCGGTGGGCACGTGCCGGATCCAGACCGCCGTCTCGACGCGGTTCCGGTGCTGTCCGCCAGGCCCCGACACGCGCCCGGTCTCGAGCTGGCACTGCGCGAGGAAGTCGTCGTCCTCGAGGGTCGAGGGATGCGGTCCCTCGATCGTGAGGACGCGTTCATCGATGTACGGAGGTCGGTAGGCCATGCGCGCGAGCGATCCGCGCGGGACGCCGCGCTGCGACACAGACTAGCGCATTCCCTACCATGCGGCGAGGAGATCCGCGCGTGACGTTCGTCCTTGGCATCGAGAGTTCCTGCGACGAGACCGCGGCCGCGGTGGTCGACGCCGCGCTGCGGGTCCGCTCGAACGTGGTCGCCTCGCAGGACGACCTGCACTCGGAGTACGGGGGCGTGGTGCCCGAGATCGCGAGCCGCGCCCATCTCGAGCGCATCCTGCCCGTCGTGCACAAGGCGATCGGCGACGCGGGCATCGGTCTCGGCGACATCACCGCCGTTGCCGCGGGCGTGCGACCGGGACTCATCGGCAGCCTTCTCGTCGGCGCGAGCGCCGCCAAGGGATTCGCGTGGGGACGCATGCTGCCGTTCTTCGCGGTGGATCACGTCGCAGCGCATCTCTTCGCAGGCCTGCTGCAGACGACCGACGCCGAGGCGGGGGCTGCTCATCGGGCTACTCATGGACCTGCTCCTGGGTCTGCTTCGGGACCTGCGTCGGGGGACGACGGGCTGTTTCCCGCGATTGGCCTCGTGGTGAGCGGTGGACACACGAGCCTCTTCAGGCTTGCGTCCGCGACCGAGTGCAGGCTCGTCGGCCGAACCATCGACGATGCGGTGGGCGAGGCGATGGACAAGGCCGCCGTCATGCTCGGCCTCGGTCACCCCGGAGGGCCCAACCTCGAGCGCTGCGCGTCGGGCGGAAACGCGCAGGCGCTCCGCTTCGCGCTGCCGAGTCTCCCCAGTCCGCTCGATTTCTCGCTTTCGGGGCTCAAGACCAAGCTGCTCTACGAGGTCCGCGGTGTGCCGCGTGGTCGCGGCGCGCAGGCATCGTTCGAACGTTCGAGCGCCGACCTCAGCGACGAGCGGCGGCGCGACCTCGCCGCGAGCTTCCAGCATGCGGCCATCGCGCAGGTGATCGACCGTCTGTCGCGTGCGGCCGACCACGAGCCTGCGCGCGCCCTCTTCGTCGGAGGCGGCGTGGTCGCCAACCAGTCGTTGCGCGCGGCGCTTGGGGCGTGGTCCGCCGCGCGTGGCATGAGGCTCGTGGTGCCGGAGCGCCGCTTCTGCGTCGACAATGCCGCGATGATCGCGGGTCACGCGCAGCTCCGCCGCAGGCAGGGCGATGCGGGCGACGATCTCTCGACGCCCACCGAACCGGTGTCGATCCTCGCCCGCGGCATGGCGCCCAAGCGCGTACAGTGAGCCCCGATGAACACGAATCCGCGCGAGGGCATTGCAGTCACCACCGAAGCGGCGATCCTCGTGGGCGTCCGCCTGCCTCGGTCGCGGATGGACTTCCACGATCCGCTCGGTGAGCTGCGGTCGCTTGCCGAGACCGCGGGCGCGCGCGTGGTCGGCGAGCTCATGCAGAACCGCGACGCGCCCGCAGGGCGCACCTATCTCGGCAAGGGCAAGGTCGAGGAGCTGGTTGCGATGGTCGGCGAGCTCGGCGCGCGCGTGGTGATCTTCGACAACGAGCTTTCGCCCTCGCAGATCCAGGAGCTCGAGAAGGAAGTCAAGGTCAAGGTCATCGACCGCAGCGAGCTGATCCTCGACATCTTCGCGAACCGCGCCACCACGCGCGAGGCGCAGCTGCAGGTCGAGATCGCGCAGCTCGAGTACACCGCGCCGCGGCTGCGCGCCATGTGGTCGCACCTCGGGCAGGTCACGGGCGGCTCCCCCGTCGGCGTCGGCACGCGCGGTCCGGGCGAGCAGCAGCTCGAGATCGACCGCCGCATCGTGTCGCGGCGCCTCGTGGCCCTCAAGCGCGAGCTCGAGGACGTCCAGGTCCGCAAGGCGCGCGAGGTCGAGACGCGCCGCGCAGATCATTTCACGGTGGGAATCGTCGGCTACACGAATGCAGGCAAGAGCACGCTCTTCAACGCGCTGACGGCGGGTGGTGCGTACGCGGCCGACAAGTTGTTCGCCACGCTCATGACCCGCGTCGAACGGTGGAACGTGGGCGGTGCGAACGCGGTGCTTCTGTCGGACACCGTCGGCTTCATCCGCGATCTGCCGCACCATCTCGTGGCCAGCTTCCGCGCCACGCTCGAGGATGCGATCCACGCGCACGCGCTCCTGATCGTGCTCGATGCCAGCGACCGCGAGGCACCGCAGCAGCTCGAGACCGTGCGAGAGGTGCTCGACGAGGTCGGCGCGAACACCCAGCCGAGATTCCTGCTGCTCAACAAGATCGACCGTATCGCCGCGCTGCCATGGGATGAGCGCGAGTCGATCCGAACCCTCGCCGAGTGGGAGGAGCGTGAGCCTGGCGCGATCGCCATCAGCGCCGTGACGGGCGCAGGGTTCGACGAACTCCGCGATCGCGTGCTGACGCTCGTCGCGGGCGGCATGCGGCGGCGCTCGATCCGCGTGCCCATCTCAAGCGCCCGGCTCATTGACGCCATCGAGAAGCGCTGCACGGTGCACGAGCGGAACTACGGCGACTCCGATGTCGAGCTGATCGCCGAGATCGGCGACAAGCAGCTCGAGGCGCTGCTGCCGATGGGAGAGCCGTTCCTCGTCGACGGCGAGGATCCTCGGCCAAAGCGGGCCTCGTGGGGCACAGGTACCAAGCGGCGCGCCCCGCATCTCGTCGATTCTGACGCCTCGGATGCCGAGCTGGACCGAGATTGAGCGAGTCGCGGGGGCGGGCGCGCGCGTCCCTGCAATGTCGGCGCGCCGACGTCAGCCGCTTCCTGAAGGCGCGGTGACGGGATCCCCCGCAGCCGCCGTCTCGCGGTATTCGATCCAGGGCAGTCCGAGGGATCCCTGCGATACGACGATGTCGATGGGTTCGCCGGTCTGGACCTTCGCGTAGAGCGAACCAGACACGCTGATCACACGGGGGATTGCGTACCCGCCGATCGGCGCCCCGTCATTGAGCGTGAATCGGTGCACGGTCCTGCGTCGCTTTCCCGTGCCCGTCGTTCGTCGCTCGCGATCGAGCACGGTGCGCTGGCCTGTGGCATGCGTCACGGTCCCGAGCTTCTCGTTGACGTCGGCAATCGTCTGGACTCCAACGACGGGCAGCGACAGTGCGAAGAGCACCGAGCACTCGATCAGCACGAAGCGCGCGCGCGACGATCCGCGGAGGAGGGCGACCACGGCGCCCTCGCACACGAGGAAGCCCGCAAGGGCGCCTCCGAGCCCAAGCAGCAGGAGCGTGCCGGTGGCGAGCGACGCCTGCAGCGACAGCATCGCGAAAGGAAAGGATGCGACGCCGAACCCGACGAGCCCCCAAGCGAGGCCCTCGCAGCCGATGGCGCGCCACCGGAACGGCGCGCGCCGCATCGCGAGCCAGCGGTCGAGATCGCGCAGCTCATGCGCCAGGCGCGTGAGGAGCGCCTTGTCCTCGTCGCTCGGTTCCGCCCTGGAGGTCCGATCGATCCACAGCGCGAGTCCGTCGTGCCGAACGGATTGGAAACCGGCCTCGAACACCGCTCGGATCGCGGCGCGCAGCCGTGCGCTGTGCTGCAGCAGCTCGTGCACTCCGCCGTGATCGCATGCCACGTAGACGAGGCAGTCGAACGCTTCGTCACCGGTCTGGATCTCGCGACTGAGACCCAGCGCCTTGAACCATCGGTCGCTCGGCTGCTCGCGGTGCATGCTCAGCAACACGGGCGCGGGGAACTCGACTCCGAGCCGGAAGCCCTCGAGCTCCTTCGACTTTGACTTGCGCTTGAGCACCACGAACAGCGGACGGCCGTCGAGCTCGCCGCTCGACCGAGGTCGCTTCGAGCGCCAGCACAATCGCCAGATCACGACGACGACGAGCACCACCAGCCGCAGGACGAGCACCATGGGATCGGATGCTAGCGACAGTCGGCGCCTACGCGAACACGCTGCGCGCGAGGCGGATCGCCCCCGCGGAGGTCGAGGATGCTGGCGTGGTTGCAGCGCCAGCGCGGGCGCCCGGCTCGCGCAGGAAGAGCAGGGGGCCGTTCCCCCGCGCAAGCGTCCAGTAGGCGGCGAGCCGCGATTGGTTGCGCAGCGAGCCCGCCCAGAATCCATCGCCCCCGCGCCCGTATGCCACGAGTTCGCCGGCGCGCGGGCGCTTGTCCCAGCGCTCGATGTGCGACCCGAGCAGCGCCGTGGCAAAGGCATCGATGCCCCCCGAGCTTCCTGCAACGACGATGAGGTTCTCGCTGCGGGGCATGAACTGCGCGAACGCCTTTCGCAGCGTCGCCTGGAAGCGCGGCACATGATCGTCGAAGCTCGCCGAGAGATCGGCCACCAGCTCGAGCCGACGCTGCGTGGAGGGCGCGATGACGCGCAGGCGGGCGGCGACACGTCCATCGGCACCGCGAAACGAGCACTCCTCGCCCACGGACGCTTGCTCGACGAACGTCATCGCGTCGGCAAGCGCGGACTGAAGCTGCATTCCGCGCAGGTTGCGCGTCAGCGCCAGCGCCACCACCAGTCCGCGGTCGACCGATTCGAGCGTGCGCCACGCCGCCGGAACGCTCACCTGGGCGTCGCGGAGCGTGGGCTGCGGTGCGCGCTTCACATGCACGCACAGCACCGCTCCGTCGCGTCGGGCGCGGAAGTCGACATGTCGCCCGTTCGGTGTCTCGACCTCGTGCTCGACCTCGCATCCGGCATCGAGAAGCCGCGCGCAAACGAGCACTTCGGCGGCGATCGACCGAGCCTTGTCGACGCCCGCCGCCGAGGCGCTCGAGTCCGAGAGCAGGAGCTCGGCGTCGTGCACCTGGCGGGAAAACCGACGCAGCACGCGCGGGTCGATCCGAGCAGCCCACTCGCCGTGGCTCGCGGCGATCTGCCGTGCGAGGTCCGCGAGCAGGGGACGGAGCGCGCTGCGTTCGTCGGTGCGTCGGGTCATCCGCACGGTTTATCGGCGTTGAGGATCGCGCGCGCAAGCGCCTCGCCACGACCTTCACGCGATTCATGCGGATTGCGCGGGCGGGCGGGTCGGACGCGTGCCGCAATCGCCCGCATGCCGCGCACGGCGCCTCCGGGTCGCGCCGACACACAGCCTGAAGGAGTCAATCATGCGCATCGGAGAAATGCTCGTCCGTATGGGCGTCCTCAATCGCGCGCAAGTCGAGGCAATCCTCGACGAGCAGCAGTCCAGCAACGAGGCCTTCGGCGCGCTTGCCGAGCGGCTCTACGGCATCGCGCCCGACACCATCGAGCGCGCCTGGATCGAGCAGACGCAGGAGCGCGCCACGATCTTCGACCCCGAGCGGGGCATCGAGGACGAGGCACGGGACCTTGTCGTCCGCCGGCAGGCCTGGCAGTTCGGCATCGTGCCGTTGCGCATCGATGACGGCTATCTGATCGCCGCGACGAGCCGGAAGCAGCTCCCGCGCGCGGTCCGCTTCGCCACCCGCGTTCTCGGAATGCCTGTGCAGTTCGAGATCGCCGAGGACGACGAACTCTCGAGCCTGCTCGCGCTCCAGTACCCCATTCGGGGCATGGACAAGAGCATCTTCGATGGAACCGCCTTCGCGGGCCTGTTCGGTCGCAAGGCCGCTTGACAGCCGAGCGGCTTCGGCTACTCTTCCCGTCCCGCGCAGCGCGGAGAGCCAACTTAGCTCAGTTGGTAGAGCATCGCATTGAAAATGCGAGTGTCCCCGGTTCAAGTCCGGGAGTTGGCATCGAGCACGAAGGCCCGCCGTGAATCCAGACATGGATCAACACGGCGGGTCTTCGTCGTTTCAGAGGGTTTCAGAGGGACCGCGTCGTGACGGGCCACGTTCGATGCGGGTGGCTGACGGCGGTGCAGCCGCATCGCCCGTGACCGCGCCACAGCGGCGCGGCGACGCATGCGACAGTCACAAAGAAACGGTCGCAAGCCGGAAGCGCGAGACACCCCGTCGATCCGCGCGATCCCTGAAGGCGGTCAGGCGAGTTGCTCGCCCACCAAGCGCAGCGGCAGGGGCTTTCCGAGGTGCTCGCGACGGATCTCGAGCCGTCCTGCGGCACGCTCGCGCTCGAGGGCGCCGATCAGGTCCTCGACGATCCACAGCCGGATCGGGCGGGATCCGTCGTAGTTGATCAGTCCGCCCGTTCCCTCACGCGAGGCCTTCTCGAGCTGCGTCCAATAGCGACGCGTCCACGTGAGCGCGAGCGACTCTGGAAGTCGACCGAACGCCGCGCGCGTCATCGACGGCTCGGCGAAGATCCAGAGCTCGTTCCAGGCGTTGGCGCGCCCGAGGCAGCATGCGGCGGCGACAGAGAGATCCGCGACGCATGGAACGGGCTTGAGAAGCACGCCGCGCGCAATGCGGTCCGCCACGAGTGCATGAGCGTGTGCCGCGACATCGTCGCCGCTCACCCGGTAACGCGCAGCGAGCGCCGCGGCATCGCGAAAGAACAGCCGGAGCAGGTTCGATCGAAAGGTGTCCCAGTCGCTGGTGAGGCTCGCAAGAAGCGCCGCTTCTGCGGCGCGCTTCGCAGCGAGTCGCGCACTCGGGCGACACGAACCCGCTGCGCGCGGCGAATCACTGCGCTGCGCGTTCTGCGGCGTGCTCGCAACGTCGACGCGGGCGCCCACATCACGCGCGCACGGCTCCTCATGTCGATCGTCCTTCATCAATCGTGCCCTCGTCCACCGCTTGCGCGGGGTCGTCGCAATGTAGCGATGGAGGCGCGCGATGCACCGACGCTTGAGCAATTCAACAGAAAATCAGCGCGCGTGCGCGCGACGCTTCTCAGACGACGCGGACGTCGATGGAGCCGAGAAGCGAAGGTCGGATATCGCGGAGCGCACCGAAGCGCGTGCGCCATTCGTCGATCGCCGCGCGATCAACGTCGAGCGTGACGGCGGAGCACGCATCGCCCGCCTCCGCAATTCGGACTCCGCGCACGTCGATCGCTACCGAACCGCCTGCATACGCGTTGGTCGGATCGCTCCCGCAGCGATTTGCAGCGATCACGCAGGCCTGGTTCTCGACCGCGCGGGCCACCAGCAGCGCGCGCCAATGCTCGTGTCGCGCCGACGGCCAGGAGGAACTCACGGCAAAGACCTCGGCGCCCGCGCGCGTGGCAAGACGCCAGAGCTCGGGAAAGCGAAGGTCGTAACAAACGAGCGGGCAGACCTTTGTCGAGCCACCGCGCGGATCCGCCACGTCCACGATCAGCACGTCGGCGCCCGCCTCGAACGACGCCTGCTCGCTGGGAAAGAGAAAGTTCTTGCGGTAGGTTCCGCGAACAACGCCGTCGGGTCCGATCACGACGGCGCTGTTGGACCAGCGTCCATCGGCCCGCCGCTCCGCGAAACCAGCCTGCAGCCAGATGCGCCGGGCCCGAGCGACGGCCGCGAACCAACCCACGGAATCACCCGCGCGGGCGAGTGCGTCGACGTCGGTCGTCCACGCTGTCTCGCACATCTCAGGAAGCACCACGTAGTCGCCCGCCGCGAATCCGGATGCGTCGATCGCACCCTCGATCCGCCGTCGGTTCTCGGCAACGTCATGCCAGACAGGGTCCGTCTGCACCGCAAGAAAGCGCATGCGACGGAGCGTACTTCATTCTTCCCCACGAATTGGATTTGAACGGCACCCGCGCGCACGAACCGACGCGCTTCCCGCCGCCGGCCCGATGCGAAGATGCGAGTGGGCGCGTCCAGCGCCCACGAGCGAAAGTCGCATCGGAAATCCCGGGACCGCGCGCATTCCACCCGCCACCGGCCCGATGCGAGGATGCGAGTGGGCGCGTCCAGCGCCCACGAGCGAAAGTCGCATCGGAAATCCCGCGACCTCGCGCATTCCACCCGCCACCGGCCCGATGCGAAGATGCTCGTGGGCGCGTCCAGCGCCCACGAGCGAGAGTCGCATCGGAAAAGAAGGGAGACCAACGGGGATCGAACCCGCGACAGCCGAAACCACAATCCGGTGCTCTACCAACTGAGCTATGGTCTCCGTGAGAGGGGAAACGATACCGAAAGCACGCGGAAAGTCAACGGGCGGCGCCCTGTCCGAGGGCTCTCGGTCCTTCGGCGATGCCGCCGACTGTGCTACCATCCGACCCTTCCAAACCGACGGGCCGAGCCCGGCGGCGGAGGGTGCGCGCGGCCGCGCGGCGGCCGAGTGTGCGAAGCTTTCAACGATCATCCATCCAACCATGTCTCCCACCACGCTCCCGGTTCAGTTCGGTTCCGCCAAGCTCCACGCCAACCTGTCGGTGGCCTCCCTCGTCGAGCTCGCGCTCGCGCGCGGCGAGGGGCAGCTCGCCGCCAACGGCGCCCTCCAGTGCGACACGGGCGAACGGACTGGTCGCAGCCCCGACGACAAGTTCCTCGAGGACACCGCTGGCATCCACGGCAACATCAACTGGGGCAAGGTCAACCAGGCCATCTCGCCCGAGCACTTCGAGAAGCTCAAGGCAGCCGCGCTCGCACACCTCAACTCGAAGCAGGACGTGTTCCGTTTCGACGGGTACGCCGGCGCCGACCCGAAGTATCGTCTGAAGGTGAGCGTGTTCACCGAGAAGGCATGGCACTCGCTCTTCGCGAAGACCCTCTTCATCAACGTGCCCGACGCCGAGATGCCGTCCTTCAAGGCCGACTGGACCATCATCAACGCCTGCGGGATGAAGATCACGAATCCCGCCGAGTTCGGGCTCAAGACCCACATCGGCATCGCGCAGAGCCTCGAGAAGAAGACGGTCATCATCGTCGGCACCGAGTACGCGGGCGAGATGAAGAAGTCCATCTTCTACGCGATGAACTACGACCTGCCCGACATGGGCGTGTTCCCGATGCACTGCTCGTGCAACGTCGACCGCAAGGATCCGGCCAACGTCGCGCTCTTCTTCGGCCTCTCCGGCACGGGCAAGACGACGCTCTCCGCAGATCCGAACCGCGACCTCGTCGGCGACGACGAGCACGGCTGGTCGGACGCCGGCGTCTTCAACGTCGAGGGCGGCTGCTACGCCAAGTGCATCAAGCTCTCGAAGGAGGGCGAGCCCGAGATCTGGAACGCGATCCGCTTCGGCTCGGTGCTCGAGAACGTGGTGATGGATCCCGTCACCCGCGTGCCCGACTATGACAGCGCCAAGAAGGCCGAGAACACGCGCGTCACGTATCCCGTCTCGTTCATCGCCAACGCCCGGATTCCCTCGGTCGCGGGCCATCCGAAGAACGTCGTGTTCCTGTCCGCCGACGCGTTCGGCGTGCTGCCGCCGGTGTCGAGGCTCTCGCCCGAGCAGGCGATGTACTACTTCCTCAACGGCTACACCTCGAAGCTTGCTGGCACCGAGGCGGGCGTGAAGGAGCCACAGCCGAACTTCTCGCCGTGCTTCGGCGGGCCGTTCCTCCCGCGCGCGCCGATGGTCTACGCCGAGATGCTCGCGGAGCGCATCAAGAAGCACGGTGCGAACGTGTGGCTCCTCAACACGGGCTGGACCGGCGGACCGTACGGCGTCGGCAACCGCTTCAAGCTGTCCTACACGCGCACCTTCGTCACGCGCATCCTCGACGGGTCGCTCGCGAAGGCGTCGTTCGAGACCCATCCGATCTTCGGCCTCTCGATGCCGACGGCGGTCGAGGGCGTGCCGAGCGAGGTGCTCAATCCGCGCAACACGTGGGCTGACAAGGCCGCGTACGACGCGAAGGCCACCGAGCTCGCCAAGAAGTTCCGCGAGAACGAGAGCAAGTTCAAGATGACCGCCGCGGTGATCGCCGCCGGTCCGCGGGTCTGAGCGATCGACGGCGTGGGAACTCCCTGACGAAACTGGAATCCAAACGATGGCGATCTACTTCTGCCAGCTCGACGGTCACGGCACGCCCTGCAACCTCGGTCGCACGCTTCAGTCGTTCGGCCAGCAGGTCAAGCTGGTCGATGTGCACAACGCAGCGACGCTTCCTGCCGACCTCGACGAGGTCCACGGCGTGATCGTGTGTGGTGGCGGTGCATCGGTCACGGCGCACAGCGGCGCGATCGAGTCGCTTGTTCGGTCCGCGGGCAAGGCCGAGGTGCCGATCCTCGCGGTCGGTGCTGGAGCCCGGCTTGCGGCCCGTGCGCTCGGTGGCGAGGTCAGCCCTTGCTCGGAGCGCGGCATCGTGACGGCCAAGCTCAGCGGCATCGGACGCGAGGAGCCGCTCTTTGCGGGCCAGCCGTGGTCAAGCCAGCAGGCCGTCTGGAACGACGAGTGCGTGTCCAAGCTGCCAGAAGGGGCCAAGCCGTTCGGCTCGACTCCGTCCTGCAAGTTCGCGGCGTGGGGCATCGGTCCGTGGATCGTCGCGGTGGACTGGCACCCTGAGTGGGACGCGCGGGAAATCGCCGAGTGCGCGAAGTCGCAGGGTGCTGTCCCGTCGAGCACCGTCGCGTCGATCGAGCGCCTGGGCGCGCTCTTCTGCGAACGGGTCAGCATGATCCTGATGCCGGTGGACCGCATGTGCGGCGGCCGAGCAAAAGACGTGCGCCACTAAACTGCCCCGAACGGGATGCTCGGACGCGGTTCTCGCAGCCACGGTTCACCCACGAGGCGCTATTCACTCAGACGCCGACCGTTGCGCGCGCCGCCTTGAGCGCGACCTTGCGTGCCGTCGCGGCGATGCTTGCCGGGTCGAGTCCGACCTCCGCCAGCTGCTCCTTGCGCTCGCCCTGGTAGACCCAGCTGTCGGGCATCGCCATGCGCGTGATGCCGTGGGTCTCGATCCGGCGATCGTTGCAGGCCTCGAGGACGCAGGCACCGAATCCGCCGCGGATCGAGTGATCCTCGACCGTCACGATGGGCACGCCGCGCGCCACGAGGCTCGCGATGAGCTCGACATCGACGGGCTTCGCGAACCGCGCGTCGTAGACATCGGCCTTGATTCCGTCGAGCGCGAGCTCGCGCGCCGCCTCGGAGGCGTCGATGGCGCTGGTTCCGTAGCCAATCAGCGCCACCTGCGTATCGGCGTGCGTGACGAGCGCGCGAGCCTTGCCCAGCACGAACGGCGGGCACGTCGTGGACGCGTACATCGGGCTCACGCTGTCGCGCGGATAGCGAACGGCGGAGAGTCCCGCGTCGAATCCGGCCATGAACTCGACGGACGCCTTCAGGCTCGGCTCGTCCATCGCGGCCATGAGGCAGGCGTTAGGCAGCGTCGCGAGCAGCGCGACGTCGCAGAAGCCGTGGTGCACGGCGCCGTCTCCGCCGACGAAACCAGCGCGGTCCAGGCAGAGGCGCACAGGCAGCCCCTGCAGGGCTGCTTCCTGGAACGCCTGGTCGAACGCGCGCTGGAGGAACGTCGAGTAGACCGCGAGGAAGGGCTTCCAGCCGGTCTTCGCGAGCCCCGCCATCATGTCGAGCGCGTGGCTCTCGCAGATGCCCGTGTCGAACACGCGGTCGGGAAAGCGATTGATCACCTTCGACACACCGGTGCCATCGGGCATCGCAGCCGTGCAAGCGACCACCTTCGGGTCGCGCGCCATGAGGTCGCTCAGGATGTCGCCGAACGCGCTCGTGAAGCTGCGGGCGCTCTTCTTGAGCTCGACGCGGCATCCCTGACTCACGAGCTCGTCGCCGTCGTCGTTGGTCATCGTGAACGGGCTCGGCGAGTGGAACGTCGTCGAATCACCCTCGGCAAAGCGGAAACCCTTGCCCTTGACGGTCTTCACATGCAGCACCATCGGACGATCGAAGTGCTTCGCCTCGTTGAGCACGTCGATGAGCGTAGGAAGATCGTGACCGTCGACGGGGCCGACGGTCACCAGCCCGAAGTGCTCGAACCAGGCGTCCTCGCTCACGAAGGTCTTGGAAAGCTCGCCCATCTTGTGATAGGCCTCCGCCATCGCCTTGCCACCCGGGACGACCTTGGCGAACTCCTTGGCTGCCTTCTTGAAATCGCCGTAGGTCTGCGAGAGGCGCAGTCTGTCGAAGTACGCCGCCACCGCGCCTTGCGGCTTGGCGATCGACATGCCGTTGTCGTTGAGGATGACCAGGAACTGCCGCTTGAGCGTTCCCGCGTTGTTCAGTCCCTCCATCGCGACGCCATTCACGATCGAGGCATCGCCGATGATCGACACCACCCGTCGACCCGAGGGGTTGGCCTCGTTGTAGCCCTCGCCGTTGAGCGTGTCGCCGCGGGCCATGCCGACGGCGGTCGAGATCGCCGTGCCCGCGTGACCGACCGAGAAGAGGTCGTAGGGGCTCTCGCGCGGCTCGGGGAACCCAGCCATGCCACCGCGCTGGCGGAGCTTGGCAAGCAGGGGGTATCGCCCGGTGAGCAGCTTGTGCGGATAGCACTGGTGGCCGACGTCGAAGAGAAGTCGGTCGTGCGAGAAGTCGAACACGCGATGCATGGCGATCGACAGCTCGATCACGCCGAGGTTCGGGGCGAGATGTCCGCCCGAGCGGGCAACCTGCTCGCAGATGGCGGTGCGCATCTCGGCCGCGAGCTCCTGGAGTCCGTCCATCGAAAGATGGCGAAGGAACTCGGGCGACGACAGCGTGGGGAGGATCTTGGTGGGCACGGGTGGTATCCAGCAGCGGACTTGGGGCGCCTCCATACTCCGTGGCGCAGCCGCAGTTCGCCAATGATATCGGAGCGCGATGCGCGCCCCGTTTCATTTGCGTGCAAATCGAGGTTTTCGGCCCCTCTCTATCGAGTCCGGTCGGCGAGGAACTCGACCAAGGCGCGCAGGCGTCCACCGCGGTCGCCGAGTGGCCCAAGCGCCTCGATCGCGAGCCCGCGCAACCGCGCCACCTCCGCGCGGCTGCCCGAGATGCCGTGCACCACGGGGTAGGTGAGCTTGCCGGCGTCGGCGTCCTTGCCGGTGGCCTTGCCGGCGTGCTCCGCCGACTGCGTCGCGTCGATCAGGTCATCGACGATCTGGAACATGAGCCCGACCGCGCGGCCGTACTCCGTGAGGCGCGCGAGCGTGCCCGCGTCGGCGCCTGCGGCGAGCGCGCCCATCCTGCAGGAGCACTCGAGCAGGGCGCCTGTCTTGTTGTGATGGACGAGCTCGAGCTGCTCGGCGGCCGCGAGTCCGTCGGGAAACCCCTTCAGGGTGTCGTAGACCTGCCCGTTGATCATGCGCACGGTGGCGCGAAGCAGTTCCTGTCCGATTTCGGCGCCGTGATGCGCGCTCGCCCGTGCTGCGATCGGCGCGAGCGCCAGAAGGCAGTCGCCGGCGAGGATCGCCATCGCCTCGCCGAACGCGACGTGGCATGTCGGCTTGCCACGCCGCAGCAGGTCGTTGTCGAGCGCGGGCAGGTCGTCGTGCACGAGGCTGAAGGCGTGGACGAGCTCGATCGCGATCGCGGCGGGAAGCGCGTTCTCGACCGCGCGCGCAGGATCCGCGCCCGACGCCCGCGCCGACTCGAGGACGAGCACTGGCCGAAGGCGCTTGCCGCCCGCGAGCACCGCATGCACGCAGGCCGCACGGAGGTTCGCGGGGAGCTCCTGCTCCTCGAGAAACGCCAGAAGCCCGCGCTCGATCCGGTCGAGCAACTCGGGGTCAAGCGGCGGCTGGGCGGTCGCAGGCGAGCCTGTGGGCGGCGCGTTCATCGCGACGAATGTACCTGATCGCGCGCGCGATCCGCCGCCGCTAGGATGCGCCGAATGCAGGGTCTCTGGGATTTCTTCACACTCATGGAGCGCGGCGGCTTCGTCATGTGGCCGCTGCTTGCCATCAGCGTGATCGGGCTCGCCGTCAGCCTCGAGCGCACCTGGTTCTGGTTCAATCTCCACTCAGGGCGGGAGACGCTGCGCTACCGGCAGTTCCTGAGCGCCTTCCGCAACGGCGACCGTTCCAAGGCCGACTCGCTGCTGCGCAATCCCGGCGGCGTGTACGACCAGCTGGCGCGCCGCATGCTTGAGGACGGTCCCGACGACGCGACCGCGCTCGAGCAGATCGAGGAACTGCGCGGACAGACCGAACGCTTCGCCAACCTGCTGTCGACGATCGTGACCGCCGGGCCCATGCTGGGCATCCTCGGCACGGTGACGGGCATCATCCACTCGTTCGAGCTGCTCGGCGGCAACCAGTCGATCATCGACCCGAACGACGTGTCGGGCGGCATCGCCGAGGCGCTCATCACGACGGCTGCCGGGCTCATCATCGCCCTCGGAGCGCTGTTTCCGCTGATGATCTTCCGCGCGCAGGCGGACCGCGCGCTCGGTCGGTTCGAGGCCATGGTGACGGCGGCCAAGCAGGGACTCGGCCCGACGCGCAACTGGTCGGTGCGGAAGTAGCGCGTCGGATGACCGTGCAGCTTCATCGCGTCGCGCTCGATGACCGAACAGCGTGAGGACAGCTCGCCATGAAGCGACCGACCTGCATCCTCGCCATCGCCAGCGGACTCAGCACGATGTCGATCGTGCCGCACGCAGCGCACGCGTCGGACAGTTTCGTCCGATCCATTGCGCGCGATGGCTTCGCGGGCTTTGAGACTGCGAGCACCGTGTACCGCCCGTCCGCTGCAGAGGGAACCGAAGTCGCGCTGGTCGGCGTCGTTCACATCGGCGATCGCGCGTACTACCGCGAACTCGTCGACGTGCTCGGTCGCTCTGAGGTCGTGCTGTACGAGAGCGTGCTTCCACGCGGCGCCTTCGGCACCGGCGGCGACAGCGAGCTCGCCCGGCAGCGCAGCACCCAGGATGCGATGCTCTTCGTTCGCGGACTCCTCGTTCAGTTCACGCGCGCGCAGGCGCGGGTGCCGATCGACATCGCCGAGCTCCGCGCCTTCGTGGTCGGGCGCGACAGCCGCCTCGCTCGTCCGCTGGATCTCGCGCTCGTCGACGCGTGGAAGGGCGCCGTCCGCTACGAATCGCAGGGCACGCTCGGATTCCGTCTCGTGTCGCTCGGTGCGGATCGTGCGGCTGGCGGCCGTGGATTCGACCTCGACCTCGTGCTCACCGAACTGCCGGCCGGCGTCGCTGCCGCCGCGTCGGGCGCCTCGCCGGAGGATCCACGTCAGGAGGACGATCGGCGCGATCTGTACGGCGAACTGGCCGCCGCGCTCGGCACCGACCTCCAAGTGCGCTCCATCGACTACGACCGTCCTGGATGGGTGCCCGCCGATCTTCCGATGGAGGAACTGCTCGACCGGCTGTGGCGCCGAGGTGAACGCAGCGCCACGCTCGAGATGCTCGCGGAGCCGAGCGGGTTCCAGCAGGGCGTCCTGCGATTCCTGCTCTCGATGGTGTCGAAGTCGACAGGCTTCAAGAAGCTCGTCATTCAGGCGCTGGGAGAGGCAGGGGAGCGAGGCTCTGGTCGCGGCGCTGGCCGGAGCGCGCTCGGATCGGTCGACCAGCGGCTCATTCTCGACGAGCGCAACGATGCGGTCATCGACCAGCTCCGCACGCTCCTCGCGTCGGACACACCGCCGCGATCGGTGGCGATCTTCTACGGAGCGGCCCACATGGCCGACATCGCCGACACCCTCGAGCGCGAGTTCGCGCTTGCACGCGGTGAAACCACGTGGTCTCGCGCGATGTCGGTCGACGAGTGGAGCGCGGAGCGGATCTCCGCCCGCATTGCGGCGCTCGAGCGAGAGCGCGATGCGATGCTCGCCGCTGATCCGCAGGGTGCATACCCCGCGTGCGAGCGACTGGACCGTCGCATCGAGGAACTCCGTGAGCGCCTGCACGCCAAGCAGTCGGCCAAGAAGACGTGAGCCTGTCTGCCGCTCGTCACTCGGGGTGCGAGAACTGCACGGCGTCCTCGGCGAAGCTCGCATGGTTCATCCAGCGAACCTGGCTCATCAGGTCGCGCAGGCCCTGGGCCGAAGTCGAGTTGTCGGCCCGCACCGTGGGAACGGCGTTCTTGTAGCGGCGCAGCGGCACGGCTTCTTCCTGGAACACCTGGATTCCCGCGGTTCCCTGCGTCAACATCGCCGTCTGCGTCGCAGTGGGCGGCGTCGTCCGCAGGAAGTCCGCGGCGAACTCGCCGAGCCCGCCCCATCCCGCGTCCACGATGCCGATGCGCTGGATGTTGTCGAACGAAAGGCCGTCGCTTGAAGCCCAGATCGGCGTCACGCCCCGCGTGTGCGGGTTGATCCACGCTGCGCCGCGCGCAAGCCCATCGGCGTTCTTGTAGAACCCCGGGGCGGCCGTATAGCTCGATCCGAACAGGATCATGTCGCTCGTGCGCTGGATCTGCGTGGTCGCCCGCGCGACCATCTCCTGATTCGGAACCAGCTGGCCAGGCGACTTGAAGTACCCGGTCGCGGAGAAGCGCATGCGCGGTGCGCCGTCGACCATCGTGTACCAGCCACCGACGTAGTAGGCGTTGTAGCCGTACGCAGGGTTGCTGGCGATCACGCTGTCCTCGATGTTCGCCTCATCCTCGTAATCGGCGAGGTAGTCGTACAGGATCGTGCGCTCGTGATCGAGAAACGGGATCAGCCGGAAGGGATACGTCCGGCAGAACTGCGGATCGACGCGGTCACCGGCGGCGTTGCGAACCTTGACCTTGAACGCAGCCTGCACGCCGTCGTCCATGTAGCCCGGCATGGCGCGGTCCTC
>JBIIRG010000283.1:0-3693 GCA_044341665.1 Phycisphaerales bacterium | reverse complement strand
CGCCCGCATGGAACCGCAGTACCATCCCTCCCCTCATATGCTCAAGCGCTCTCACATGTGCGGCTCGCTTCGCGCGAGCCACGTCGGGCAGACCGTCACGGTCTGCGGTTGGGTCAACACGTACCGCGACCAGGGGCGAGGACTGATCTTTGCCGATGTCCGCGATCGCGAAGGCCTCTGCCAGGTCGTCTTCGACCTCGAGCAGTCGGCGTCCGACCTCGTGACCCTGGCCCGAACGCTGCGCCGCGAGTACGTGATCGGCGTGCAGGGCAAGGTGCGCATCCGCGCCGGCGGCGCCAATCCCAACCTCCAGTCGGGCGAGATCGAGATCGTGGCCGACAAGCTCGAGCTCCTCAACGCCGCCGAGCCGCCGCCGATCCTTCCCGACGACCGCGACGCCGACAAGATCGGCGAGGAGACGCGCCTCAAGTACCGCTACATCGACCTGCGCCGTCCGCGCATGCAGCACATCCTGCGGACGCGGTCGCGCATCACCAAGTTCGCCCGCGAC
The DNA here is from genome assembly GCA_044341665.1 of Phycisphaerales bacterium. Taxonomy (GTDB): domain Bacteria; phylum Planctomycetota; class Phycisphaerae; order Phycisphaerales; family SM1A02; genus QWPT01. Next base: position 3,182 of record JBIIRG010000283.1, on the reverse strand, counting down.
TACTTCAGCCAGAACGGCTTCCTCGAGATCGAGACGCCGCTGCTCATCAAGACGACGCCCGAGGGCGCGCGCGACTTCATCGTGCCGGCCCGCCTGCATCCGGGCAAGTGGTACGCGCTGCCGCAGAGCCCGCAGCTCTTCAAGCAGATCCTCATGGTCGCGGGCTGCGACCGCTACCTGCAGATCTGCAAGTGCATGCGCGACGAGGATCCGCGCGCCGACCGCCAGGCCGAGTTCACGCAGATCGACCTCGAGATGAGCTTCGTCGAGCGCGAGGACGTCATGAACATGATGACGGGCTTCGCGCGCGGCCTCTGGGCCGAGCTCTTCAACTACGACATCGGCGAAGTGCCGCGCATGACCTACTGGGACGCGATGGAGCGCTTCGGCATCGACCGCCCCGACACCCGCTACGGGCTCGAGATCGCGGATGTGTCGGACATCGCCGCGAAGACCGAGTTCGGCGTGTTCAAGGAGGCGCTCGAGAAGTCGAAGAACGGCCGCAAGGGCGTGGTCAAGGCGATCCGTGTGCCGACGCCGAACGAGAAGCTCACCCGCAAGGTGCTCGACGGCTACAGCGAGTTCGCGAAGACCTTCCGCGCGGGCGGCATCCCCTACACCAAGCTCGGCGCCAACGGCTTCGAGACGGGCGTCGCGAAGTTCTGCGAGCCGGTGCGCGCGGAACTCGTCGCGAAGCTCGGCCTCCAGCAGGGCGACATCGTGATCTTCGCGGCCGACCACTACGACATCGCGACCAAGACCCTCGGCGAGCTCCGCCAGAAGATGGCCCGCGACCTCGGCATCGTGCCCGAGGGCAAGTGGAACTTCCTCTGGGTCGTCGACTTCCCCATGTTCGAGTGGGACGACGACGGCAAGCGCTGGGTTGCGCTGCACCACCCGTTCACCAGCCCGAATCCCGACCAGTTCGGCATCCTCGGCACCGATCCCGGCGGGTGCCTCTCGGCCGGCTACGACCTGGTGCTCAACGGCAGCGAGATCGCGGGTGGCTCCATCCGCATCCACGACCAGAAGGTGCAGGCCAAGGTCTTCGAGCTGATCGGGCTCACGCAGGAGGACGCGAAGGTCAAGTTCGGCTTCCTCCTCGACGCGCTCAAGCACGGCGCCCCGCCGCACGGCGGCATCGCCTTTGGCCTCGACCGGCTGGTCATGCACATCGTGGGCACCGACAACATCCGCGACGTGATCGCCTTCCCCAAGACGCAGTCGGGCGCTGATCTCATGACCGATGCGCCCGGACCGGTCGACGCCCAGCAGCTCGTGGAGACGCACGTCAAGTCGACCGCGCCGGAGATGCCAGCCAAGTCCTGACGTTGGCACACATCGTCGAAGCCGCGCCGCGGTAGGATCGCCTGCATGATGACCTCATCGGCGACACCCTCCCGCGGCGCTGCGTTCCAGACCGCCCTGCTCTTCGGCGCGCTGCTCGCGGCGGTCGCCACGGGACAGATCCTGCACGGCCTTGGCGGCGAGATCTCCGGTTTCTGGCAACTCGCGGGCGACTACATGCTCGTGCGCCCGCTGCAAATGCTGGTCATCCCGATCGTCTTCCTGAGTGTGTGCTGCGGCATCGCCTCGATCGGGCAGCCCGCCTCGCTGGGGCGGATCGGCGGTGCCACCGTGTTCCTGTACGTGCTGAGCATGCTGCTCGCGGCATCCCTTGGCGCCATCCTCGTCGAGTGGTTCGCGCCGGGCGCAGGGGTTCCCACCGAGACCCGCGATGCGCTCTTCTCGCAGGCGCAGGAGGGCTTCGCCTCCGATGCCACGCGCGCCCAGCGCATGCAGGACGCGCAGTCGACCGGCGTGTCGGGCGCCTGGCTCAACATCCTGTCTCAGATCGTCCCGAGGAATCCGCTCAAGGACATGGTCGAGGGAAGCACCATGGCGGCGATCCTGTCGGCGCTGCTGCTCGGGCTCGGCCTCGCAACCGCAGGCGATCGGGGTCGCCCCGCCCTCGGCGTGCTGGAGTCGCTCCTTGCGGGAGTCATGCGCATCGTCGGCTGGGTCCTCTGGATCATGCCCATCGGCCTGTTCTTCTTCGTGACAGCGGTGGTCGCGAGGCTCGGGCTGCAGAACATCGCGGCGCCCGTCCTGAAATACATGGGCGTGGCACTTGCGGGACTCGCGATCCATGCGTTCATCGTGCTGCCCCTCTTCTGCCGCGCGTTCGGCGGCGGCAACGGCTGGAGGCTGCTCTGGAACCTTCGGCGCGTGTTCCTCACGGCGTTCTCGACCTCGAGTTCCAACGCCACCCTGCCCGTCACCATCGACGCATGTGTGCGCGAGGGCGGTTGCTCGCGGCGGGCGACCAATTTCTGCGTCCCGCTCGGAGCCACCATGAACATGGATGGCACGGCGCTGTACGAGGCTGTGGTGGTGCTCTTCCTGTTCCAGTTGTTCGGCGTCGACCTGGGCTTCTCGGAGATCGTGGTGGTCGTGCTCACGAGCGTGCTGGCCGCAGTGGGCGCAGCGGGCATTCCCAGCGCGGGGCTCGTGACAATGGTGATCGTCATCACCGCGGTCAACTCCACCATCGCCGGCCGCGGCATCGAGCCGCTGCCGATCGCGGCGATCGGCGTCATCCTCGGCGTCGACCGCATCGTGGACATGTGCCGCACCGTGGTCAACGTGTGGGGTGACTGCGTGGTGGCCAAGATCATCACACGCATCGCACCCGACGAGCAACCCGCGCAAGCGGGCTGATCGCCGATGCGAACACCGCGATGACGCTCAGTGCACGCCGTGCTCAGCCAGCCAGCGCTCCGCGTCGATCGCGGCCTGGCAGCCCATGCCGCTCGCGGTGATGGCCTGGCGGTAGTTGGCGTCGGCCACATCGCCCGCTGCGAACACGCCATCGATGTTCGTGCGGCTCGAACGCGTGCGAAGCATCACGTAGCCCTTGTCGTCGAACTCGATGTCCGTGCCCTGCAGGAACTTCGTGGCGGGCGAGTGGCCGATGGCGATGAAGAGGCCCTTGACGGGCAGCATCGACCGCTCCTTGGTCACAACGTTCTCGAGCATCACGCCCTCGATGAACTGGTCGCCGATCACGTCGACCACCACCGAGTTCCACACGGGCTGCGCCTTGGGATTGTCGAGGATGCGCGCCTGCATCGCCTTCGAGGCGCGGAAGCTGTCGCGGCGATGGATGACGTACACCTTCG
>JBIIRG010000282.1:0-3694 GCA_044341665.1 Phycisphaerales bacterium | reverse complement strand
AGTGCGGGGCTGGGCTGCCGAGCACGCCCCACGTCGCGTCCTTCGAGAGGACTCCCATCGCAGGCCGCCGCGCCGGCGTCGGATAGTCGGCCGTCCGGATCGGCACGACGCGCGCGCGCTCGGTGCCGAGGCCGATCGCGGCCGCTTCCTCGCGGATCGCGACGGCGAAGTCGTACCAGCTCGCGACGCCAGCGTCGGTCCAGTGGTGGATACCCGACGCACCGCGCGCCTCAAGCGCCCAAAGCGCGCGCGCCAGACCCGACGCGTGCGTGGGCGTGCCGATCTGGTCGGCGACCACGCGCACCTCGTCGCGCTCCTGCATCAGGCGCACCATCGTGCGCATGAAGTTCTTGCCGTGGGCGCCGTAGAGCCACGCGGTGCGGACGACCAGCGAATCAGGCGAACGCAGCGCCGCGAGCTCGCCGTCGCGCTTGGTGCGTCCATAGACCGACAGCGGGTTCGTTGCGTCGCCTGCGAGGTACGGCCGGCCGGAAAGCCCGTCGAAGACATAGTCGGTCGAGACATGCACGAGCCGCGCGCCGAACGCATCGCAGGCGCGGCGAAGCGACTCGACGGCCACATGGTTCACGCGGTCGGCGAGCGCAGTCTCCTGCTCGGCGAGATCGACCGCTGTGTACGCCGCCGCGTTGAAGACGACGTCCGGCCGACACTCTGCAAACACCGCGTCGACCTGCGCTCCGCTCGTCACATCGAGGCGGTCGATCCCGAGCGAGACCACCTCCGCATGCTCGGGCGCCCAGCGCTCGAGCTCGATCGCCAGCTGGCCTCCGGCGCCTGTGACGAGCACGCGCTTCACGCGAACACCTCGGCATCGCGCAATGCACAGGCCTTCAGGCGGTCCTTGTCGGACAGCAGGACGTTCGCTGCGCCGCCGATCAGGTCGAGCGGCCATGCGATCGCGAGGTCGCCGTCGTCCCAGGCAACCGTGCGCTCGAACTGGGGCGCCCAGAGATCGGTGCACTTGTAGACGAAGTCGGTGTCGTCCTCGAGCGAGAGGAACCCGTGCGCGAAACCGGGAGGAATCCAGAGCGCACGCATGTTGCGGCCGCTGAGCACGCGTCCGGTCCAGCAACCGAACGTCGGACTCGCGCGCCGCAGGTCAACCGCGACGTCGAACACCGAACCATGCGCCACGCGCACGAGCTTGCCCTGCGTCTGCGCCACCTGGTAGTGCAGGCCGCGCAGGATGCCGCGGCGCGAGCGGCTCCAGTTGTCCTGCACGAAACGGGCGGAAATGCCGGCGTTCGCAAAGGTCCGCTCGTTCCACGTCTCGAGGAAGAACCCCCGCTCGTCGCCGAACACCTTCGGCGCGATCTCGATGACGTCGGGGATCTCGGTGGGCATCATGTCCATGGGCGGCTCGCGTCGTGCGTCAGTCCCTGTGCTTGAGGAGGTTCAGGAGGTACTGGCCGTACTGGCTCTTTCCGATCTCGTTCCCGAGTCGCTCGAGCTGCGCATCGTCGATCCAGCCGTTTCGCCAGCAGATTTCCTCGGGACAGCAGATGCGGAGCCCCTGCCGCGCCTCGAGCGTCTGCACGAACTGCGCGGCCTGAAGCAGGGTGTCGAAGGTGCCCGTGTCGAGCCAGGCGCTGCCGCGTCCGAGGAGCTCCACGTCGAGATCGCCGCGCTCGAGATAGGCCTGGTTCACCGACGTGATCTCGAGCTCGCCGCGCCAGGAGGGCTTGACCGCGCGCGCGATGTCGACGACGTCCTTGTCGTAGAAGTAGAGTCCGGTGACCGCGTAGTTCGACTTCGGCTGCCTGGGCTTCTCCTCGATCGACTTCGCCCGTTGCTCGCGGTCGAACTCGACGACGCCGTACGCCTCTGGGTTGGCGACGTGGTAGGCGAACACCGTCGCGCCCTTCTCCTGCGCGCTGGCGATGCGAAGGCGTCGCTGGAAGTCGGTCGCGTAGAAGATGTTGTCGCCGAGCACGAGGGCGCTCGGCCGTCCACCGACGAAGTCGGCGCCGATGTGGAATGCCTGCGCGAGGCCCTCGGGACGCGGCTGGACCGCGAACCGAAGTTCGATTCCCCACGCGCTGCCGTCACCGAGCAGCTGATGGAACATCGGCGCGTCGTGCGGCGTGGTGATCACCATGATCTCGCGGATTCCCGCCAGCAGCAGCGTGCTGAGCGGGTAGTAGATCATCGGCTTGTCGTACACGGGCAGGAGCTGCTTGCTCGGCCCCTTGGTGATCGGGTGCAGCCGCGTTCCGCTGCCGCCTGCGAGGATGATTCCACGTCGCGCGCTCATTGCCTGCTCCCTTCGATGCCGGCCGATGCCTCGATCTGCAGCTCGGCGACCGACCGCTGCAGCCGCGCCACGCGCTCGGCGAGCGCGCGCGGCAAGGCGAACGAGGACTGGATGCGCGCATCGGCGCGGGCAAGCGCGCGGCGCGCCTCGCCCCCGGCGTTGCGGGCAAGCTCGATCTCCGCCAGCTCGACCGAGGCGAGCACGGGATCGGGATTCGCGTTGGCGTGCGAGATGGCATCTGCGAACCGACGCTCGGCGACGAGCGCCCGCACGAGCGCGTCGATCGCCTCCGGCGCGTTGGGAATCGCCGCGACCGCGATGGCGGCGAGCGACGCAGCCTCCGCCGCGTTCGAGCCTGTGCGCAGCATCGTGTCGGCGGCGTTCGTCATGGCGACGATCGCGATCGGACTCTTGCGAAGCGCCTCGATGAGCCGGGCGTTGCTGGTGGCACCCGCAGCAGCCGTGCCGAGCGCGCGGTCTGCGTCGACCCCTGCCGACGCAAGGACGGGCGCGTACATCGCGCGGTACATGGCAAGCGCCTCTGCGGAGTCACCGCGTGCGGACGCGAGGTCGGCCGCGAGGATCGGCTTGGGAACGATGGGCGACTCGAACACCGCGAGCGCACTGGTGGCGCGATCGCATGCGTCGCTCATGCCGTCGCGGCAGAGCGTGGTCCATGCCGCGATGCATGCCGCACCGGCCACGGCCCCGCGCTCGAGCGATGCATCGCCCGCGTGCTGCGCGATGGCGTCGATCGCCGCGAGCGCATCGCTCGCGGGAAGCACCTGCGCCGCCTCGAGCCACGCCGCGAGGACCTCGCCGCGCCGTTCGTCAGGAAGCGACGGGAACTCGCCCACGAGCTCACGCCAGGCTCCGGACTGGACCGCGCACGCCACGAGGACGCGCGCCGGAGCTGCATCACCCGCCCGCGTGAGGATGTCCCGCGCGACGGGCTTGAGCAAGGCGTAGCCCTGCGCCGGCCGACGCTGCAGCAGCTCGATCGTGGCGCGGGCGACATCCACTTCGAATGACTCCGCGGTGGCCATCTTGCGCCATGCCAGCGCGGCCGTCGCGGCGTCGTCCACGCGACCCGCTGCGATCGCGGTCTCGGTTGCGAGGCGGCCGATCGCGGCATCGCTCGGAAGGCGGGAGAGCGCGCGCTGCGCGATCCGGTACGCGTCGTCCTTGCGGTCCGCGAGGATGTGCAGATGGGCTGCGACACGCCATACGAGCGGCGATGCCGAGTGCTCGGCCGTGAGCGACACGGCGCGCGTAAGCGACGCCTCCGTCGGCGCGACCCGTCCGTCCTGCGTCGTCACGCTGTCGAGGAGCGCGATCGACGCGGCGAGGTCGGGCCGCTGCACGCTCGCCGCCGCGAGCGTACGCTCGAGCATCGCGCGCGCATTGGGGTCGCCCACG
>JBIIRG010000281.1:0-3696 GCA_044341665.1 Phycisphaerales bacterium | reverse complement strand
ATCCATCCGAGCACGCGGCGGTGCGCGCGAGCTGCGTCGAGTTCGTGCTCGCGGGCCTCTGGGCGACCGACCGCATCTCGCGCAGCGAGAAGCACGGCCGCGTCTCCTTCGAGGTGAAGTGATGGACCCGACGCCCGCGCCACGCGACGCGACGCCCGCGCCGCCGCTCGGCGGCGTGGTGCACGCATACCTCGGCTACGACCCGCTCGAGTTCCCGCCGCCCACGAGTCCGCGCGGCGGCGACGCGGCCGGCGCCATGCTCGACCACATGCTCGCGTACGGCTCGCGGCGCAAGTTCACCGAGCGCGAGCTCGCCGACGCGATCCGCCTCGATCCCTCGCAGATCCGCGGACTCGGCCCGAGCCTCGAGGCGATCATCGCGATGCTCGAGGAGCGCCGGCGCCGCATCCTCGAGCGGTTCGAGGCGCGCACCGCCGAGCAGCGCGCCGACGAGGCCTATCGCGACGCGAAGCAGCGCGTCGAGGTTCCCGCAGCCCTCGCGCCCCGGCTCACGCCCGCGCTCGAGCTCGGCCAGCTCGCGGACCTCGAGCGCATCCAGCGCCGCGTGCCCGACGCGACGCCGCTCGCCCACGACCTCATGCGCGCCATCGCGCGGCTCCGCGAGCGCTATGCGATCGAGCAGCTCGCATCGAAGTACGCGTTCGTCGGCCGCGAGGCGATGGACGTCGCGAAGGCGCTCGAGGTGAAGGAGGAGCTCGCGTCGATCGACCGCCTGCTCAAGCAGCTCGAGGACGCGCTCAAGAACGCCAAGCCTGCGATCATCGACATGGATGCGCTTCGCGGCTTCGTCGGCGAGGAGCAGATGAACGACCTCGCCGCCCTGCAGCGGCAGGTCAACGAGCTCCTCCGCAAGATGGCCGAGGAGGCGGGGCTCGAGCGATCGCCGCAGGGCTACCGCGCCACGCCGCGCGCGATGCGCACCTATCAGAAGCGCTTGCTGGCGACGATCTTCGCCGACCTCGCCGACGCGCGCCGCGGCCGCCACGACGGCGTCGAGGCGCGCGAGGGCTCCGTCGAGCTGCCCTCGACGCGTCCCTACGCGTTCGGCGATTCGCCTGCGAACCTCGACGTGCCGCAGTCGATCCTGAACGCCGTCGCGCGCACGGGGCAGGGGCGTCCGTCGGCGGAGGACCTCGAGGTGCACCGCACGCGCCGCACGCCGAAGTGCGCGACGGCGCTCATCCTCGACATGTCGGGTTCGATGCGCTACGGCGGCCAGTACATCGCCTGCAAGAAGATGGCGCTTGCGCTCGACGGCCTCATCCGCAGCGAGTATCCCGGCGACTTCCTGCAGGCGATCGAGATGTACACGCTTGCCAGGCTCCGCCGCTCGGGCGAGATCATCGAGATGCTGCCCAAGATGGTCTCGATCAACGATCCCGTCGTGCGCCTGCGCGCCGACATGTCGGATCCCTCGATCACCGAGCTCGACCTGCCGCTGCACTTCACGAACATCCAGCGGTCGCTCCAGCTCGCGCGGCAGGTGCTGTCGGCGCAGGACACGCCCAATCGGCAGGTGTTCCTCCTCACCGACGGCCTGCCCACCGCGCACTTCGAGGGCAGCGATCTCCTCATGCTCTATCCGCCCGACCCGCGCACCGAGGCCGCGACGATGCGCGAGGCCGAGCGCTGCCGCCAGGAGGGCATCGTGATCAACATCTTCCTCCTGCCCAGCTGGTCTCAGACCGAGGAGGACGTGCAGTTCGCCCACCGCATGGCCGAGGCCACGGGCGGTCGCGTCCTCTTCGCCGGCGGCGAAGAGCTCGACCGCTTCGTCGTCTGGGACTACGTCCGCCGCCGCCGCCTCATCCTCTGAGGTGCACGGCACGTGCCGGCGAGTGCCAGGCACTCAACAGCACGTGCCGGCGAGTGCCAGGCACGCAACGGCACGTGCCGGCGAGTGCCAGGCACTCAACAGCACGTGCCGCGCACGCGGCGGAGGTCCACCTTGGAGCCTGGATCCTGCTAGAACACGCGTTCTTCTGCGCGCACGGCACGTGCCGCGCAGTGTCAGGCCCTCGGCGGCACGTGCCGTGCACTGTCTGGAACGAACGATGGCGGAATCCACCGATGAGCGCGACGACCTGGTGGCGCGAGGTTTCTGGCGGTCGCTGGGGGTGATCGCGTTCATCGCGGTGGCGATCGTGGGATTCCGCATGCTCCGCACGCCGCCGGCGCCGCCTGCGGGCTCCGACGCGCCGGTGGCGGGGCCCGAGCCCGCGCGTGTGTCCACGCAACCCGTGCGGGGCGTGCCGTTTCGCGACATCACCGCCGAGTCGGGCGTCGACTTCGTGCACGAGTCGGGCGCGCGCGGCGGCGTGCTGCTTCCCGAGTGCCTCGGTTCCGGCGTCGCGATCGTCGATCTCGACGCCGATGGCCTGCTCGATCTCGTCTTCGCCCAGGGCCAGCCGCTGGAGCCGACCGCCTCGACGACCGCGTCCGCAGCCGCTCCGCCCGACCCTGCGATGGGCCAGGGCGGCATCCGCATCTACCGCCAAGTCGCGGCTGCGGCGGGCACGGTGCGATTCGCGCCGCTCGCGGGCGACCGCGCGCTCGCGCCCGACTGCTACGCAACGGGTCTCGCCGTCGGCGATGTGAACGGCGATGCCCGCCCCGACCTCTACATCGCGGCGGTCGGCCAGGATCGCCTGCTGCTCAACACGACAGCGGCGCCGGGCGCCATCGCCTTCCGTAGCGCAGAGATCCCGCTCGAGAACGAGTGGGGGACCTCGGTCGGCATGGTCGATCTCGATTCCGACGGAGACCTCGACATCGTCGTGGCCAACTACGTCCGCTGGTCGCCCGAGATCGATCGCGCGGTCGGCTTCACGCTTGACGGCAGGGCGCGGGCGTACGGCCCGCCCACGGGTTTCGCGGGCGCGCCGCTCGCGGTGCTCGAGAACAGGGCGGGAGCCTTCCGCGATGTGAGCGCCGAGTGCGGCGCCGACGTCCGCAACCCCGTGACCGGCGAGCACGCGGCGAAGGCGCTCGGCCTCGTCTTTGCCGACATCGACCGCGATGGCCGCACCGACATCCTGGTGGCCAACGACAAGACCCCGAAGTTCCTGCTTCGCAACGAGACCGAGCGCTCCGCCAACGCGCCCATCCGCGTGCGCGACATCGCCGTCGCCACGGGCTTTGCCTTCGACCGCGACGGCAACGCAACGGGCGCGATGGGCATCGATGTCGCGTGGCCCCTCGAGGGCGATGAGATCGCCGTCGCCGTCGGCAACTTCGCCAACGAGCCAAGCTCGATGTACCTCGGCGCTCGGCGTGCGGGCGATTCGTCCGCGTCCATCACGTCCGCCCCCATACTGTCCGACGAGTCGCTCCGCCTGGGCATCGGCGGACCCACGCGCCGCTGGCTGACCTTCGGCGCGCTCTTTGCCGACGTCGACCTCGACGGCCACATCGACTACCTGCAGGCGAACGGCCACCTCGAGCCCGAGATCGCGCGATTCCAGCCAAGCCAGACCTACCGCCAGCGCATGCAGCTCTTCCTGAACACCGGCGCGTCCGAGGGACCGCGCTTCATCGAGGCGCCTGCCGGGCAGTGCGGCGCGCTCGCCGTGCCCATCGTGGGACGGGCGCTCGCCTCGGGCGATCTCGATCGCGACGGCGATCCCGACCTCGTCGTCACCGATCTCGGCGGTGCAGCGCGGATCCTGCTCAACG
>JBIIRG010000280.1:0-3704 GCA_044341665.1 Phycisphaerales bacterium | reverse complement strand
GCTCCCGGGCAGAACGGCCAGCTCTGGCTCTGGCCTGAGCGGAAGTTCGAGGAGCACGCGGACCGGATCGAAAGCGGTCTGGTCACGCAGGAGGATGTCGTGAAGTTCAACCGGGATCTGTTTCCCCGGTCCGCAAGGGTGCCGTTCGATAGCGCGGGTCGTGTGCGCATCCCAGATCGGCTGCTGAACGACTTCGGGTTGAGCGGGATGGTCGTGATCCTTGGCGTGCGCGACCATCTCGAGCTCGTGACGATGGAAGACCGCGAGCGCGAGCGCACGAACATGCGTGCCAAGCGCCCCGCGTGAGCGGCCGAGGCCGCAATCAGACGAACAATCCGCGATGGCACCCCAACGGGTTCGATCGCGTTTGGAACGAACAACGCCGGTGGCTCGACATGGATCGTCGAGCCAACGGCCGACGAAGGAGCCGGGCAACCGGTGGCTGGAACGTGGATGCGCAGGGACGCGCTGAAACACGGTCGTTGAGGCAACGACCGTTTCCGGCACAGCCTGCGCCACGGGTGCGCGCAGGCCCTTCGCTTCGCTCCGCTTGGCCAAGGACGGCCAGGCAATCACCGAGACCGGCACGGATCGCTGGTCAGCGGGATTCGCGGCTCCGACCCGAAAGGGCCGGAGCCGCTTTCGTTTTCATCGCCGTCCGTGGTGGCGCCGGTCGGAACGCCGCGCTGCGCACAGAGACGATGCGCCGTCAAGACGCACAACGCCTGGCTTGAGGCCAGGCGTTGCAGAGTTCGGTTGGGTGCGGCTGGTTGCTCGCGGGCCTGCCTACGAAGCCCGGCGGTCATCCGCCTTCGGTGGCCGGCCTGATCTGTCCGATCACCGGTCGCTCCTCGGGCGTGGCGTTCTGCAGGATCTCGTCCGCGACTTCGCGACGGTGGACCTCGACAGTGCGCGGGAAGTCGAAGGCGACGCGAACGCGATCGCCCTTGATCGCCACGATGCGCACCACACCCATCGGGCTCGATGGGTCTCCGATGACGACTTCTTCACCTTCGCGACGCGTGATGACCAGCATGACGGGGACCTCCTGCCCGGGCCACAAGGCCCGTCCGCCGCTTGACGGACAAGGTCAGACTACCCGAGGAAAGGGGGTAGGGAAGCGGCGTCCCCTGAGATTCACCGCTCGGGCGCGGCAAGAATCGCCGACTTTGGCCCGTCATGGTGCCTGCGGGGCCGCTTCCCGAGGTTAGGAGACCGCCTCGACGCGGATCGCGGGGCTCAGTCTGGTCCGAAGGGTCCGCTCGATCCCGTGGTGCAGCGTCATCGACGAGGAGGGGCATCCGACGCAGGCCCCGAGGAAGCGAATCCGCACGAGGTCGGGTGTCACCGCCTCGACGAGCTCGATGTCGCCGCCATCCTCCTGGACCGACGGCCGGATCAGCGCGAGCACGCGCTCCACATCGCGCCGGAACAGCGTCGCGTCGGCCGGAGCGGGAAGTCCCGCCGCCGTCGATTCCGCTGGCTGATCAGTTCGAAGTGGTTCGCGCATCGGTCGGGGATGATACGGTCTCTCCATCCGCGTCAAGCGGCCCACGTACCCATGCGCACGCCACGTCCCGTTCCCGTCTTCAACCTCGTCCCGATTCCGTCGACTCCCGGCCTGCTGGCGGCCGCGCTCATGGCAGCGGCGTGGGCGTGGGCCCCGTCCTGCTCGGGCGGCCCCGAGAGCGTGAAGAACCCCGCGGAGGTCCTCGGCCGCTCGGGTCAGGCGCGCGAGACCTACTTCGACGCGATCGAGGCGGCGCGGCTGCGCGGCGTGGATGACACGACCAAGGCGGCGCTCCGCCGCATGATCGCGGCGGAGGGCTACGCCAACGACGCCCGCGCGCGTGCCTTCGAGCTTCTCTACGCCACCGATCCGAAGGCGGTCACGGCGGCGCTTGAGAACAGCCTGCCGCGGATGTCGGACCCCGCCTGGCGCGAGCGTGTGTGTGGACTGGTGGCCGACCGCGGTATGGAGGACATGGTGCCCACGCTCATCCGCGCGTGGGCGAATCCGGCATCGGGCTTCACCACCAAGGAGCGTCCGGAGCGGATCGCCCTCGGCAGGATCGTGGGCGAGGAGCGCGTCGGCGAGACGCTCCTCCGCACGATGCGGGAGTCGAATCCCGGCACGCAGGCGAACCTGCGGGCTCGGTGCTGGGAGCTCCTCATGAAGTCCGGAGACGTCGGGCGGCTTCGCGCGCTGCTCGCGGACGAGTCGTCGTGGCGCGGCGACGGCATGCTCACCGACCTCGCGCGCGTGGCGACCGAGCTCGGACCCATGCCCACGACACGCGAGGAGATCCTCTGGGCGCGGAAGCTCTGCGAGCCCGAGCGCGCGGCGTTCTTCGGCGCCGCGCGCGAGGCGCTCGCTGCGATGCCCAGGGAGCGGCGCGAGTCGGTCGAGATCCGGTCGCTTCCGATCGCGGTCGCTGCGAAGCTCCGCCGGCCCGAGCTTCTGACCGCAGACGAGGGTGCCCTCTACGGCGAGATCGAGACGCGGATCGAGGACCGCCGTCGCGCCTCGCCTGATTTCACGGGATTCGGCACGGGGTTCAGCGAGAATCTCTACGAGCAGCGCAATCGCGCCCACTGGTCCGATCTCGCCGCCATGGTGCTGGCGCTCGACCTCCTCGAGGAGCCTGCGCTCGTCCGCCACATCTTCGAGCAGGCCGACCGCGATCGCGAGGACCGCACCACGGAGTTCGGTGGCGTCGTGGCGCTCGACCGCGAGGGCCGCGGCGAGCTGCTCGAGTTCCCGCCGCGCTCCAAGATGGGCGACCTTCGCTATGAGAGCCCGCAGGTGCTGTTCGATGCGCTCTACACGGGCCTCTTCCACTTCCACAACCACGCGCAGAAGTACGACAACTCCGTGCACGCCGGCCCGCACATGGGCGACTTCGCCTTCGCCGACAGCACGCGTTGCAACGGCGTGGTGTTCACCTACCTTTCGGCCGACCTGATCGGCGTCGACTTCTACCGCTACGACCGCTTCGTGGTCGATCTCGGCGCGGTGGAGCGGCCGCGCGGTTGACGGCCACTCGGACGACGGCGGTCGGGTCGACAGCCACGCGCGCATGCAGCTCATCCTCATCGTCCAGGTCTCGATCGCGCTGCTTGCCTCGGAAATCGCGGGCTCGCTGCCCGTCTCCGCAGCGGCCGGCGCGCTGGGCCTCGCCGCTGCGCCGCTCGGGGTGCTGGCGCACGGACTGCTCCTCGCCTGGCTCGCGCAGCGCGGCATGGACCGGGGCAGTCGGCGGGGCGTCGAGCGGCTGTATGCGTCGAGCGGCCGCGTGGGCTGGGCTGTCTGCCTGATGCTCGCGATCGCCGCAGGAAGCGCGCTGCCCGATGCGATCGCGCCCGTCGTCGGGCAGGCAGGCGTCGCCATTCTCCTCCTCGCCGTCGGCATCGCCTCGACGCTGCTCGTGTATGCCACGACTTGGCCCATCGAGAAGCGCCTGCGCGAGTCGTCGTTCATGCGCGCCCTCGACGGAACGACCCCCGTGCATCCCATGCCCTCGCGCGGCGCGTATGTGCTCGCGCAGGCGCGCGCGGGGCTCGTGCCCATGCTCGCTCCGCTCCTCGTGCCGATCCTCCTCAGCGAGATGGCGCGGCAGGTCGCGCTCGCGATCGCGCCCGAGCTCGCAGAGCAGGCGCGGCTCGCGGGCGGCATGGCCGGGGCGCTCCTCCTCTTCGTGCTC
>JBIIRG010000081.1:0-12140 GCA_044341665.1 Phycisphaerales bacterium | reverse complement strand
GGTCCCCTGGCGGGCCGCTGTGCGCTCATTCGCCTGCAAGCAATGGAGTTCCGCTGAGATGTCCGCAGAACGCAATTCGTTCATAAATCAGGGTGAGTTTCTTGACGCGCCTGTTTCCCGTGTCAACCTCTGCTCAGAGGTCTTGGAATAGGGCCTGCTCGCTGTCCAGCGAGCAGGGTTCGAGACCTCGGCACCGCGAAGGGCACTGCCCGCGCGACCGAGACATGCCTGTCCTGTCCCGTCCGTAGGAACGATCGCCGATCGAACTCTCCGGACTGTCCCTGTTCCGCTGTTCTCCAATTCATCCCGGAGAGAGTCCATGAAGACCGTTCTCGCTGCTGGCGTGGCTGCTGCCGCGCTTGTGTCGGCCGCCTCGGCCGACGTCACCGTCACCTTCACCAACCAGACTTGGACTGGTTTCAACTTCAGCGACCTGACCGCCGCCTACGGTGGCTTCACGGGCAGCCTCACCGGCGTCTCGGTCAACGCGACCCTGAACGCGTCGGTGAGCTTCACCTACGCCGACGACCTCTGCGTCTACGTGGACCCCGCCCCGCTCGGGACCGGCGGCCTCCTCCAGGTTGGCGGCTTCTCGAACCTCAGCGCGGCCCAGCGCCTCACCTGGTCGAACGGCGGTTCCAGCGCTCCCGGCACCACCGTGATCGGCACGGTCAACGTGAACCCGATCGCCTTCTCGGGAACGTCGGCCGACCCGATCATCTGGCTCGGCAACGGCTACGGCGCCGCGGGTACCTCGGGCACCTGGACCGGCTCGATCACCCTCATCGGCGTCAACGCCGTTCCGGCTCCCGGCGCGATCGCGCTCCTCGGCCTCGCTGGCCTCGCTGGCCGTCGCCGCCGCTGAACCAGCCGCGCATCTCCTACACGACTCAGGCAGGAACCCCGAGCAATCGGGGTTCCTGTGTTTTTGGTGGTTCTCGCCCCCGCCCGCAGAGGCCGCGCAGACCGAGCTGCGCGCGCGCGATTCGCACCCCGCGCACGCTGCATCGCTTGCACAGGTCACCGCACGGTGCATGTTCCTCGCGTCCGTCGTGATCGGAATGGCTCGCAGTGAGGGACTGCGGCCGGAGGCTCCGATCGAACGCGCCCCAGGGCGCCGTCCGCGGACTGTGATTGGGAACGGGAAAGGGAACCACCATGTACAGAGTCCTGCTTGCCGCCTCGGCGGTGGCTGTCGCTGCGTCCGCAGCCAGCGCCGACGTCGTGTTTACACTCAACAACTTCCGCATCGAGGGATCGGAGCTCACGCAGTTCGCCGCCGAAGGCAACCTGAGCGGCGTGCTCACCGGCGCCACGATCGACATCGTCATGACGGCGTGGACCAACTACACCTACGCAGACGACCTGTGCATCTACCTCGCCGAGGGCCCGACCTTCACGCAGGGCGGCGCGCTTCAGATCGGCGGCTTCAACTCGAACTCGATGGATGCCGAGGAGAGCTACACGCTCCCCACGCAGAACCAGCGCACCCAGCGCACGCTGCGCTTCATCGATCCGATCGACCTCACCGGCAAGGGCCTCCACCTCTGGATCGGCAACGGCTTCGGTGGCTCGACCACCACGGGAACCTGGAACGGCACCATCACCCTGCATGGCGTGACGGGCATCCCGGCACCCGGCGCGCTGGCGCTGCTCGGCCTCGCGGGTCTCACGGGGCGTCGTCGCCGCTGAAGGCGAGCGCCGCGACGCGGAACTTCGACTCGATAACGGCGGACAAATCGTCCGAAACGCTGAATTTGCAAGCGGTTGGGGCAAAGAGCTTGCCTCAGGCTGCGCCCATGGCATCGTAGACAGGTTCGATCTGCACGGTCTGTGCGGCCTGTGTGGCTCGAACCGTGACGGTCGTCGACCCCTGCGGCGTCATCCCTCGTGGATGCGCCTTCCGAGTCGTCGTCCGGCTCGTTACCAATACGAGGATGAATTCGCACGATGCTGCGCGGACGAACGCGGGCGCGTGCACACCGATCGTTCCTACATTGTGATCCACCGGGCTCTGACTGCGATGCTACTCACGCTGTCCAGACCATCGCCCGGTACCACCCTGCCACACAGACCTGTTCGCCGTCCCCGGGTCGGCAACGGTGGGATCAGGTGCAGCAGCCTCAGCCCTCGCGGCTGGAGCGGCTCACCGGTCTTCTGAACGCTCCCGCTGCACCAGTCGTCCGGTGCATCGAGCGAAGCGCGGAGGACTCAGGCTCGCAGAGTGCCTCTCCCCAGGTTTCGTCCCCTGGCTGGCGCTCTCGAGGTCCCTGCGCAGCAATGCGCTTGCGACGGATACGGCACGTGGTGGCGGCGCTCCCGAAAGGGAGCGCCGCTGCCCACCGCCATTCAATGCCCGCTTACAGCAGCACGCGCGCCATCACCACGATCACCACGATCGCCAAGATGTCGAGCACGATGCCGGCCCGCATCATGTCCTGCGTGCTCACGCGGCCCGACGCGAACACGAGCGCGTTCGGTGGCGTGCCCACGGGAAGCGCGAAGGCCCAGCTCGCCGCGAACACGGCGGGAATCACGAGCGACTCCGGCGGAAGCCCGAGTCCGATCGCAATCGGACCGACGATGGGGACCGCCATCGCCGTCAGCGCGGTGTTGGATGCGACCTCGCTTGCGAACAAGAGCACGGTCACCAGCAGGATCAGGAACGCAATCGACGGAAACGAACCCGCCGATCGGATGAGCTCGCCGATCGACGCGGACAGTCCCGTGCGCTGCATGGCGTCGGCAAGGCACAGTCCGCCGCCAAAGAGCAGCAGCACCCTCCACGGCACCTTGCTGAACGCGCTGCCATCGAGCAGCGCGCGCCCGGGCCGCCGCACGCTCGGGATCAGGAAGAGGAGCAGCGCCGCGACCACGGCGATCGTGCCGTCGCGCACCGAGGGCAGCGCCTGCGCGTACCACGGAAGGGTCACCCACGCGGTCACCGCCAGTGCGAACACCGCGAGCGTCGCCCATCCGTCGCGGTCGATCGGCGCGTCGCGCGAGGGGTCCGTCGCGCGAGGCACCTCGACACCTCGCGCGGGAAAGATGAGCAATCCAAGCACCGCGATCGCGATCGGCAGGAAGACCGCCGTCGTGGGCACGCTGAAGCGCAGCCAGCGCTGGAAGTCCATCTCCACACCGTTGTCGCGCAGCCACTCGACGGCGATCGGGTTGGGAGGGCTGCCGATGATGGTGAGCGCTCCGCCGATGCTCGAGGCGAAGGCGACCCCGAGCAGGAGCGACGTGGCGAAGCGCGCCCGCGCCGGACCGCCGTCGCTTCCCGTCGCGCGCGCGCGCTGGCCGAGCGCGATCGCAAGCGGCAGCATCGTGGCCGTGGTCGCCAGGTTCGACACGAACGCGCTCAGGAGCGCGCTGCCGCACATGACGGCCGCCAGCACCCGCAGCGGCGACGTACCCGCAAACCGCACGAGCGCCTGCGCGAAGCGCACCGACACACCCGTGCGCTCGAGTCCGTAGGCAAGCAGCGCGCCGCCGCCGAAGACGAACATCACGTCGTTGGCGTAGGGCGCGGTGAGCTCGCCCGGCTTGCCGATTCCGAGCAGCGCGAGCACCACCATCGCCAGCAGGCCCGTGATCGCGGGATCGACGGCAAGCGTGACCCACCAGGTGGCCATCAGCGCCAGCAGTCCGAGCACCCACGTCGCGTCGCCCGTGAGGCCGAGCGACGGTCCCGCGAACAGCGCCGCGCCCGCGAGCAGCGGCCCGAGCACGAGCCCGATGCGCGCCATGCGCGGAGACCCCCTCTCGAGCTCGCCTTCGAGTTCGTCATCCTGCGTCTGTTCGTTGTCGGCCATGCGCCGACGATACCCGACCACGGCGTACCCGCCGAGGGGATCACGACGGCAGCCGCACCGACTGCAGTCCGCGGAAGAAGTCCGTCGGGTCGACCGCCTGCTTGACCGCCTGCAGCCGCGGGTAGTTGGCGCCGAAGTAGAGCGACGGCCACTCCGACTCGGCAAGGTCGTCGTCGGCGTAGTTCGCGTAGCAGCCCGCGCCGCCGAGCGACAGCCGCGGCGCGACGTCGGCGTAGAGCCCGCGCAGCCAGTCGATGTTGGCGCGTTCCTTCGCGGCCGCCTGCGCGGTGCCGCCACCGTTCCAGTAGCCGAGGTACTGCACCTCCGAGAGCGCCGCGCGATGCGGGAACGCCGTGGCCTCGGGCGCGACATCCGACGCGGCGCCGCCGAGCGACAGGAAGTTCACGCTCGCATACTCGCTGAGCGCAAAGCGCGGATCGGCGATGCGGCGCGCGAGCCCCGCGACGACCGCCGCACCGGCTCCGGGCGCAGGCGGCGCGTACACGATCGACGACTTGGCCTTGTACGACTCGAACCCGCGTGGCTCGACGGGATCGCACACCGGCGACTGCGCGTCGAAGGCGAAGTCGCTGCCCGCGATCGCTGGCACGCCGCCCGGCCCCACGAGCTGCGCCCTGGCTGCGGCCGTCTCGGCCAGCGAACCCGTCGAGAAGACGAGGCCGAGGCACGCAGGCGTCGCCGCTCCCGTGTCGATGTTGAAGACGACCGCGCCGAGCGTGTGCCGCGGCATGGCGTCCGTCGCGACCAGGTCGTGAAAGCGCGCGAGCGCGTCGTCGGCCGCCGCAAGCGGCCAGCGCCAGCCCATCACATGGATCGTCTCGAGCGGCACGGCCTCGATCTCGAACGATGTGGCGACGCCAAAGCTGCCGCCCGCACCGCCGCGCAGCGCCCAGTAGAGGTCGGCATCGCCATCAGGTGCCGCAATGCGCGTGCCGCCGTCGGCATCGATCATGCGAATGGCACGCACGCGGTCGCATGTGAGCCCATGCGTGCGCTGCAGGTAGCCGAACCCGCCGCCAAGCGCGATGCCGCCGAAGCCAACCGAATCGCACGAGCCGCAGGGAATAGTCCAGTTGCCGTTGCAGGCGAGCTCGCCGTACACGCGCACAAGTCGCGTGCCGGCACCCACCGTGAAGCGCGCTCCGCCAAGCGGCGCAACCTGGTTGAGGAGGCGCAGGTCGAGCACGATCCCGCCGCCGCCCGACGCGCCGATGTACGAGTGCCCGCCCGATCGCGTCGCAAGCCGCACGCCCGTCTCCCGCGCGAACGCGATCGTGCGCGCCACGTCGGACTCGCTGGCCGCCCGCACGACCATCATCGGCCGCGGCGAGAATCGTCGGTTGTAGACAAGGCGCGCCGACCCGTAGGCCGCGTCGGCAGGCAGGATGAGTTCCCCCGCGATGCTCTTGCGGAAGGCGTTGATCGACGCGGTGGTGAGCGTGCTGCCGGCGCAACTGCCCGTGCCCCCATGGGCAGCGCGCAGCCACGCGTGGTCGCCCAGCGAGGCCAGGAGCGCCGCTCCACCGGCGGTTCGGAGAAAGTCACGGCGCGAATCCACGCGCGAAGTTTGCTGGACTGCGCTTCATTTGCAAGCACAAACCTTGCGAATCAACGCTTTGACTGCATGATGCGCGTGTGACCCGGCGTCCACGCCCGCTCAGAATCCTGCCCGCCGCGCTTCCTGCGGTCGCATTCGCCTGCGCGGTTCACGCCGCTCCGCCGGCGGTCGTCGGCTGGTCGGCCGCGCGATGGGCGTCGCGCACGGGTGGAGACGGTGCGCTGCGCGCGGTGATCGTCGTCGATCGCGCCTGGTCGGCCGACGAGGCATCGGCGTTGGCCGCGGACCTGGGCGCAGCACTCGCGGCAGCCCGCGTACCCGCCGAGCTTGCGTTCCTCGAGTCTCTTTGCAGTGCGCCCGATGCGCCGCCGGGAGTCTTCGACTGCGCGGGTCCGTGGATCGGCGGAGCGCGTGCCGCATCGGCAGGCACACCCGCTGCACCCTGGCGATGGAGCGATGGAACCGATGTCGCCGCGTTCGGCTGGGCGCGCGGAAGGCCAGCGCAGACGGAACTGCTGCCCGCGGCAATCCTCCTCGACGGCGTCGACGGACCGAACGGCCGCTGGATCGACGCGCTGCCCGAGCCCGATGCGGGCGTGTCCACGCGATCAGCAATCGTGACCTTCAGCATCTTCACCGACTGCGACGCGGATGATCGCCCCGACCTCCTCGAGATCGCTGCGAACCCCTCGCTCGATGCGGACGGCGACGGAGTCCTCGACGCCTGCGGGAAGCGCGACCCGGCGGATCTGAACGGTGACGGGCGTGTCGACGCGACTGACCTCTCCATCGTCCTCAACGCCTGGGGCACCGCCGACCCGACCGCCGACGCCGACCAGAGCGGACGCGTCGACGCCGCGGACCTCGCGATGGTCCTGTCAGCGTGGTCTCCGAGCACCTGAGCGCGCGTCACGAGTGTCGGCGGGGAGCGATCGACGTCGACCGTCGACGGATCCGCGATCCTCGAACCCCACGCCGGCAAGCCGACTTCTCGAACAACCCGTTCCGCAGGCTCCTCTGCGGGTCACCCGACGAGGGCTCGAAGTGATCTCCATGCGCCCTTGGAGACCACGATTCCCCAAGCTTCCGGTGCAAACGCTGTCCCCCTGCGGCCGCGGCGGCACAATCACAGGACCAATGCCCACGCACACCTCGATCATGCACAGCACGCGAAACAACTCCATCTTGTCCGCAATGCTCGCGGCCGTGATCGGAGTCGGCGCCGCGCACGCGCAGAACACCGGCGCCTTCGTCAACTTCGAGTCGCCCCAGGTTCATCCGCTCGACATCACGCCGGCGGTGCGCGACGGCGTCGTCAACGGTGGAGACCTCGCGGCACTGCTCGCGGGCTGGGGCGCGGCGGGCATCACCGACATCGATGGCAACGGCACGACGGGGGCATCGGACCTCGCGATCCTCCTGGGCGACTGGGGCGCGTGCCCGTAACGCGCCCTCGCGGAGAATGTGCGTTCCCCCAACGGCGGGCTGCAATCGGCACGGATCGGATACGTTGGGCGTGCGCAGCGCGTGCCACGTTGGCGCGCACCGCACCGCTTCGGTGAAGCGGCGTCCACACCACAGCGTCGCCGCTCGCCCCAACGAACTCCACTGCCATGAACCTGAACACACTCGCCGGCGTTCTCGCACTCACCCTCAGCCCCCTCGCACTCGCGCAGCAGGACGGCACGTTCCCGCCCGGAGGACCGGGCGGACAGGATGCACCGCGTCCCGGCCGTGGCGGCGATCCCGCCCAGATGGTCGAGCGCATGATGTCGCAGGACGCGAACGGTGACGGCAAGCTCGCCAAGGACGAGATGCCCGGACCGCTCGCGGAGCGCATCTTCGACCGCGCCGACGCCAACAAGGACGGCTTCCTCGACAAGGCCGAGCTCGAGGCGTTCGCCAAGGCGGGCGGCATGCGCGGTGGCCAGGGAGCGGGCGGGGCCGGCGGCGGCGCTGCGCGCGCGTTGAACATGGAGGGCGCCATGAAGGCCCTCAACGGCGCGTACCGCGCGCTCAACGCCTCGGCGATGGATGCATCGACCAAGGCTGCCGACCTCGAGGCCGTGCAGCGCATGCAGACCGCGATCTTCGCCGCCAAGGCGGGCGCGGGCACGCTGCGCATGTCCGACGCGGCCAAGGCCAAGTTCGGAGCAGACAAGGCGGCATTCGAGGCGGGCTTCCGCAAGGCCATGCTCGAGACCGCCAAGCTCTCGATCGAGCTCGAGATGGCGATCCTCGACGGCAAGAGCGCCGAAGCCAAGGCACTGGTGAAGAAGATCCACGACTCCGAGGAAACGGGCCACGCGCTCTTCCAGGCCGAAGAGGGCGGAGCGGGCGGCGAGGCCCCCGCTGGCGAGGCGCCGCGGCGCGGCCGCGGAACGCGCACCGACCGTCCGGCGAACTCGAACTGACCGACGGCTCCCACGCGGTGTGAAACACCCGCGGCGCCCCACGCACTGCGTCGGGCGCCGCGGTTCATTTTGGTCGAGTTTGGCGTGGACGACGGCAGGGACGGCGGGGCGGGGACAACGGGCGGCGACTGGGGCACACACCCGCGTTTTCGACATTTCTTCGGGAAAATCGACGAATACGGATACTTGTATCCGAATATCTCCTAGAGTGTTTCCAGGAGTCCCTCTCGCGCAGCAGGGCCCGGCGAGCGGACCTCCACCACGCAGGCGGCCAGCCTGCCTCACCACCCCCTGCTTCATCGCTCTCGGAGCCGCTCCGAGACGCACGTCAGGAGACCAACCCCATGTCACACCACCACAAGACGCTCGAGCAGCTCTTCGCGCACCCCACCTCGCACAACATCCACTGGCACGACGTGGTGCAGCTCTTCGAGTCGCTGGGCGGAACGACCGAACAGACCAAGCACGACCATCTGAAGGTCAGGCTCTCCGGACGTGAGATGACCTTCCCGATCCCTCGCGGGGGCGGCCATGCCCTCCAGAGCGATCATGAGATCAGCGCCATCCGGCGCTTTCTCAAGGAGTGTGGGCACGCGCCCACGGCGCACGCGCACTGAGCGCGCGCGTCCATCGGGGCGGGCACCTTCGTCTTTGCCTGTCCCGACGATGGCCGCATCTCGGTCGGTGTCTTCAGGGGGCTGGGGGCTCCGACCGAGGCGGCGCCCGATCCACGTCGTCGGCATGGGGATGCCGACGACGCGCGGTGCGGGGAGAAGAGACACGCTCCGTCGTGCAGCCCGGTCGAATCAGAGGTTCGACCGGGTTGCCTTTTTGTCTCCGTCCAGACACATCACCGCGCGGACATCGCACGCGCCGACGGCATCGCGCGGCAGATGCTCGGCGCCACGGCCAGCGCGCACGAGATCATGAGAAGCGCCCCCGGGATCGCCCGCTGGAAGACGAAGTCGAACTGCGCCACGACGATCGACGCGGTCAGGAGGCCGACGAGGCACGGAAAGAGCGGCTCGATGCCTCGCACGCTCCAAAGCCGGCGCACGACCAGCCAGAACGCGGCGACGAGCGCAGCGAGCCCCACCACGCCCGACTCGTACAGGACATCCAGCGGCGTGTTGTGCGAGTAGCCCACGCGACGGTCGGTCCAGATGAGCTCGCTTCCGGCAGGGCCGCCCGCAGCGGCGTCCCGCGCACGGTCGATCTCGGCACGCCACTCGTTGCGGCCATGGCCGAAGACCGGCTGGTCCGCGACCGCGATGGCGGTCAGCCTCCACATCTCCAGCCGGTTGGAGGAGAACTGGTTGAGCGACTCGTACGTGCGCTCCATGCCGCCACCACGCGTTGCACCCACCGCGGCCACGCCCGCGCCGATCAGGATCAGCGCCGCACCGGCGACACGCGCCCGTCGCGAGATGCAGGCGAGCACCGCCGCGGCACCCGCGATGCTGCCCACGACGGCCGCACGCATGGTGGACTGGGTCTGCACGATGAAGATGCACAGCGCGGCCATCGCCGACAGGAACACGGCCGACTTCGAGGCTCGAACGAACAGCGCCATCGAGATACCCACCACCACGCCCGCGACGAGCGTGGTCGAGGCGCCGTTGGCGGTGTCGAGCGGGATCGGCGGATCGCCGGCGGGAAAGGCGCCTGCGAGCTCGAGGGCGATGGCGCTGTAGATCGCCTGCAGCACAGCACCCGCCGCAAGCCCCCCGAGCACCAGCCGCCACCGAGGAAGGACTGGCAGGACGAGCAGCGGCGCGAGGAAGAGCCGCTTGGGCAGCACATCGCGCCAGGTTGCCGGCTCGGGCGACGCGATCGTGGCAAGGCCCGTGATCGCGAGCATCACGAGCATGAGGATCGCGATCGGCGACCGCAGCGCCGAGAGCACGAGCCGCAGGCTGGCCGGCAGGCGGTAGATGATGATGAAGAGCGCGATGCCGAAGAAGACCGCCTCGACCGGGCGGAAGAGCGACACGCTGGCCGCCCAGAGCGCGACCGACCAGGCAAGCAGCCGCGTGCGGGTGAAGTCGCCGCGCTCGTACTCGTCGAGTTCATGGGGCAGCACGCGAATCGGCGTGCGAAGGACCGCCGCGCCGCGGCGCCAGTTGGGGATGAGGTCGAGCCCGAGCACGCGGGACGGAGTCTACGGTAGTGGGAGGACCTCAGGCGCCACGGGTCGGGATCGCTCCGACATCCCCGACGCCTGTCGGTCGAGTAGTCTGCCGTCGACGTCCCGCAGTCGACCAACCGTGCACGAGACCGACGCTCCATCCCCCCGCCGCTGGCTGCTGCTGCTCGCGCTCACGGGCAGCCTGTCGATGATCTTCGTCGACATCACCGTGACGGCCGTCGCCGGGCCTGCGATCGGTTCGTCGCTGGCGCTCGACGAGCGCGGGGTGGCGTGGATCGCCACGAGCTACCTCATCACGCTCGCGGCCGGCATGGCGATCGGCGGTCGCGTGGGCGACATCGCGGGCAAGCGCAATGCGTTCATGGTTGGCGTGCTGCTCTTCGCAGCCGCGAGCGCGCTCTGCGGTGCCGCAGGCGACGCCACCACGCTCTACGCGGGCCGCGTGCTGCAGGGCGTGGCGGCATGCCTCATGCAGCCTGCATCGGCGGCGCTCGTGATCGAGCACTTCGCGCCCGGCGAGCGCGGCAAGGCGATGGGGATCTACATCGGCATCCCGATGATGTTCTTTGCGCTCGGGCCCGTGCTCGGCGGCATGCTCGCCGAGCGCGCGGGATGGCGATGGGTGTTCTACGTGAACCTCCCGATCGCGCTCGTGGCGGTGGCGCTCGCGCTCGCCGTGCGCGCGCCGAACCGCCGCGCCGAGGACCGCTCGTTCGACATCCTCTCGGCGCTGCTCGTGGCGTCGGGGCTACCCCTTGCGGTGTTCGCGCTCCAGGAGGGCGCGAAGTCCGACGCCGACGGACGGCTGGCGATCGCGCAGCCCGGCTTCATCGCCATGCTTGGCGCAGGAGTCATGCTCACCGCCCTCTTCGCGTACAGGCAGCTCACGCTCGCGCGTCCGCTCATCCACCTCGGTCTCTTCGCCGATCGACGGCTGCGGGCAAACGTGCTGCTCGTGTTCGTGCTGCAGTACGCAATGGCGTCGCTGATCGTGCAGGGATCGATCTACGCCACCGACGTCCTCGGGTACGGCCCCGAGAAGGCGGGCGCGAGCCTCATGCCCATGCTCGTGCCGGTGATCTTCCTCGCGTCGGTGGCCGGGCGCCTCTACGACCGCCGCGGCGTGCGGCCGCTGGCGCGGTTCGGCACGGTGGTGGCGACGGCGGGCCTGGCGCTGTGGGGGATCGGGTCGATCCAGGTGCGCTACCCCGTGATCGCAGCGGGCATGGCGCTCCTTGGAGTGGGCGTCGCCTTCATCATGTCGCCTGCGAGCACCGACACGCTCTCGAGCGTGGACGACGCGTCGCGCGGGCAGGTGTCGGGGCTCATGCAGACATTCCGACAGGTGGGCGGCGCGCTCGGCGTGGCGGGTGCTGCCGCCGTGAGCGGCGCGGCGAGCGCATACGGGCTCCCGCTGTCGACCTCCATCGGCGTGGCGATCCTCGCGGGCGCGGCCGTCGCATCGCTCGGCATCGTGGTGGCGCTGCGGATGCCTGCGTCGCCGGCGCGGGTCCGCGGCCGCGCGGGCAGCGCGTAATCTGCGGGCATGACCCCGCGACTCGCGCTCGTCCTCGCACCGCTTCTGCTCGTCGTCTCGAACATCTTCATGACCTACGCCTGGTACGGGCACCTCAAGGACTTCAAGGCGAAGCCGCTGTGGATCGCCATCCTGGCAAGCTGGGCGGTGGCGTTCTTCGAGTACTGCCTGCAGGTTCCCGCCAACAGGATCGGCTTCCAGCAGGCGGGCATCTCGCTGGCGCAGCTCAAGGTCATGCAGGAGGTGATCACGATGATCGTGTTCGCCGCGTTCGCGGTGTTCTACATGGGCGAGAAGCTGACGCTGAACTTCCTGTACGCGGGCATCTGCCTGGTGGCGGCGGTGTTCTTCATGTTCCGCGACTTCAGGCCCGTGCAGTGATTTCAGGCATTGCTCGCGTACACTGCGGCGATGCGCACTGATCCGCACGCCGTCCTTCGCTCGTTCGCCCGTCATGCCATCGCGCTCGTCGTCGCCGTGGTCCTCTCGGCCGCAGCGCAGGCCGGAAATCTCTCGAAGGCCTTCGAGGCCGCGGGGGCGAACCGCGCCGAGCTCGAGAAGGCGATCGAGTCGGTGCCGTCCGAGCAGCGCGCGTCGATGGAGTGGCTGATCGCGCACATGCCTGTACAGGACCTGCGCGCGC
>JBIIRG010000080.1:0-12154 GCA_044341665.1 Phycisphaerales bacterium | reverse complement strand
GAGTACCGCCTGAAGATCCGAGGCGCCGTCGTGGCGAGCGGCAAGGTGTATCCCGACCTGCTCATGGCCATGGACTCAGGGCTTGCGCACGGGCGGCTCGAGGGGATCCAGACCAAGGAGCCCGCCTTCGGGCTCGACGCGATCTGGATCGCCCGCGGCATGCGCGAGCGCGCCGAGAACGCCAACTGGACCGTGGTCGACGCAACCAGCGTGCTCGCGACCCACATTTCCGAGCTCGTCAAGTCGCACGCCGACGAGCTGCTCACCCGCGAGGAGGTCTCGAACCTCCTGGCGCAGCTCAAGCAGAAGACGCCCAAGCTGGTCGAGGAGCTCGTGCCCTCGCTGGTCAAGCCGAGCGACCTCCAGAAGATCCTCCAGAGCCTGCTGCGCGAGCGGGTGGCCATCCGCGACCTCGAGACCATCATCGAGACCATGGCGGAGTGGATCCCGCACACCAAGGACCACGACGTGCTCGTCGAGTACGTGCGCAACGGCCTGCGGCGGTCGATCTGCATGCAGTACACCGAGGTCGACGACCGCGGGCGGCCTCGGCTGCGCTGCGTGACCATGGACCCCGCGCTCGAGGACACCATCTCGGGCTACATCGACCGCACCGCGTCGGGCACGACGTTCACGATCCCGCCGCAGATCGCCAACCGCATCGCCCGCGCCGTGGCCGAGACCGCCCGGCCGCTCGCGGACCTCGGCCGGCCGGTGGTCGTGCTCGCCTCGCCGTCTGTCCGGGCGCAGGTCCGGCAGATCCTCGAGCCGCATATTGCGGGCGTCGCCGTCCTCGGGTACAACGAGGTGGTCCGCGGCACCGACCTCGAGAGCGTCGGGCTCGTGCAACTTGCCAACTCCGTCGCGCAGCCCACTGCGGCGTCGGGAGTTGCCTGAGCGCGCGCCCACCATCCGAGCCCGGGTTCGCGGATGACGGAAGCGATCGACGGACGCAGTGTGTTGTCGTGACGCAGGCGCGCTTTGGCGAGTGAAGCACCGCAGCAGGCAGGAGGCCTGCGCGCGCCGGACGGGTGGATGCGTGGGTGCAGTTGCATCCCCGATCCCGCGAGCAAGTGCCAGGAGGGCAGCGCGATGAAACTCAAGACCTACCAGGCCTGGACGATGGCGGAAGCCCTTGCGTTCGTGAAGACGGACCTTGGCGGCGACGCCGTGATCCTGCACACGCGCACCTTCGAGCGCGGCGGTTTCTTCGGGATTGGCCGGCGATCGGTGGTGGAGATCACCGCCGCCCGCGCCGCCGACATGCCGAAGGCCGACGCGCGCGGCGAATCGCGGCATGACAGTCGGACGGACGGTCGGATGGACGGTCGGGTCGACTCCCGCATCGAGACCAAGCCCCGCCGCGATGGCGGCGCGCACCCCGCCGATGCGCTGCGAGGTTCGGCGGCCGCCCGTGCGTACGGCGCCATCGGACGCGGCGCTGGTGTGGCGGAGCCTCCAGTCGCGGTGAGCTCGCCCGTGGCTCCTACCGCTGCGCTGCGCGGCGATGGGCAGGGCGGCCCGCTGAACATGGAGCACGAGCGCGAGAAGACCCGCAGGCTCGCGCAGGCGATGGCGATCTCGCTCGAGAAGCAGGCAGGGGAGCGCGCGAGCGCCTCGCGCAACGAGGATGCCGTCCGCGAGGCCGCGCTCGCGCGCATGGCCACCCAGTCGCGCGAGGCTGCCGCGGGAGAGGCGACTTCCTCGGCGGCGTCCCCAGTCGCGACATCGGTCGCAACATCGGGAGCATCGCTGGTGGACGGTCCGGCGCAGCGCTTCGTGCTTGTGCCGAGCAAGGATCCCGCTGGCCCCGGAGGCGCGCAGAAGCTGACCGCCGCGGTCGTGCGGCCGAGTGCCGATGCGGGTGCCATCGCGCCCGCGCCGTCGATCTCGCCCACCCATTCGAGCGTTGACACGGTGCGCGCCGTGATCGAGTCGAAGCAGGTGGCGGGCGAGGGCGAGCTCGACGCCATCTCGGATTTCGTGGGGCGCGTGCTCAAGCGCGGTGCGGCCGAGGGAGGCGGGGGGCGCGTGTCCGCGCCGGTCGCGTCGTTGCGCGAGACAACGTCCGCCGCGGTGGCAGCGCCGACGACGCCCGCCCTGCGTCCATTGCCTGCCTTTCAGCGTGTCCATGCGCATCTCGTCGAGCAGGACCTCGCGCCCGACCTCGCCGCGCGCATCATGCACGAGGTCGCCCGCCGCTTCGACACCGATCCGTCGCCGAGCGAGGAGGCGGTCCGTGCAGCGGTGCTCGAGCGGATCGCTGCGATCCTTCCCGTCGACGCAGGCGATGCCTTCGATGTCGGCCTCGGCCGGCACGGGCCGCGCCGCATCGCGCTCGTTGGTCCAACGGGCGTGGGCAAGACGACGACGCTTGCCAAGATCGCGGCCAACCTCAAGCTCAAGCGCGGCCTGCGCGTGGGCATCGTCGCGGCCGACACCTACCGCATCGCGGCGGTCGACCAGCTCCGCACCTATGCCGAGATCCTCGGGCTGCCCGTCGAGGTCGCGGCCAGTCCGCGCGACGCAGCGCGCGCCTGCGGCAGTCTCTCCGACGTCGATGTCATCCTGATCGACACCGCGGGCCGCAGCCAGAACGACCACATGAAGCTGTCCGAGCTGCGCGCGTTCCTGGCCTCGGCTGAACCCGATGAGACGCATCTCGTCCTCTCGGCAACTGCGAGCGCGCGCACGCTTGCGCGCGAGGCGGAGGCGTTCGGCGCGCTCGGCGTCGATCGGATCGTGCTCACCAAGCTCGACGAGGCCGCGTCCTTCGGGACGCTCGTCTCGCTCGTCGAGCGACTGGGCAAGAGCGTGAGCTTCTTCACGCATGGACAGGAAGTTCCGGATCACATCGAGATCGCGCGCAGCCGTCGTCTGGCCGCGCTCGTCTTGGGGAGCGAGGTCCGCTGATGCATGACCGTACACCGTCGCCTGATCAGGCCGAACGGCTTCGCCGACTCGTCATTCCGCCGCGCACCGTGCCTGCGCCAACTGCGCCCGCCACGCAGGTTGCGACCCCTGTGGGCAAGGGGGCGAGCGCAACCGCAGCAGTCGCGCCCGTTGCGGCTTTGCCGACTTCGTCGATCCCAGCGACGAGCGGCCTCAGCGTGAGCCCCGTCTCGTCGGGTGACCGCGCGCGTGGCAACCGCATCGCGCGCGCCATCGCCGTCTCAAGCGGCAAGGGCGGCGTGGGCAAGACGAACCTCGCCGTGAATCTCGCCGTGGCCTTCGCGGCGCGCGGGCAGCGCGTGGTGCTGCTCGATGCGGATCTCGGCCTTGCGAACGCCGACGTGCTCTGCGGCATCACACCGCGCGCGACGCTTGAGGACGTCGTGTCGAGCGAGCGATCGCTCGAGGACGTGATGGTGCACGCGCCGGGTGGCTTCCGCCTTGTCCCAGGTGCGTCCGGCGTGTCGCGCCTTGCCGACATGGGGCAGACGCAGCGACGCAACGTGCTCGACCAGCTGCTGGCGCTCGAGCGCTCGACCGACGTCATCATCGTCGACACGGGCGCCGGGATCGGCGCGAACTCGATGGCGTTTGCCGCGGCCGCCCACTCGATCGTCGTTGCGACGACCCCAGAGCCGACCGCGATCGCCGATGCCTACGGAGCCATCAAGACCCTCGTGGCGCGCGGCTGCCGCGACGGGCTCCGACTCGTCGTCAACATGGCCGCCAGCGAGGACGAGGCCCGCGCGGTGCATGCGCGCATCGACCGCGTGGCGCGCGCCTTCCTGAGCACGCGCATCGAGTACGCAGGCGCGATTCCGCTCGATCCGCTTGTGCCCGCCGCCGTGCGCCGTCGTGCGCCGTTCTCCGTCGTCTCGCCCGATGCACCCGCGTCGAAGGCGGTGCGCCGGCTCGCGCGCGTCCTTGCCGACGAAAGCGCGGGGGCGGGTTCTGCCGATCAATCAGCGGACGCACGGAACGATCACCGCAGTGATCAACGGAAGGGCTTCCTCGCTCGGCTCGCTGCGTTGATCGCGGCGCGCCCGTGAACGGAATCCGTCCGCGACGGATCGTCCTTCCGACAGGCGCCCTGTGTCCGAGTCGGCGCGCAGCATGACCAAGCCAACCGCCCAGATTCCCATCCCGCAGGCCGCTGCTGCATGCACGGCTTTCGCCGCATTCGCGGTCTCGGTGTTCGTCGGCATCGCAAGCGAGAACCCCGCCACGACCATCCTCGGGCGCGCGCTGCTCGCGATGGTTGCAGGCTTCGCGGGGGGCTTTGCCCTCGGCCTCGTCTGCGAGTGGATCGTGCGCGAGGAGGTCGCGCGGGTGGAGCGCGAGTTCGCAGGAGACGCGGTCGGAGTCGGGGCGGGGGAGTCGGTCCGCAACGGTCGCGCAGGCGATGCGGGCGCGGAGGTGGATCTGGATGGCCTCACCGGCGTCGATGTGATCGAGGAGGAGCCGGCAGAGGTGGCAGCCGCGCGCGGCGCAATCGATGATCGGCAGGCGAGCGCGCGTCGGTGAACGGACGCAAGGCGTGCGCACGCGTCGACGCATGAGGGCATCGGGTGCTCGTCACACGTGGCGATGGAAAAGTTCCGAGGCCAAGACCGAAAGGCACTTGCGCGCTTGGGATTCTCGTTATACTGACGTCGTGATAGTGGGCATGGATGCCCGTCGATCACGACGCGCGTGTTGCGCGGAAGCCTGGGAGACATCAGGCGTACCGCACGAAACGCGTGGGTTTGCAAGGGTTTCCGTTGTTGGTGTCTGCTCGGTTCAAGTGCTGGTTGCCTGTGCAGCCGGGCTCGAAACGCAGGTCTCTTCCGACGGATCCGCGCAAGCCAAGAGGGCGCGTGAGTGGAACTCATTCGCCCGTGCGAACGGATTTCGCAGGCTGGACCTCCAGCCCCGAGCGCACGCCCGCCACTGCATCTGCAGTTCACGTCGGGCGCACGCAAGGATCACGATTCCGTTTGTCACGGGGAATGCTCGCAGGTCGTGCTGTGCACGAACTGCGCGGGTCGTTGCGATCCGGTCCGCGCACGCGCGCTGACGGTCCGTCTGGAGAACGGGCCGTCAGAGGTCTCCCGCTTCAAGGCCGCGCGTGGTGAGCGCCTCCAAGTGGGAAAGGTGAGCGGGCAGGTTGTCCGAAACGAACCGGCGCGAGGTTGCCAGAGCAGCCCGAACGGCGTGGAGGGCAGCAGGTCCGACGGAACAGAGGACGAGTGGTCAAGGAGCCGACCGAATGTCCAGCACAAAGTCCGCGATTGCACGAGTGAATCCGTCCGTTCGCAAGCCCTCGAAGCAAGCTGCCCGTGGCGAAGCCACGCCGAGCACGCCGGCCTCGAAGGCATCCCCCCGACAGTCCGCAGGCCAATCGGCCGCCAAGCCGCTTTCCGCCCGTTCCATGGTGCGGCGTGGAGCCGACGCTGGCGCCATCGCCGAGCTCGCCCCCGTTGCGGCTGCCAAGCGCAGCCCCTCGAAGGCCGCAAGCCCGGCGGCGAAGTCGCCGCGCGCACGCAGTGCGACGGCCGCTGCCGCAGCCACGGTCGACGTGCTGCCCGTGATTGTCGCGCAGGAATCGCCCGCAGCCAAGTCTCCGTCGCGCGCGAAGCAGCAAGCCGCTGCAGCGCCGCGATCGGTCGCCAAGGCTTCGGCCAGCGCAGCGGCCGCCACCCGCGCCGCCAAGGCGCCCGCGCAGCCGCTGCCGCTGTCGCAGCGTCCCATCGATCAGATCTGGCGCGAGTACCGGGTCACGCCCACCGAGGAGGTCCGCAACTTCCTCGTCGGTCGCCACCTTGATCTCGTCGCCTACGCGGCCGAGCGTCTGCACAAGCGCCTCCCGAGCGAGGTCGAGATCAACGACCTCAAGAGCGCAGGCGCGTTCGGCCTCATGGACGCGG
Organism: Phycisphaerales bacterium; assembly: GCA_044341665.1. Taxonomy (GTDB): domain Bacteria; phylum Planctomycetota; class Phycisphaerae; order Phycisphaerales; family SM1A02; genus QWPT01. Next base: position 6,296 of record JBIIRG010000080.1, on the reverse strand, counting down.
TCGAGTCGTTCGACCCCGACCGTGGCGTGAAGTTCGAGACCTACTGCACGCAGCGCATCCGCGGCGCGATGTTCGACGAGCTCCGCTCGATGGACTGGGTGCCGCGCCTCGTGCGCAGCCGCACCGCCAAGGTCGAGAAGGTCCGCAAGTCGATCGAGATGGAGACCGGCGCCCGTCCCACCGAGGACGAGGTCGCAGCGCGACTCAACGTCTCGGGCGACGAGTTCGAGAAGCTGCAGAAGGACTCGCGTCCGATCTCGATGGTGAGCCTCACCCGCAAGTGCTTCGAGACCGACAGCTCGAAGGACGTGCGCGAGATCGACGTCGTCGAGGACGGCCGCCAGGAGAACCCGCTGCAGGCCGTGCAGAAGCAGGACCTCCAGGCGCTCATCACGAAGGGCCTGTCGCGCGCCGAGCGCCTGATCGTCATCCTCTACTACTACGAGGAAATGACCATGAAGGAGATCGGCGCCACGCTCGACCTCAGCGAGTCGCGCGTGAGCCAGATGCACTCGTCGATCCTCGCGCGCCTCAAGGCGCAGATGCAGCACCGCGAGACCAGCGACGAGTAATCCGCACCGTCGCCGGACCAACACGCTCCACCGCGAAGGGACCCACTCGGGTCCCTTCGCTGCTTTCCCCGATCACAACTCCCATCCATCAGCCCGCCGCGATTCACTCGCGGTGCGGCGTGCCAGAGGGAGCGGCCGCAGCCGCGACCGCTCCGATCACGCGATTCACTCGCGGTGCGGCGTGCCAGAGGGAGCGGCCGCAGCCGCGACCGCTCCAATCACGCGATTCACTCGCGGTGCGGCGTGCCAGAGGGAGCGGCCGCAGCCGCGACCGCTTGGATTACGCCGCGACCGCTCCAATCACGGACACGCGCCCCAGGCATCGAGCAGGATCGCCAGATCCCCGCCATTCGTGACCCCATCGCCATTGAGGTCCGGCGACGCCGATCCCCATCCCGTGAGCAGGATCGCGAGGTCCGCGCCGTCGCGCATCGAGTCGCCGTTGATGTCGGCATCGCACGTATCGCAGCGGTACTGCGTGAAGGCCAGCCGCGTGATGTTGATGGTCCGCGCGTTGTCACGCGCATCCACCACGCCCGTTGGCGTTCCGTCGTACGAAACGAGCGGCGAGGACAACCGCGGGATGCGCGTGCCCGGCGCGTACGCCATGACCGTGCGGTACTCGGCGCCGCTCACGCCGAAGAAACGATGGCCCGTCGAGTAGGGGAACACGCCGCCGCTCAGGCAGCCGCCGCCGTCGCCAGGGGCGTGGCAGCAGCCCATGTTGTGGCCGAGCTCGTGCGTGAACGTGCGGTTGGTGAAGCAACCGAGCGCGGTCACGCTGTAGCCGTAGCCCTCCTGCGACGGATTGCCGCCGGCGAGCCACGCGATGCCGCAGGCACCGCCGCCGTCGGCGCGCACGAGGGCGACGAGGTCCGCGCGCGCCGCATTGCGCAGCGGCAGCACCTCGTCGAGCACGCCGTCGGCGGTGTCGGTCAGCGCGTAGAGGTCGTTCGACATCGACGCGTTCTCGGTGTAGCCCTGCGCGAGCGCGCTTCCCACGAGGCGCATCGAGAGTGCGATGCCCGACGATGCGTAGATGGCGTTCGAGTCGGCGACCGCCCAGAGCAGCCAGTCGTCGAGCTGCGTCTGTCCGCCTGCCTGATTGACCGCGCCCTGCGTGTACATCACGAAGACATCGACGCGCGAGCCGTCGTCGCACGCGGTGCCGCCCGCGATGCCGCCTTCGGTGGACCCGCCGCCATTCCCAGCCGGCTCGGCCCGCAGGCCGTCGTGATACCCGCAGGGAAGGTCGCGCGCCGCGTCCTCGGCGGCGCGCCGCGACAGGCCCGCGCGCTCGCCCGTGAGCGAGATGCGCAGCGTGTCGCCGAGGTAGACCGCGCCCGTGAGGCGTCCCTCGTGGAGAAGGAGCGACGCGTGGCGCGAGGGGTCCGTCGGATGCTCGAGCGCGAGATGCAGCGCTCCGCCCGCGAGCGCGGACCGCAACGACACACGCATCCCGCGCGCGCCCAGCGCGTCGAAGGCAGGCGGCAACGCGTCGCCGGATTCGAGCGATGCGACGATGGCAGCGTCGAAGGCGAACGTCGAGTGGACCTCGGCCGCCTCATGCGCCACGGCGCGGTCGATGGGCTTCGACTCGGGCGCGGTCAGGAGCGCGGCGGTGGCAAGCAGTGTCAGCGGATCCATCGATGAGATCTCCCCGAGGGCCGCCTCGCGGGAAGCAGCGAAATGCACGGATTCGGCGCAGCGTCGCGCCAGGCGGACCTACTTGCGCGCGCCCAGCCGCTCGATCATCACGTTCGTGAACTCGATCGGGCAACCGTGGCTCTGCAGCGCGATCGGTCCCTCCTTGGCCACGCCCGGCAAGGTCGCGTCGATGATCACGTGCTTGCCGTTCAGCCACACGTTGAGCACCTCGCCCACCATGCGGATGCGGAAGCGGTTCCACTGCCCGACGGGCGCGTCGGCGTTGAGGCGCGGCGTGACCGCGGCGCGCACATCGGCCGACATCGACGGATCGGTGCGGTAGCCGTAGACCTCGCCTGAGCCGCACGGCCACGACCAGATGTTCACCTGGCTCTTGGAGCTGCCGCGCAGGTAGATGCCGCTATCGCGCTCCTCGACCTCGACCATCTTGTCCTTGCCGTTCTCATCCTTCACGACGTTGCCGTCGAGCCCGATCACGGGGCGCATCAACTTGCCCTGGTGCTCGCCCGTCCACTTCCAGTCGCAGATCATCTCGAAGTCGCCGAAGGACTCGTCGGACCAGAGGCTCTTGCCCTTGCCGTTGAAGCGCACGATGTTGCCGCCCATCGACCAGGTGGAAGGTGCGGCCTCGCCCTTGTCGGCGCCTTCCTTCCAGCCCGCCATCGTGAGGCCGTCGAACATGGGGCGCATGCCTGCGAGCGTGTGGTCGGTGTCCCAGTCGGGCTTGATGCCGAGCTTGCCTGCGGGGAGCTCGGTGAGCTTGAGGTTCTTGAACCAGATCTCCGTGCCTTCGCTCTCGAGGCAGATGTAGCCGCGGCGCGGCTTCACGTTCGATGCACCCGACACCTCGGTGCCGTTCACCTCGAGCTTGATCACGCCCTCGTTGCAGGTGACCTTGTAGTGGTTCCACTCGCCGGCGCCCTTGGTGGTGCGGGCGCTCGGCAGGCAGCGCTCCCAGCCACCCGGATGCGGGCGGTCGGGCGTCATGCTGGAGCCCCAGATCGAGAAGATGTCGCCCTGGCCGGTGTACATCGTGCGGCCCTGACCGTCGACGTTGTCGGGCGTGAGCATGATCTGCACCTCGATCGAGCGCGAGAAGGGCACGCCCTTGGCGCACACCGGGTCGGACCACACGAAGAGACCCGCGTTGCCCGGGTACGACAGGTGCTTCCAGTCGAACTCGAGCACGAAGTTCTCGTAGGCCTTCTCGGTGCGGAGGATGCCGGTGGGCTGGCCGGTGCACTTGATGATCGGCGCGCCGGTCTCGTCCTTGGCGACGGTCCAGGTCGTGGGCGACGTGTTGACGTTCACCCAGCCGCTGAGGTCCTTGCCGTTGAAGAGGTCGACGGAGTTGGCGACGGGCTCGCTGGCGGGCGCGACGAGCGCGGCACCGACGGCGACTGCAAGTGAAGCGAAGAGGGAGGTCAGGGTCATGCGCGCACGGTATCGGATAGCCTGAGCGCATGGCAAACGAGACGCTCGCGGCTTGGATCGATCTCACGGTTCCCGATGCGGCGCAGAGCCGAGCGTTCTACGCCGATGTGCTCGGCGTGGCGACGAGCCCGCTTGCGGTGGGCACGCAGCCCGCGCCGTACGACGACTATTGCCTGCACCGAGAGGAGGGCGGGCCGCCGCTGGCGGGAGTCTGTCACGCGCGGGGCGTGAACGAGGGGCTGCCGCCGGTGTGGATCCCGTACTTCACGGTCGCAGCGGTCGACGAGTCGTTCGAGCGGGCGCTCGCGCGCGGCGCGGTCGCGGTGCGCGCCCCGTGGACCTGCGGCTGGGGACGGATGGCGTTCCTCCGCGACCCCGACGGCGCGGTGTTTGCGATCATCACGCCGGCGAAGTGAGCGCCCGGGATCCACGCGCCATGCAGCACACGCACCGACTTGCCTTTCTCGCCGGCCACATGTTCGTCGACCTTCCCGAGGGGAGGTTCATCGTCGACACGGGCAGTCCGAGGAGCTTTGGCGACGCTGGAACGGCGACCTACGGCGGGCGCGCCCACGCCCTGCCGCGCCGCGTTGAGGAGTTCGACCTGGCGGCGCTCGCGCCGCTCGGGCTCGAGGCGCGCATCGGCGCGCGGCTGCGCGGGCTGATCGGGATGGACATCCTGGGCGGCGAGCCCGTCCTGTGGGACGGCGCGCGCGGACGCGCGATCGTGCGTCCGCCCGCACCGGACGCTGCGCTTGCGCGGGTGTCCTACACGCTCGAGCCGACCATCGGCGTGCCGGTGATCCGCGCGGTCGTGGGCGACCGCGAGGCACGGCTCGTGTTCGATACCGGCGCGCAGTTCGGGTATCTCGCCGAGGAGGCCGACCTGTCGCGCGGCGTCGACGCAGGCGAGCTCGCCGACCACCATCCGATGCTCGGCGCGATCCGTTCTGCCTCCGCGAAGCTCCCCGTGGCGCTCGCGTCCGTGCGCGTCCGCGAGCGCTTCGCCTTCCACGAGCCCCTCTCGGCGCGGCTGCTGCGACCGCACGGACTCGACGGCATCCTCGGCTGCTCATGGATGCCGGCGCGCCGCGTCTGGATGCTCCCGGCGGAGTCGGTGCTCGTGATCGAGTAGCGTCGAGCGTGTCTGACTCGGTTCCAGTCGCCTCGCCGTCCGCGCCCGATCGCTCACCGCGCAGGCCGACGCTGCAGCCGCTTCGCCACGCCAACGAGGAGTACCAGCGCCGGCACCTCGACGAGCGGCCCGATGACCGTCGCGAACGCCTCTGCCGAGGAGATGCCGAAGACCGAGATCGCCACCGCGATCGCAAGCTCGAAGTTGTTGCCTGCGGCGGTGAAGGCGAGGGTCGTGGCGCGCGCGTCGTCGGACCCCGCGCGCCGCGCGAGCCAGAACGAGACGAACCACATGATCGCGAAGTAGAGGACGAGCGGCACCGCGATGCGCAGGATGTCGGTGGGCGCCTCCGCGATGCGGTCGCCCTTCAGGCTGAACATGACCACGATGGTGCCGAGCAGGGCGATCAGCGTGACGGGCGAGATCCGCGGCAGGAAGCGCGTGACGTACCACGCGTCGCCGCGCGCACGGCGCAGCAGCGCGCGCGTGAGCATGCCGGCGAAGAACGGAATGCCGAGGTAGACGAGCACGCTCACGAAGATCTCACCGATCCCGACCGAGACCTCGACCGAGCCGAGCCCGACGAGCGGCGGGAGCACGGTCATGAAGATCCAGGCGTACACGCCGAAGAAGAGCACCTGGAAGATGCTGTTGAACGCGACGAGCCCCGCCGCGTACTCGGCGCTGCCGCCCGCGAGGTCGTTCCACACGAGCACCATGGCGATGCAGCGCGCGAGTCCGACGAGGATGAGGCCCATCATGAACTCGGGCTGGTCGCGCAGGAAGATCGCCGCCAGCGCGAACATGAGCACGGGGCCGATGATCCAGTTCTGCACGAGCGAAAGCGCGAGAAGTCGCTTGTCGGCGAACACACGCGGCAGTTCCTCGTAGCGCACCTTCGCGAGCGGCGGGTACATCATGAGGATGAGCCCGATCGCGATGGGAATGTTGGTGGTGCCGACGCTGGCTGCGTCGATCGCATCGCGCACGCCGGGAAAGATGCGGCCGATCGCGACGCCCGCGAGCATCGCGAGGAAGATCCAGACCGTGAGGCCACGGTCGAGGAACGAGAGGCGCTTGGGGCTTGTGCAGGGGGCGCAGTCGGTCATGTCGGTAGGCTCGGGGCTTGCGCGGAGCGGAGGCGTTGGCGCGGCGGGTTCACGGGAGCAGCCGGTCGATGCCGGCGATGAACTCGCGGATCTCGTCGCGCACGCGGCGGTAGTGGGGCATGGCCTCGTCGTCGCTCGTGGCGCCCGAGGCGAGGCGCGGCGGGTCGTCGAAGCCCACGTGCACCACGCGCGCGCCGGGGAACGCTGGGCAGTGCTCGTCGGCGTGGCCGCAGACCGTGACCACGAGATCGAAGCCGACGCCGATGTCGGAGGGCCGCTTGGAGGTGTGCCGCGAGATGTCGACGCCCGCCTCGCGCATGGCGCGGACGGCGAGCGGGTTCAGCCCGTGCGGGTCGGTGCCGGCGGAGTACGCCTCGA
>JBIIRG010000079.1:0-12160 GCA_044341665.1 Phycisphaerales bacterium | reverse complement strand
ACTTCCGGCGATACCAGGCGAGCGGCATGCGGCTGCGTCGGCGGCTGATGAACGGGCTGCTGCTGCACGCCCGCAGCGCTGCGCGCGACCGGTCGCGGGCGGCGCGGCGCGAGGGCGCCACGCTCGACGGCGTCGCCGCACCGATCGCCGCCGAGCGTACGGGCGAGGAGGCGTTCGACCGCGCCTGGGCGCTTGCGATCCTGAGCGAGGCTTGCGCCGCGGTCGAGGGCGCGCTGCTCGCCGAGGGGCGCGACCGTGCGTGGACGGTCTTCCGACGTCACGCCATCGACGGACGCAGCTACGCCGATCTCGAGCAAGAGCTTGGGCTCGGTCGCCAGCAGATGGCGGACCTCGTGCGCGGTGTCACCAAGCGGATCCGCGCGCGGATGCTCGAGCTCCTTGAGTCCGAGGGGGGCGACGTTGGCGAGGAACTGCGCGAGGTCCTGAGGCTTGTGACCTGAAATCGCAGGAAGGGACTTGCGTTTGCTTCGTTTGCTTCGTATGATGCGTTCATGCCGAAGACGAAGCCCACGACCCGCAAGCCCAGCAACACCGCGCGCAAGCGCTCCACCCGCGCGGGCCGCCGCGACGAGCGTGACGCGGCGTCCACCTCGATGCCGCATTCCACCCAGAGATCGGCTGCTCGAAACGCAGCGGCGAACTCCCCAGCAGACGAGATCCGACGCGCCCGAAAGAGCGGCCGTGCGGTTTCCGTCGCGATCGCGCGCAGCCCGCGCACGATCGCCCTGCCCGACGCGCTCACAGCGCTTCTCGCCGATGCGCTCGACGCCTACGCACTCGGGCACTCGGTCGAGCTTGCCGTCAACGCGCGTCGAGCGGAGGCGCCAAACCCGTACATCATCCTCGATCGTGATCCGAACGACGAGCTCACGACGCAGGAAGCGGCCGCTGCACTGCGCGTCTCGCGCCCCACGATCATCAAGGCGATAGACGAGGGACGCCTGCCCGCGCGCCTTGTGGGCAAGCACCGCCGAGTCCGCATCTACGACTTCAATGCGTACGCGCGCGCGGAGATGGAGTCACGAGCGGCGCACGGAGTCGAGTCCACGCGCCTTGAGCAGGAGTGGGGCCTTCATGAGGTAAGCCCACCGCCAACGGCCGCGGAGTGGAAGGCGCTGGCCGGACGGGACAGTGCGACAAGTCTGCGCGCAACCAAGCCTGAGAGGAAGTGACGATGCCGGGGGGAAGAGAACAATCACGAAGCGACGGAGCACGCCATTCGCGCAGATCCGATAGCGCGCCCATCGTGCTGGTCGACTCCTGCGTGTGGCATCACTCGTTCAGCCGAAACATACTGCGGCATCTGGCCTTGAACATGGCGATCCGCATCCGATGGTCCCGCTCTATCGAGTCCGAGTGGATCGCAAGTGTGCTCCGAGCTCGACCCGAGATCGAACGGTCCACACTGATCCAAGTGCGCGACCGATTCCGAATCGAGTTTCCCGACGGCCTTGCGTCCGAGACAATCCCCCGCCACGCCGTTCCACGCCTGCCGGATCCTGATGACGAACACGTCCTGCGTGCGGCGATCTCCGTAGGAGCCACGATCCTCTGCACACTCGATCGCCGCGGGTTCCCGCGAAGCGCATTGGCCCCGCATGGAATCACCGCACTTCGTCCTGATGCGCTGATCGCAGAGTGCGTCGCGAAGCGAACGACCCGATCGGTCACCGCACTTCATGTCCATCGCACAAGCCTCACGCGTCCAAGCTTCAGTCCGGACGAGTACGTCGAGGCGCTCCGCAAGGCTCATCTTGTACCGAACAGCACCGTTGGAGAACTCGTGCGACGCGAGCTGCATAGCCGCGCGCACGATCGACCAAACGCGCGATGAAGCGAGGCTCGGAGGAGAGGCTCGCGCATCAAAAAACAGCGCCGTCTTCCGACGGCGCTGGGTGAAATCCGAACTTGAACGGCGCGCTCACATCGCCGCGCCATTCTCCGTCTCGAGGTAGGTGTACCCGGCGAGGCCCGACTCGTAGTTGCGCACGAGGGCGTTCGACTCCGCGACCGACATGTGCTTGTCGCGCACGGCGCGCTCGCACTCGTGGCGGATCGCCTGGCCGAGACGGTTCGCATCGTACTGCACGTACGACAGCACCTCGCGCACGCTGTCGCCCTCGACGATCTCGTCGATCCACCAGTTGCCGTTGTCGTCGAGGCGGATATGCGCGACATGGGTGTCGCCGAAGAGGTTGTGGAGATCGCCGAGCGTCTCCTGATACGCGCCCACGAGGAACGCGCCGAGGAAGTACTCGTCGCCGTCCTTGATGTCGTGGAGCTCGACCCACTTCTTGACGTCATGGTCGTCGACGAAGCGGTCGATCTTGCCGTCCGAGTCGCAGGTCATGTCGGCCACGGTCGCCTTGCGCGTGGGGCGCTCGTCGAGGCGGTGGATCGGCATGATCGGGAACAGCTGGTTGATCGCCCAGATATCCGGCAGCGACTGGAAGATCGAGAGGTTGCAGAAGTACGTGTCGGTCGTGTTCGACTCGAGGTCCTCGAGCTCCTCGGGCATGCTGGGCATGTCCTTGGCCTTGTCGCGGACCTTGGCGCAGGTCGCCCAGAACATGCGCTCCGCGAGCGCCCGGTGCTCGAGGCTCATGTAGCCCACCGAGAACAGGTTCATCGCCTCGTCGCGCGACTGGAGCGCGTCGTGGTAGCACTCGAGCAGGCGGCGCTCGGTGATCGAGTTGTACGCCTCGAAGAGGTCGACGATCGGACGCGGCACCTCGCCGTGCTCGTCCTTCGACACGGATTCGAGCGACGGCGGCACCGTGAAGCGGTCGAGCCGGTTCGCGCCGAGCACGTCGAACACGAGCACGCTCTGCTGCGCCACCATCGCGCGGCCGGACTCGGTCACGATCGTGGGGTGCGGCACATTCTCCTCGTCGCACACCGACATGATCTTGTAGACCACGTTGGCGGCGTACTCCTGGAGCGTGTAGTTCGTCGAGAACTCGAAGTTGGTCTGGCTGCCGTCGTAGTCGATGCCGAGGCCGCCGCCGACGTCGAGGTAGCGCATGCCTGCACCCATCTTGGCGAGCTCGGTGTAGATGCGCGCGAGCTCGTTCACGCCCGTGCTCACCTGGCGGATGTCGTGGATCTGCGAGCCCATGTGGCAGTGCAGGAGCTGCAGGCAGTCCTGCATGCCGCGCGTCTTCAGGTAGTCGAGCACGTCGATCACCTCGGTGAGCGACAGGCCGAACTTCGCCTTCACGCCTGAGCTGTGGCGCCAGCGGCCCGCGCCAGGGGTCGCCAGGTTCACGCGCACGCCGATCTTCGGCCGGATCTGGTACTTCTCGGCGTACTTCACGATCAGCCGCAGCTCAGCGAGGTTCTCGATCACGGGGATGATCGTGCGACCGAGCTTGGCGGCCAGCGTGACGAACTCGATGTAGCGGTCTTCCTTGAAGCCGTTGCAGATGATCAGGCGATCGGGCGAATCGCTCGTGAGGCCCATGACCGCGAGGAGCTCCGGCTTGGAGCCGACCTCGAGACCGAAGCCGTACTGCTCGCCGTACTCGCGGATCTCCTGGACCACGCGCCGCTGCTGGTTGACCTTGATCGGATAGACGGCGTTGTACTTGCCCTTGTAGCCGTTCTCCTTGATCGCCGTGTCGAAGGCCTCGTGCAGGTCCTTCAGCCGACGGTGCAGGAGGTCGCTGAAGTGCAGCAGCACCGGCGTGCGAAGCCCGCGCTCGCGCAGTCCCTTGACCACCTCGAACAGGTTGACTTCGCGGCCCGGCGTGCGCGTGGGGCGCACGATCACATGGCCCGACTTCGCGATCTCAAAGAACCCCTTGCCCCAACCGCGGAGGTTGTAGAGGTCCGCAGCGTCATCGACCGTCCACGGATCGATCCCTGCCTTGACGCGAGCCATGCTCGGCGGGGTCTGCGAACCAGGCTGAAGGGCCTGCGAGGGCGACACAGAAGGAAGAACCTGAGACATCGAAGTCCTCTACCGTCCTTTCGGGACCGCCCATCGGGAACCGGCGGCTGGCCGACGCCGAGGGCTGGAGCGCTGCGAAGCGCGCAAGTCGCGCGCAAGACAGACACTATAGAGGCAATCCGAGCGGCACCGAAGGCGAAAGTCTCTGATTTGCCGACTGGCCGAATCCTGCGGGGAGCGGGTTCCCTCGGCACGGAACTGCTGCATACTCCGATCGGCGCTCCCTCGCGCCACCCTGTCCCCGCGCGGTGTCGGTTCGGCCGCACCGCCCGTCCTGTCCCGCCAGCCGCGGTCTGTCCAACGCCGCGCACGCTGGCCTGTCCCTCCGCACCTTCCCTGAGGTGAGCCCATGTCCGCCGCACTCCGCCTGTCCCTTGGCGCTCTTTCGGTCGTTTCGAGCCTCTCGCTGTCCGCTGCCGCGATCGCAGGTCCCGACTGGGACGAGGGACCGAACGACGCGGGTTCGACGCTCGACACATCGCAGACCATCACGACCGACGGCTCGCTCACCTCGATCCGCGGAAAGCTCGGCGGACCTGGCCTGCTCGCGGGCGACTACCAGGACTGCTTCATGATCCGCGTGAGCGACCCGACCGTGTTCAGCGTGACCACGGCTCCTGGCGCGGGCGGACCGCCCGGATTCAACCCGATGCTCTTCCTGTTCCGGGTCGACATCCTCGACGGGCGGATGGTGGCGAAGGCCATCCTGGCGAACAACGACAAGTCATCGGGCGATCCGCAGGCGCAACTCCGCCGCGACTCGAACGATGGCAGCGGCACCACCATCACGCAGGCGGGGCTGTACCTGATCGCCGTCAGCGGCTTCGGCAGCCAACCGGTGAACGCCTCGGGACAGTTCCTGTTCAACCAGGCGTTCCTGCAGCCAGGCGTGATCGCCGGCCCGAACGGCTTCCAGCAGCCGAACGACTACCTGCTGGCTGGATGGGCGCAGGACGGTTCCTTCGGCGAGTACGTGCTCGGCGTGCAAGGCGTCTCGGGCGTGCCCGCGCCGGGCGCACTCGCGCTGCTGGCGCTCGGCGGACTCGCGACTCGCCGGCGTCAACGCTGATTCGCGTCGGGCAGACCCTCGAGGCGCCTCAGCAGCGCCTCGACCTCCACGACGGTGGCGGCACCGCCCCCCTTGCGCTTTCGCAGGATCGAGAGCGCGTCGGCGGCGTGGCGCAGCGCGTCGGCCCTCAGGCCAGCACGTCGGTCGACGGCGCTCGGGTCGTTCGACATCCGCTCCTCGATCACGGCGATGTTGAACAGGCTTCGCCCGACGCGGTAGTCGTCCGCTGCCAGCGCGGGACGCACCGCCTCGAGCGCGTCGCGGTAGCCCTGCAGTGCGAGCTCGAGGTTGCCCTCGGCAGAGTCGATGAAGGCGCGGCCATTGATGATCGCCGCCATCTCGAGCGCCGGGTAGTCCTCGGTGGCCCGCGCCTCGCGTTCGATCGAGTCGTACAGGTCGCGCGCCTCGCGCAGGCGCCCCTGCCGCCGCAGGCAGCTCGCGAGATGGCGCCAAGAAAGCAGCGTGCGCACATCGCGCACTCCGTACGCCTGTTCGCGCAGGGTGATCGCCTCGCGGTACGACGACTCGGCGCCGGCGAGATCGCCCTGGAGGATGCGCACGCGGCCCATGTTGTGCAGGCTCTCGGCGAGCTCCGCATCGCTGCATTCGCCGCGGGCGTGCAGGGCGCGCCGCGAGGCAAGGGCGGGCGCGAGCGAGCGCTCGGCGCGCGACGCATCCTCGAAGCCGAGATGCACGATGCCGATCGTATCGAGCACGCCTGCGAGCACCGCGGGCTCGGATGAGAGTTCCTCGGACGCGTTCTGCTCGATCAGCTCGAGGAACTCCTCGACCGTAAGGCCGGCCCCGCCCGCGGCCGACTCGGGATTCACGCTTCCGACCGCATCGCGAAAGCTCGAGAGCGTGCGGTCGCTGCGGATGCGCGCGCGCTCGGCGTTCGCGTACAGGATCGCAAGGAGCACGCTCGCGACGACGACGGTGACGAGGAGCGCGGCCGCGGCGCTCGACGCGATCCAGTGGCGCCTGAGCTGCTTGCGCACGACGTATGCCAGGCTGTCCTCGCGGGCGAGGATCGGGCGTCCGTCGAGAAAGCGCGCGATGTCCTCGGAGAGCGCATCGGCGGTGTCGTAGCGGCGCGCGGGATCCGCCGCGAGCAGCCGCAGCACGATCACATCGAGGTCGCGGTCGATGCCCGCGCGCAGCGCGCTTGGCCGCACGGGGGTGGCGCCCGACTTCTGGATCACAAGCTCGGCCACCGAGCGCGCACCTTCGAAGGGCTTTCGCCCGACGAGGCACTCGTAGAACACGACGCCGAGTGCGTAGAGATCGCAACGCGAGTCGATGCCGTTCGGGTCACCCGCCAGCTGCTCCGGGGCCGCGTAGGCGAAGGTCCCGAGGAACTCACCCGCCATCGTGGTGCCCATCGCGGCGCTCCCCTGCCCCGTCCCGCCGTCGGCGGCGGGAGCGTCGGCGCGCGCGAGACCGAAGTCGAGCACGCGCGGCACGCCGTCGCGATCAACCACGATGTTTCCCGGCTTGAGGTCGCGGTGGATCACGCCGCGGCGGTGCGCGTAGGCGATCGCGTCGGCCACCTGCCGAAGCAGCATCGCCACCGCGCGCGGCGACTGCGCGTGCTCCCTCGCATAGTCGTCGAGCCGCGCGCCCTCGACGAGCTCCATCGCAAACCACGGCTCGCCGCGGCGCGACCGTCCGCTCTCGTAGAGCGTGACGATCGACGGATGACGCAGCCTCGCGACCAGCTCGATCTCGCGCTCGAAGCGCGCACGCTCCCGTTCGCCGGCGAACCGGCCGCCGAGCAGCATCTTCACCGCGCAGGTGCGCCGCGTGGCGAGCTGCTCGGCACGGTAGACCGCGCCCTGCGCACCACGGTGGATCTCCTCACCGAGCCGGTAGCCCGCGATCGGACTCGTCGGGTCATCGCGCTCCTCGTCGGCCGACGTCGGCCGCGGCGCAGCCGCAACCTTCGCGAGCTCACCGAGGAAGGCGTTGTCGGCGGCCAGGCGGTCGACGAGCGCGCGGCACGCGGGACAGGTCGCGAGATGTGCAGGCAGCTCCTCTGCGACCGGCGCCTCGGCATCGACACGCGCGATCGCCGCCAGCTCGAGTTCGTCGCGCGAGAACGCCCCGCAGCCGCTGCCGACCTGCGAGGGATCCTGCGGGTTCATCCGCGCAGCCCATCCGAAGGCCGCGCGCCCGCGGCATCCCAGTCGCCCGGCGCCTCCTCGTACTCGGCCTCGAGCCGCTGCACGATCTCACGCAGCTTGGCGGCCACGCGGCTCTTGGCGAGGTACACGTCGTGCGCCGACATGCCCATCTGCTCGGCGACTACCTGCGGCGTGAGCCCGTGGTACACCAGCATCTCGAAGGCCTGCACGGTCTTTGGATCGGTGCGCGAGCGTGTGCGCAGCTCCTCGAGCGCCTCGCGCAGCACGGCCTGCCGACGCTCGGCCTCGTACGCCGCGCCGACCGAACGCTCGTCGTCGAGATCGACCATCGCGCTGTCGCCCCGCTCGATCCGCGCCGTGCCGGCGTGGCGCCGCAGATCGAGCACGCGGTAGCGCGCGATGGTCACAAGCCACGCACCGAGCCTGCCGCGCGAGCGGTCGTACTTGCCTGCGCGGTACTCCTCCACGAAGCGCACGATCGTCTCCTGCGCAATCTCGGCGGCGTCGGAGTCGCGGACCCCGCAGTTCCGCACGAACCCCACCAGGATCGGGCGGTAGCGACGGTCGAAGGCCTCCCACGCGGCCGCATTGCGGGGATCGAACAGCCCCACCAGCAGCGCGGTGGTGGTGCGCTCGATGTCGAACGGTTGCTGGCCTTCCGATGCCATGGCGGGGGGCTGTCTGAATGACGTCCGGATGACGACCACGCGGGGTCGGCGGCTCGGGAAGTCGACGGGCGGGCGGTGGATCCTACCACGCCCCACCTGCGGCTCGAACGTCTCAGCCGCGAAGGGTCTCCGCGATCGATGTCTCGTGAACCCGCATCGACAGCCGGTCGAGCGCCTGCTTGGCGGCGTGAAAGCCGTCTGGCTCGACCGACCGCGGATCGCGCGCCGCCTGCTCGCAGCGGGAGCGCACGAGGCCCATCGCGGCCTCAAGCTCGTCGATGTATGCCGCGTCGAGCTTTCCACGCACGCGCGCAAGCGCCTCGCCGATCCACTTGAGATCGAGCTCGGAGTGGATGCGGAGGTCGATCACGCGGTGCACCGTCATGTCGGCGCGGGCATGCTCGAGGCTCTCGCGCTCGATGCGCTCGACCTCGTCCTGCGTGAGCCCGTAGCTGGGCACGACCTGGATGCTCGCCTCGGTCGCGCTGCGCTTCTCGACGGCGGTCACCACGAGCACGCCGTTCTGGTCGACGGTAAAGAGCACCTCGATCTGCGGGATGCCCGCAGGCATGGGCGGAATGCCGCGCAGGTCGAAGGTACCGAGGGAGCGGCAGTGCTCCGCGAGCTCGCGCTCGCCCTGCAGCACGTGGATGCGCACGCTGGTCTGGCCGTCCTTCGACGTCGAGAACCGTTCGTGCGCCCGCGTGGGAATCGGGCTGTTGCGCATGATGAGCTTGGCGATCGTGCCGCCGACGGTCTCGATGCCGAGCGAGAGCGGGATCACGTCGAGAAGCAGGAGATCACGGCGGCCACCCGCGACGATCGCGGCCTGCACCGCTGCGCCGAGCGCCACCACGCGATCCGGATCGAGCGCGAGGTACGGCTTCTGCCCGAAGAATCGCTCGACCGCGCTGCGCACGGACGCGAGGCGCGTCGAGCCCCCGACGAGCACGACGCGGTCGATCTCGCGCACCGTCGACTGCGCATCGCGCAGGGCGCGCGTGCACGCGTCGAGCGTGCGTGCGACGAGCGGCGCGCAGAGTTCATCGAGTTCGGAACGGCGGAGCGCGCACTCGCGCGCACCGCTCTCGAGCACGCACGTCACGCGGGCCGACTCTGCCGTCGCCAGCGCCACCTTCGCCCGCTCGGCCGCCTCGATGAGTGACGCGCGATCGTGGGGACCGAGCGCCCATCCCCCCTGCTCGACCCAGCGGGCGGCGATGGCACGGTCGACGTCATCGCCACCGAGCGCGGTGTCGCCCGCGGTCGAGAGCACCTGGAAGCAATCCGCGCCCGTTCCCGCGTCCTCGCCCGGAACGATGTCGAGGATGGTCACGTCGAAGGTGCCGCCGCCGAGGTCGTAGACCGCGATGCGCTCGGCGCGCCGCGACTGTCCGATTCCGTAGGCGAGCGCCGCCGCGGTCGGTTCGTTGACGACCCGCACGGCCTCGAGGCCCGCAAGCCGCGCCGCATCGCGCGTCGCCTGCCGCTGCGCGTCGTCGAAGTACGCGGGCACGGTGATGACGGCACGCCGGACGGGTACGCCGAGATCACGCTCGGCGATCCCCCGCAGCTCGCGGAGGATCTCCGACGCGACTTCCTGCGGGGTACGCAGCCGACCCGATACATCGAGCGCGGCGATGCCACGCGGGCCCTCGACGAGCGGCACCGAGAATCCGCGCGCGAACTCAGCGCACTCCTTCGCCGAGCGCCCCATCAGCCGCTTGGCGCTCGACACCGTTTCGGTCGGATGGTCCGCGCGTCCGGCGCGCGCAGCAGCACCCACCGTGATCGATCCGTCGGCGTGATAGCGCACCACCGAGGGAACCATGCAGCCATCGGCTGCGTCCGCGCCGCCAAGCACCCGGGGGCCCGAGGGGGCGCAGTACGCGACCAGCGAGTTGGTGGTGCCGAGGTCGATGCCCACGATCGGGTCGCTCGACACGGCGTCGCTGCGCTCCGTCGCGCGGGGTGCTGCTGACTTGGACGCGTCCTCTGGCATGAGGCGCGATGGTAGAGGCGATCGAGCCCCGCGGGCAGCAAAAGAAGCACGCGTCCCGATCTCGCAGGCCGCGCGGCACGATGCCGAGCCGCATGCAGAGCCGAATGGGATCGAGGCGACCGCGGCCGACCGCGGCTCAGGCGCGCGCGCCGGTCCCCGAGGGGATCACGCTCGGCCCCGCTTGGATGGGTTCCCCGAGGACCTCAAGGAGGAACGCGCTCAGCGGCTCGCGGAGAGGCGCCATCGAGCTGTCGGTCGCGCCAGCGACAGGCGTCTGCAGCGGCGATGCGTCGAACGAACCCGAAAGCTCGCGGCGCAGCGCGCGCACGAGTCGCTCACGAACCATGCGCTTGCTGTCAAGCGCCTCGTGAAGGACTCCTGCGTCGTTCAAGTCGCGGAGCGAGGCGCCCCCCACGGAGGGCACCGACGGCGCCGACGACGAGACCGGCGCGCCATGGGCAACGCGCGACCCAGCGTCGGCCGGATCGCACGCGTCAGCACGCCTCGAGCATCCGCTGCTGCTGCTGCTCGACGGTCGCTCGGGATCGGGGCGCGACCAGCCCATCCTCTTCGATGATCTGCTTGAGCTTGGCGAGTGCACGGTGCTTCCAATTGTTGATGGTTGAGACTGGAACGCCGAGAGAACGGGCCGCCGCTTGATAGTCCAGGCCTTCGCAAACGATCAGCCGAATCGCAGACTGCTCCGACGGCGTCAAGCGGCACAGCACCGACTGGAGGCGCTCGGGATCGGCCCATGCGGACATGGACGACGACGCCCCGCACCCACCGCGAGCGCTCGCAACAACTGAGCACTCGATGTGCACCTCGCGATCAGGCCCCATCCGGCCGGAACGCTCGAGGACCTCTCGGTATCGCTGTGCCCGACCGTGCCGTCGACGGATCAGGTTCTCTGCGATTCGAAGGAGATAAGCAACGCTGACCGTCATCCTTTCCAGATTCCTCACACGAAGCAAGCGAACGAACGCCTCATGGGCGATCTCCTCGGCCTCCTCGTCGCAGACAAGGCGTCGCGCGAAGGCGAACACACGGTGGTAGGCCGATGCATAAAGATCGCCGACGATCTGCGACCGCGTGGCGCGCAGGGCCGCTGCCTCGGACGCGTCGACCGTGACGCCTTCGAGGGTTTCGTCCGACTCGGCGGCGCACGGGGTGTCCGGTTCCGAGCCGAGGCTGCGAGCGGTTCCGTGCTCGTCCAAGGAGCGCCATGCTAGATCGCGGGCCTCGGAAGCCAAGCCTGGATGGAGGGTTTCGCGTGCGTCGTCTCGATCCACGCGCAAAAACCGCGCGCGATGCGATCGCGCTGCCAGCTCGGTTCCGGAAGTCGGGTGCGCGTTCGCGGACGCCTCGGCGCGTGCGTTCGCGCAGATTTCCACGTGCGGTGCCATCATCGGTCCACTCCTGTGTGCCTGCCCCGAGTCCTTCGGGACGGTCTGGTGAATGCCAGACGCGGTCCGGTCCGCCCACAACCCGCAGCACCGACGATTCTCGGACGCAACCTGCATCCGGCGCGTTGACGCTTCAAGGCAATCTCCCCCGCCGCCAGCACCTTTCGGGGCCGCGCGCGGAATCGCCCTGAAAGTCAAAAAGGAAAAGCGCCCGAGCAGAGGCAGCGCGCGGGCACTCGGAGAGTTTCCAAGGTTGGTCCGGGCCAGACTTCGTCCGTATCCCGGGGATTCGAGCCGTCGCTGCCTTCGACGAGAGCCACCGGCTGGCCGGCCGGAGGCTCTCGTCGAAGGGCGGCGCGCACGCCCGTCGTCCTTGAAGGGCGCGCCACCACCTCGCGACGCAGTCCGTTGCGTCGCGCATCCCTTTCCTTCCGTTCCGCCGCAGGCCTTGCGGGGAGCGATGTCGGTCAAGGCGTTTGAGCCAGTGTCCTGTCCGTGCGGCTCGCATCCCTGCGGTCCGCTCGCGCGCATCCATGCGACGCGCAACAGGAAAAGCACCCGAAGCCGCAGGCTCTTTCGATTCCCGCCCGAAGTTTTACATGCGGAGCATCATCTGCGGCGTTCGCCCGCCTGCGGCTGGGAGTCGATCACGTCGCGGAACTGCCGCATCGAGATCTCCCTGCAGAAGCCGACGAGCGCATCGACCGACCCATCGGATCCCCGCACATCGAAGCGAAACGAGCGGCCGCCATCCTTCACGACCACCTCCTGGAGATCGCCCGACTCGCCGATGCTCGCGGCGCGGGCGGCGAACTCGGTGGCGCGCACGAGCGACGCGAAGCGCGCGATGTCGGCATCGCCGAGCAAGGTGGTGAAGGTCGCGGCGCGCGCGCGGGCA
>JBIIRG010000279.1:0-3743 GCA_044341665.1 Phycisphaerales bacterium | reverse complement strand
GTCGCTGTCGCCCACGGGGTGCAGCCCGTACTCGACCAGCTTGGCGAAGAGCTCGGCGGAGTTGGTGAGGTTGAAGTTGCCCGCCATCGCGATCGAGCGCGACTCGGCGTTCGAGCGGCGCACGTAGGGGTGGCACATCGAGCTCGAGTTGCCGCTGTGGGTGCCGTAGCGCAGGTGGCCGAGCAGGACCTCGCCGAGCAGGGGGAACTGCCGCTTGAGCTCGGTTTCGGGCAACTCCGCGAGCTCGCGCTCGCCGAGGCGATGCGCAGGCGACAGCGCGCCGTCGAAGAGCCGCTCGATCGGGTTGCGCTTGGCCGTGCGCTCGCGCTCGAGGAACGCGTCGCCGGGAGGCATGTCGAACTTCACGCAGGCGATGCCCGCGCCGTCCTGGCCGCGGTTGTGCTGCTTCTCCATGAGGAGATACAGGCGGCGCAGGCCCCACAGCGCGTCGCCGCGCTCCTTCTGGAACCACGAGAGTGGCTTACGCAAACGGACGAAGGCAAGGCCGCATTCATGGGTGAGCGCGTCGGACATCGGGGTCCGAAGGGTAGCGGAGCGCGCGTCGGATGTGGCGGCGGAAATGCAGCGCTCAGCGGTGGACGGGGAGCTGCGTCCGGTGGCCGAGCGCAGCGCGCTGCATGACGAGCCACGAGTCGCGCGGCTGGAGGAAGCGGCCGATGCGGTGGCCGTCGAGAAGCAGCGGCGTGAGGAGCGGAAGTCCCGCAGCGACATCGTCCTCGATCGATGCGACGTGGTCGGCGATGAAGTGCCCGCGCTCGTCGAGCGCGCGGTAGACCTGCAGCGGCTCGGCCGCCATGCGGCGCACAAGCCGCGCGGCGATCTGCGGATCGGGGCAGGACGGTGCGTCGCGGCCGCACCACCACGCCACGGGCTCGCCGGGCATCGCGATGGTCCCGGGCTGCATGGCAGCGAGCGTTCCACGCAAGGCGGACGGGTCGGCCGCGGCATCCTCGGCTCGCGTCCACGCGAGCTCGGGCGCAAGGCTCCACTCCGGGACCTCGAGCGGCTCATCGCCCGCCACGACGTACTCCTCGAGGCCCGCGTAGACCGCGTGTCGCAGTGCCCGTTCGGCGGCGGCGCAGGCGTGGTGCAGCTCGTCGGGCCACTCCTCGCCGCGCCAGAGCCGGTCGAGCTCGCTGGCGGCGTCGCGGATCGAGATCTCGGCGAGGTCCCGCGCGTGGGCGCGCTCGCCTTCCGGGACGCGTGCCAGCTCGCACAGCGCCGCGGTGTTCGCCTCGATGGCGATGAGGGGCGCGATCGACCCGCGGAGGCGGGCGTCGGCGGCGGGGATTGCACGGCTCGCGCGCGCGACCTCGACCCAGCGCGCGACGAGGGCGACCCAGGCGATCGGCTCCAGCGCATCGCGCGGGGCGTTCATGGGCGGCCTCCCCGCCGGATCGGCTGCGTCGGAGCGAAGGGCTGCGCGATCACCAGCCGCGGCTCGAGCTCCGGCAGCGCCGCACGCCACATGCCGCGCACGAGCTCAGGGCAGTTGCACTCGCGCGACAGATGCAGCAGCACGACGTGCTCGGGCTCGCGCGGCCAGGAGATCGCGCGGACGGCGTCGATGCACTCGTCGTTCGACAGATGTCCCTTGCCTCCCATGATGCGGTCCTTGAGGAAGGCGGGGCGGGCCGACTCGAGCTGCATGGCGCGGTCGTAGTTCGACTCGATCGCGAGGATGTCGACTCCCCGCATCGCCTCGATGAGCGCGCCCGAGGCGCGTCCCAGGTCGGTCGCGAAGCCGAGGCTGCCCGCGGGCGTCTCGATGCGGAAGGCGACGGTGCCGCCGTCGTCATGCGGATTCTCACAGGGAATCACGCGGATCTCGCCGAGATCGAAGCCATCGCCGCGCGCGTCGAAGGTCTCGATGCACACGTCTGGGTAGCCGCGCGCGCGCGCATGCGCGAGGTGCCGCGACGAGCAGCGGAGGCGCAGGCCGCTGTCCATCGCGGGCCGCGACCATCCGGTCTTCGCGTGGTCGTGGTCGAAGTGGGTGAACAGGAGGTCGGTGGTCGCAGCGAGGTCGTGGCCGAGGACGGCGAGCATGCCGCGCGCCATCTTCGGCGAGAGGCCGCCGTCGATCAGGATCTGCCTGGAGGAGCGCGGCGTCTCGACGCGCAGGAACGAGGTGTTTCCCGCCGAGCTCGAGCCGAGCACCACGAACTCGAGCGTTGCGCCCGCGATCTCCGCGCGCGTCGCGGATGCGAAGAGTGGTCCGTGCAGCGCGCTCATTCGTCGTCGGCCGCCGCGAGGGACCGCGAGCTCGAGACGCGGCCGTGCCTGGTCATGACGCCGCGCTTCGACCCGCGGATGAATGCGATGTACTCGTCGGCGATCGGATGGCCGGCGAGCGCCTCGACGGCGCGCACGCGCTGCGAGTACGACGCGCGGCTGCGCACGATGATGCCGTAGATCTCGCGCACCATCTCGATGTCGGACTGCGCGAACCCGCCGCGCCGCATGCCGATGCGGTTGTAGCTGCCCACGTAGTTCGTGTTCGACACGGTGAAGAACGGGCAGAGGTCCTTGCTGACGCCCGTGAGCCCGCTGATCATCGCGCCACGGCCGACGCGGGCGAACTGGTGGATGCCCGCGCCGCCGCCCGTGACCACGCGGTCCCCGATCTCGGCGTGCCCTCCGAACATCGTGGTGTTGGCGAACACGCAGTCGTTCCCGACCTGCACGTCGTGGCCTGCGTGCGCGTTGGCCATCCAGAAGTTGCGGTCACCGACGCGCGTGGGCCGGTCGTCGCGCGTCGCGCGGTGGATCGAGACGTTCTCGCGGAAGATGTTGCCGTCGCCGATCACCGTGCCCGCGCCGTCCTTCGCGTGATGGAAACCCTTGTCTTGCGGCGCGAATCCGATGGCAACACCCGGGTAGCACGCGTTGCCTGCGCCCATCGCGAGCGGACCGTTGAGGTGCACGTTCTGGACGAGCACCGTGCCCGCGCCGAGGGAAATCCGGCCGCGCAGGATGCAGTAGGGACCGATCTCGACGTCGTCGGCGAGCGTGATCTCGCCCTCGAGGATGGCGGTGGAGTGGATCGTGGGCACGCCGCGATTGTACGGAATGGCGTGTGGTGCGTACGCTTCGCGCTTCGTGCGCGCACTCGCCCAAACCGACCAGCTCCGCGTGATCGATCTCGGCCGGATCGCCTACGCCGACGCGCTCGCGCTGCAGCGCGAGACGCACGAGCGGCTGGTGTCGGGCCGCGACGCGCGCGTTCCCATGACCGTGTTCCTGCTCGAGCATGATCCGCCCGTCGTGACGGTCACGAAGCGCGTCGGTGCCGCGGAGCACGTGCTCGCCAGCGACGAGCTGCTCGCGCGGCACGGCATCGAGCGCGTCGAGACGGACCGTGGCGGCGACGTCACCTACCACGGGCCGGGGCAGCTGGTCGCGTATCCGATCCTCGATCTGCAGCGGCTGGGCCTCAAGGTGCATCCCTACGTGCGCTGGCTCGAGCAGTGCGTCATCGACACGATCGCCGCGCACGGACTGGCGGGGATGCGCGACGCGTCCGCCACCGGCGTGTGGGTGGGGCAGGAGGGCGTCCCCGAGCGCAAGATCGCCGCGATCGGCGTGCGGCTCTCGCGGTTCGCGTCCCTGCATGGATTTGCGCTCAACGTTGCGCCTGACCTCGCGCATTTCGGACTCATCGTGCCCTGCGGGCTGCAGCGCCCCGTGACGAGCATGGCGGCGGAGTGCGCAGGCGTGTC
>JBIIRG010000278.1:0-3749 GCA_044341665.1 Phycisphaerales bacterium | reverse complement strand
GGCCAGTGTTCGATTGGTCAGCGTGATCGTCAAATCCGCCCCCGCCACCGGCGCGATCAGCGCGGCGGCGAGCGCGGCTCCGAGCGCGCACGCGCGCTTCGAGAGCGGGCCGGCCCAGCCTCCGCCGCGGGTGTGCAACGAGGCGGCAGCGTTCGAACCGATGGCGTTTCCGATACGGGAGCAGTTCTTCATGGCGAAACCAGAGCTTCGTGACTAGATCGAGCGTCATCCGCACGCGCAACAGACAGATCAGTACCTCTGCGACACGCAAGGACCCACGACCAGCCCACACTTCGGTGGACCAGCTCAGGGGTACTCCTTGCCTTGCCGCTGTCGCGCGCCGAGACGATGGCGCACAAGTTGCAGGATGCCTCGACTCCCGACGGTCCCAAACCGCAAACTCGGAAAAGTCGGAGAATCCCGAAGTCTCGGGCGTTCAACGAGTTCCGCACCGCCCGACTCCTGCCCGCGCGCAGCGCTGCGCCGGGGTTCGATTGCAGTCGAATAACCATCGAGCGAGCCTGGCTCGCCCAACCGGAGGCCGCGCCGAAACGCGCCGGGCACGCCCTGCCGAACAG
The DNA here is from genome assembly GCA_044341665.1 of Phycisphaerales bacterium. Classification (GTDB taxonomy): domain Bacteria; phylum Planctomycetota; class Phycisphaerae; order Phycisphaerales; family SM1A02; genus QWPT01. Next base: position 3,171 of record JBIIRG010000278.1, on the reverse strand, counting down.
CCCGACCTGGGATCACGCGACCCGCTGCGTCACCAACCGAGCCCAGCCGCCTCCCCCGCCGCCGGCTGCGCGCCGCCGCCCGTCTGCATGAAGAGCGTGATGTCGCGCGTGTCGACCCAACCGTCGTGGTTGAGGTCGGCGGCCGACATGTCGCCGAAGCCGGCGCGGCGCAGGTCCTTGAGGCTCACGCGGGTGCGCGGCGCGGGACCGTTGAACGACGGCGAGCACGACTCGCCCGTGGCAAGGAAGCCGAAGGAGATGAAGGTGAAGTCGAAGGTGTCGATCACGGTGTCGCCGTTGTAGTTCGACTGGGCGTCGGGCGCCTTGCCCGTGCCGCGGCTGGTGACGAACGCCGCGTAGTCGAAGATGTCCACCACGTCGTCGTTGGTCGCATCGCCCTGGCGCAGGGTGAACGACACGGCGTACTGACGCGCCACCACCGTGGTCGAGGCGGCGTCGGTCACCGAGTGCACGGGGTCCTTGGCGGTCACGCACGGGTAGGCGGCCGCGATCGGGACCTGCAGGTCGGTGATCGCGCCGACACCGTTCGTGAGCGGCACCGAGAACACGTTGGTCACGCCGCCGTAGGTCAGGCGCACCTGCCGCGTGCAGTCGCCGCGGAAGACGCCGTTGAAGGTGATGGCGGCGTCGAGCAGCTGGTAGTTGAGCACGGTCACCTGGCGCGTGGCGGTCACGGTCTGGCCGATCGCGTCGGTGATCGACCAGGTGATGGTCGACGTGCCCACGGGGAACATGCTGCCCGCGGGCCATGCTGTGCCCGCCGGGCTCGACGGATACGCAATCGAGATCACGACGCTCGAGGTGATGTCGCCCTCGCAGCTGTCGCTGGCCGTGACGGTGTTGAGGAGCGATGCGCCGAGCGCCGTGCCGGCGTCGGCGGGCATGGTGACCGAGGCGGGAATGCCCGAGAGGACGGGCAGGTTGCCCGGGTTCACCGAGGCATTGGCATCATCGCAGTCGGTGAACGCCAGGACGCACGCAGCCGTGTAGTAGTTGTCGCCGTCGTCGTCGTCGATGCTGCAGAAGCTGCCTGCGAGCGACGGGATCGCTGCGTTGACGGCGGCCTGCTGGGTGCTCGTCATCTCCGACGTGTCGAACTGCAGCGTGGTGCCCGCGCCCGCGAGCTGACCGATGATCTCGGTGAAGGCTGGGCCCGACACGTCCGCGTCGACCACGACCTCGCCCACGATGGCGACGGTGCTGGGACCCGACACCGACGCGTTGAGCTGGCTTGCGTCCATGCCCGTGCCGTCGATCGTCGCCTCGCCAGCGGGCGCGATGGCCACGATGGCTCCGATCGCCAGCGGGTCAAGGTCCGCGGTCAGGGTCACGTCCTCGACCGTGGTGACCGCGCCGATGTTGTCGGCGACGGCACCGAGCTGGTCGGCGTCCATCGCGGGGAAGGACGGCGGTCCCGCGATCGGCGAGCCGTCGACGGTGACCTGCGGTCCCGAGCCACCCGCGAACGACACCGCGATGTTGGCGAGGATCGCCGCGATCTCGTCGGACGACAGCGCCGAGGTGATGGTGAAGGTTCCGATGATGCCGTTCGGGGCGAGCCGCGCTGCGCCGGCGGCGATCGCCGCGAGCTGCTCGGCGCTCATGTTCGAGGCGTCGACCGTGGCCGCGGTCGCGGTCGCGAGGAACGCCGTGATCTGCGCCGCCGTGAAGGACTGGTCGAGGCGGTACTGACCCGCCGTGCAGGGATACGCGTCGTTGACGTCGAGCGCGATGTCGTTGTCGTCGTTCGCGTCGCAGGCGTTGCCCTCCGAGTCGCTGTCGCAGTTGGCCTGGTCGGCGTTCGACACCGTCGGGCAGTTGTCGCCGACGATCGGCGCACCGCAGGCGGCAGGACCGCCCACGCCGCGGCCGTCGCCATCGGCGTCGGCGTAGAGGACGCGCGTGTCGTCGCAGTCGCCGCCCGTGGTCACGAAGCCCGTCGGCGTCACGCCCGTGCAGTTCGAGGTGGTGGTGGCCGAGTCGCCGAACCCGTCGCCGTCGCTGTCACGGTAGAAGGTGGTGAACGTGAGGCCGTCGTCGACGGCTGCGTCGCAGTCGTCGTCGATCCCGTTGCAGGTTTCGGTCGCGCCCGGACGGATCGCGGCGTTGCCGTCGTTGCAGTCGAGGTTGTTGGTCACCTTGCCCGACACGGTCGTGCAGGACGACTGCGCGCTCGCCGACGACGAGCCGTAGCCGTCGCCGTCGAGGTCGACGTAGTAGTTGCTGAAGGAGAGGCCGTTGTCGACCCCACCGCTGCAGTCGTCGTCGATCCCGTTGCAGGTCTCGGTCGCGTCGGGGCTGATCGCCGGGTTGGCGTCGTTGCAGTCGAGGTTGTTGGCCACCTTGCCCGCGACCGGGCTGCAGGAGTTCTGCGCCGATGCGGCGCTCGAGCCGTAGGCATCGCCGTCGGCGTCGGTGTAGTAGTTGAGGAAGGTGAGCCCGTCGTCGGCCGCAGCGTCGCAGTCGTCGTCGAGGCCGTTGCAGAGCTCTGCCGCCGCCGGGTTCGCCGACGCGCGCGTGTCGTCGCAGTCGGTGTTGTTCGGGGCCTTGCCCGCGACCGCCGCGCAGGCGCTCTGCGCGGTTGCCGCGACGGCGCCATAGCCGTCGGCGTCGGCGTCGGTGTAGTAGTTCACGAAGGTCAGCCCGTCGTCGGACTGGCTGTCGCAGTCGTCATCGAGGCCGTTGCAGAGCTCGGGCGCGCCGAAGTAGGCGGTCGCGCGCGTGTCGTCGCAGTCGAGGTTGTTGGCCACCTTGCCCGCGACCGGCGCGCAGGAGCGCTGCGGCGCCGAAGAGCTGGCGCCGAAGCCGTCGACGTCGGCGTCGGGGAAGTAGCTCACCTGCGCCAGGCCCTCGTCGACCACGGTGTCGCAGTCGTCGTCGAGGCTGTTGCAGGTCTCGCTCGCGCCAGGATTGGCGCTGGCGCGGTTGTCGTCGCAGTCGGCGGACGCCGACGCGCTGCTGCGGTACCCGCTCGCCGGCGCCGTGCAGAACTTCACGGCGGCGCCCACGGTGTAGGTGTCGCCATCCGAGTCGACGAAGTAGTCCGACGAGTCGGTCGCCTCGCTGTCGGCGTTCGCCTCGCCGTCGCAGTCGTTGTCGACGCCGTCGTTGTTGCAGTTCTCAGGCGCGCCCGGATAGACCGCCGTCGAG
>JBIIRG010000277.1:0-3750 GCA_044341665.1 Phycisphaerales bacterium | reverse complement strand
GTGTCGCCGTCCTGGTCGCGGTAGTAGGTCGCGGGCGAGGTCAGCGCCACGTTGTCCGGGCACTGGTCGTTCGCGTTCGCAACCGTGCCAGCAGGCGCGCTGCATGCACTCGTCGCGGCGCCAGCGCCGGCGCCGTCACCATCGGTGTCGGCGTACCAGTTGGTCTGACCCGTCGCGGAGCTGTCGGCATCGTCGGCGAGGCCGTCGCAGTCCTGGTCAACATCGCCGCCATCGCAGATCTCCTGCGCAAGCGGATTGATCGCCGGATCGCCGTCATTGCAGTCGGAGGCAGCCGATGCGCTCGCACGGTAGCCCGACGGCAGGCTGCATGCCTGCGTGGTCGCCGTGGTGGTGTAGGTGTCGCCGTCCTGGTCGCGGTAGTAGGTCGCGGGCGTGATCAGCGCCACATTGTCGGGGCACTGGTCGTTCGCGTTGGCGACGTAACCGGCCGGCGCGGTGCAGGCGAGCACGGACGTGCCCGCTCCCGAGCCGTCGCCGTCGGTGTCGGCGTAATAGGCGATGCGGTCGGTCGCCTCGGCCTCGTTGTTGATGAGATCGCAGTCGTTGTCGATGCCGACATCGCTGCAGAGCTCGGCGGCGCCGGGGAAGATCGTGTTGTCGAGCGGCGCGCAGTCGTTGTTCGTCGTCACGCCGCACGCGGTCGCCGATCCAGCGCCCACGCCGTCATTGTCGGCGTCGGCGTAGAGCAGCTTGGTGTCGTCGCAATCGATGCCGGCGCAGAAGCCGTCGCCGTCCGCGTCGGTGCACGGAACCGCGATGGTGATCGCAGAGGTGAAGCTGACCGCAGCCAGTCCGGGGTTCGACGCGGGCAGACCGAAGCCGAAGCCCTCGTTCGAACGGAAGGCGTTGTCGGCGTTGAGATACGTGCCCACCATGCGGCACGTCGCATCGGCGCCGCCCGTGATGCCGAGGTCCGTGCGAGCCACCGAGAAGGTGTACGACGCTGCGTTGACGCTGCTCGCGGGGTCCAGGTTCGCGCCGGCGACGAAGGTGTGCGCGCCGTTCTCGGCGAGCGCCCAAAGGCCTGCGAACGACGCGCTCGGTGCGATCGCGATCGCGAAGTCGGCGGTGAAGCCCGACGGGAAGTTGACGGTCGAGCGCGCGCTGCCCGCGAGACCCGAGATCGCGCGGCGCAGGTAGTCGCCCGTCGGCGCATCGGTGAAGTTCGCGGTGCTCGTGAAGCCGCCCGTCTTCGAATCGAAGTAGAGGACGAGCGCGTCGCTGAAGTTACCCGTGCCGCGGGTGAGGGTGAACGACACATTGGCGCCCGCAGCGGAGATCGCGAGCGAGCCAGCGCCGATCGGTCCGCCGAAGCCCGTGCCGCCGTTGCCGGCCGCCGAGATCGAGGTGCACGAGGCGGCATCCGCCGTGCCGTCGCAGTTGTTGTCGACGCCATCGCAGGCCTCGCTCGCGCCCGGGTTGATGGCGGCGCGCGCGTCGTCGCAGTCGGTGTTGTTCGTGACCTTGCCGGCAACAGCCGAGCAGCTCGACTGCGCCGTCGCCGTAGTGGCGCCGTAGCCGTCGTTGTCCGCGTCGGTGTAGTAGTTCAGGAAGGTCAGGCCCTCGTCAGCGGTGCTGTCACAGTCGTCGTCGAGGCCGTTGCAGGTCTCGCTCGCGGCGGGGTTCGCCGTCGCGCGGCCGTCGTCGCAGTCGGTGTTGTTGGTCACGCGACCGGTGACCGGGCTGCACGACTGGACGGCCGTTCCGGAACCGTAGCCGTCGCTGTCGCCGTCGACGTAGTAGCTCGTCGAGTCCGTTGCCTCGCTGTCGGCGTTGGCCTCGTTGTCGCAGTCGTTGTCGACGCCGTCGTTGGCGCAGAGCTCAGGCGCGCCCGGGTAGACCGAGGCGCCGCCCGAACCGGGCACGTCGTTGCAATCGCCCTCGGGCGCCGTGTCGTAGCCGCTCGGCAGGTCGCAGAAGCGCGTCGCCGTGTTCACGGTGAAGCCGTCGCCGTCCTGGTCGCGGTAGAAGTCGGTCTTGCCCGCATCGGCGGCGGAGCTGTCGGCGTTGTCGGCGGTCGAATCGCAATCCTCGTCAGTGTTGCTTCCGTCGCAGACTTCCTGTGCATTCGGGTTGATCGCCGCGACCGCGTCGTTGCAGTCGGTGTTGTTCACCGAGTAGCCCGCGGGGAGCGTGCACGCCTGCGTCGTGGGCGTGGTGGCGCCGAAGCCGTCGCCGTCGACGTCGCGGAAGTACGTCGTGGTGACGCCTTCGTCGATGCCGCCCGTGCAGTTGTTGTCGACGCCGTCGCAGACCTCGGTCGCGCCCGGCTTGATGGCGGCGTTGCTGTCGTTGCAGTCGCCGTTGTTGGTGACGAAGCCTGCGATGGTCGAGCACGAGTTCACGGCCGTCGCGGTGCTCGAGCCGTAGCCGTCGCCGTCCGAGTCGTTGTAGTAGTTGAGGAACGTGATGCCGTCGTCAATGACGCTGTCGCAGTCGTTGTCGAGGTTGTCGCAGAGCTCAGGCGCGCCCGTGTAGATCGCGGCGTTCGAGTCGTTGCAGTCGTCGGAGGTCGAGACGAAGCCGGATGGCTGCGTGCACACCGTCACCGCATCGCTGCTCGTGCCACGGCCATCGCCGTCCGAATCGCGGTAGTAGGTCTGCGCGACGCCGATCGAGGCGCTGGCGTCGTTGCAGTCGTTCGAGTTTGCGACATAGCCCGAGGGCAGCGACGTGCCGCTCAGCGTCACCATGTCGAAGCGAATCGCTCCGCCGGTCCCATACGTTGACGCAGGCGCGGTCGCCGCATAGGAGCTTGTTCCGGGCGCGAAGATCGCAACGAACCGGAAAGCGAAGTTCGGGTTGTTGTCGACGCCGGCGATCCCGCGAAGATCCATAGTGCGCGAGTTGACCCAGGACGAAGCCGAGGCCGTTTCGATCACTCCGCCACCCGCGAGGCCCGTCGTGATGAAGTTGGTTCCGTTGATCGTGTACTCAAACCGGGTGTAGCGGCTTGCGGTGTTCGAGTGGTACTCGTCCCAGTTCACGATGACGCCCGAGAGCCCCAACGTGCTGATGCTGAATTGAACGCCAGCAGTGCCGCTCGAAGATCCCGAGGCGGGGAAGCTGTCAAGACCGAGCGCGGTGTTGTCCGACGAGGCGAGGTCGGTCGAACCACTTCCGCTGACGAAGAGCGAGTTGCTCGTACCGCTTCCGTTCGTCCCACCGATGGCCGAGACTGTTCCAGCCCCGGCGCTCGGTGACGAACTGCCCGTGCTCGTTGAAGCGTCCGGGGACGAACTGTTGAAGTTCCACTGGGCGCCAATCCCTGGACACGCCGTGGTGGTCGCCGTCGCGCTGCCGTAGCCATCGCTGTCGACGTCCGCATAGAAGGTAGCTGCCACGCCGACGAGCGCGTTCGAGTCGTTGCAGTCCACCGGGCTGCTCTGCGCCGCGAGGTAGCCCGCGTTCGTCGTGCCGGGGCAGAACAGGCCCGTGCTCGACGACGAGATGCCGTCGAGGTCTTGATCTCGGTAGAACGCCACCTTGTCGGCCGCGTTGAAGTCGATCTCCGTCGCGTTCAGGTCGCAGTCGTTGTCCACATCGACCGTCGCACACAGCTCAGGCGCCGTCGGGTAGATCGCGGCATTGCCGTCGTTGCAGTCGAGCGGGCTCGAGATCGCAGCGCGGTAGCCGGTATTCGTCGTGCCCGGGCAGAACTGCGCCGTCGTCGATAGCGTGTAGTTGTCGCCGTCCGCATCGGTGTAGAACGCGACCTTGTCGGCGGCA
>JBIIRG010000276.1:0-3751 GCA_044341665.1 Phycisphaerales bacterium | reverse complement strand
ATGCCGTAGTCGTGCCAGCGCTGCCATGCGGGAATCGCGTCATCGGCCGCGGCCGTCGCGCCGTGGACGCGCCCATCGCGTCCACGCACGGGCAGCGTCACCGCGTCGCGCGCGAGCACGAGCACGGGCAGGTCGTTCACAGCATCGGCGCCCTTGACCATGCGCAGGTAGGTGGTGTCGAACTTGCGGTAGCGCACCTCGACCTCGACCTCGAGCGGCGCAGCGATATCCAAAGGGACATCGAGCGCAAGGTGCGTCACGTCGCCCGCTCCCGGCGGGACCTGGTTGTTGTAGAGCGGCAGGAAGATGTCCTGCGCGTTGCGCCGGTCGATGCGGTTGCCCTCGCGGTCGATCACGAAGGCGTTGAACATGCGCGACCACGGATCGAGCGCACCCGACCGTTCGTCGAGCCCGCCGATCACGCCCACGGTGCGGTCCGCGGCGCGTGCGCGCGCCCACAGCCATGCCTCGTTCGAATCCGCGGTGCCCTGCGTGAACTCGTGACCGATGTCGAGCGTGCGCACGACGACCTCGATGAGGTAGCGCTGGCCCGCCTCGAGCACGGGCAGCTCGCCGCCGATCACCCGCAACGCGCCGTCGACGGCGCCGCCGTCGCGCACTGCGAAGAGATCGACGCGCAGCGTCCGCTCGTTGAAGGCAGCGTGTCCCGCGAGCGCCTCGGGCTCGCCGCACACGGCGGTGTTCGCGCTGGGGAATGCATGCGACAGGATCGTGCGCAGCCCGCTGCCGTCGCGGTCGCGCGCCGCGAAGTCGCCGCTGGGCACGGCCTTCATGTGGCAGTCGTTGCAGCGCGTGGCGGCCTTCTCGGGCGCGTACCACCCGAGCGCGCCGAAGCCGCTGCGCGCCGAGAGCAGGAACGAGTCGTAGTGATTCTGCCCACGCAGCCACTTGTAGTCGTTGACCGCCTCAGGCAGCGAGACCTTGTGGCAGGCGCCGCAGAACTCGTTGCTGCGATGGACATCGTCCTTCAGGAACGTCCGCTTGTGGAACGCCGGCTTCGACTTGACGAGCTGGTCGGAGACCCATGAGAGCAGCGGCGAGTCGCTGAACGCGAAGGGATAGTGCGCGCTCTCCTCGATGGTGTAGTCGGCGTTGCCGCGCGGGCTGTCGACCGACGTGATCGCATGGCACGCCGTGCAGGTGATGCTCGCTCCGCCGAGCAGATCGGCTGCCGCGTCGTAGGCAGGATCGTCCCACTTGGCGTCCTCGAACGCACCGGTGAAGAACGGCGCCGGGTCGTGGCAACCCGCGCAGAAGCGCGCGACCTGACCGCCTTGCGCGCGCGTCTCGCGCACGCTGAAGGCGTAGAAGGGGTTGTTGAAGGAGCTGCGCGCGTGCGCGGAGTGCGTCCAGGAGTGCACGACATCGGCGTGGCACGACAGGCAGTAGTCGTTCGACAGCATGGAGCGCTCGCTGATGAAGCCGCCGCTTGCGGTCTTTGCCAACGAGGGCTCGAAGTAGCGCGCGCCATCCTGCGGGACCTTCGCGGGCTTCTCGGGCAGGAGATGGACGGCAGCACCCAGCGCGCCGGCGATGAGCGCCACGGCGCCCCAGCGGACGCCCGTGCTCCAGTGGATGCGCCGCCCGGAAAGGCGGTGCACGACGAAGAGCCACGCCGTCGCCAGCGGCGCGATCACGTGGATCCAATAGACGACGTCGCGCGATGTCGGCTCGACGATGCCAAGCGTCACGCCGCCAAGCTCGACGCGCGTGAGTGCGATGCCCGTTGCGAGAAGCACGAGCGCCGCCACGAAGGTGGCGATCCCCGCGGTGATCGCACGCGGGTTCGGACGCCCCGCGACATTGCGCCAGTGGACCGCGCCGAACACGATCGTCGGCACCACGATCGCAAGCCCGAGAACGAGGTGCAGCAGGAAGTTCCACAGGTAGAAGCCACCCTGCAGCGACTGACCCGTGCGCCACTCGACGAACGTCACCGCGGAGAGGTACGCGCTGTTCACCACGAGCAGCGCGAAGAGCGCGAACACCACCGCGAGCAGGCGGCGAAGTCGTGGTCCCACGGCTGGACGAAAGGCGGGCATATTGAACGAGTGTATCGGCTGCGGACGGGGATCCATGCACTTCTGCGCCCGCATTGGAGCGCCGTCGCGCCCCTGCCCTAGCGTCCGCCGGCAGGTCTGGTCCGCGTGCGCTTCATGAGTTCCTGCGCCGCGGCGTCGGCGGGCTCCACCGGGATCGGTCCGACCGTCTCTCCGTCGCGCGTGAAGAGGTCCATGTCCTTGCACCAGCCGCGCACGTCGAGCACGTAGCGGCGCGAAGTGGCGGGCGCCGCGCGTTCGGTCGGCGCGCTGAACGACAGCATGACCTCCTCGCCGGGGCCAAAGACCACCGCTGCACCGTCCTCGCGCAGCATCAGCTCGCGCACGTCGCCGAAGCCCGTGTACAGACCGCGCTGGAATCGGCAGTCCCACAGCGGCAGCGGCTCGGAATGGTCGTAGAACGGCTGCTTCTGCGGTCCCGTCGAGCGGCGCGCAAACCCGGGCGAACCGAGCCGTGCGTCGCGCAGCGCACACTCGAGCGGCGCGTGCGGGAGCTGCTCGCGGGCCACCAGGCGCACGCTGTCGAAGTAGATCTCCATGTTCGTGCGCATGCGCAGCGCGGTCGCGCCGATCGGAAGCTTCTCGCGCGGAATCGGCAGCGCCATGCGGCGCGGCATGCCGGCGGGATAGCCCCACTCGGCCACGAGCTCGACCCACTGGCCGTCGGGGCCGCGCGCCTCGAGTCCCGGCGCGCGGAACTTCGCGCCCGCCTGCCACGCGGCGAACATCGTCTGGCAGTACGGGTACTCGATCCAACCGTCGATCACGAGCCACGGATCCGCGATCGTGTCGAGCTGCACGTCGAAGGCGAGCTCGATCACCTGCTCCTGCGCGAGCATGCCGATGAAGCGCCGATCCGCAGCGCCAGGGTCGACCGCCAGGAGATCCGCCTCCGCGAGCGTCGCGTTGCCGAGCGGCAGCCACGCGCTGTTCCACGCCACGATCTCTCCAGTCGGCTGCGCCCCGCCGATACCCATGCGGTCGTCGGGCGCGATGTCCCAGCCCGCAGGCAGGTCGACGGCGCGCAGCCGCACGTGGTCGAGGCCGCACGACTCCTCCATCGGCTCCGACATCGAGAGCGCGAGCGAACCGTCTTCCTTGGGCACGAGCGACGCGCGCGGCAGCACGAAGGTCTCCCACATGCGCGGCTCATGGTACGTGCCCGGCTCCAGCAGATAGCCGACGCCGCCGACGCCCAGCAGGTCGCTCACAAAGCGGTGCTCGCTGCCGTTCCACGCAAAGAGCACGGGGCACGACGAGATCTGGCGCTGCGTCTCGGCAATGCGGTGGAGCGTGCCAGCAGCGAGATCGAGCTCGGATTGGAACACGCCGTCGGACCACTCGATCTCGACGAGGTCCGCCTTGGCAAACGGGCCCACGCCGATAGAAACGGGCGCGAGCGACTGACCGCGGCCGCTCGAGTTGCGGAACGTCTCGCCGCCAAACCACTCGGAGCCGACGCGCAGGGCGTACGAGGTTCCGATGCCGCTTTCGTTCGACCGCATGGACTGCGATGGATCGCTGCGGCCCGTGAATGCGAGCGCGACGAACGGCGCACGCGCGGGGCCCGGCGCCCAGAGGAGCGGCGGCGCGCCGCTGCGCAGCGTGACGAGGTGCGATCCCCTCTCGGGCGCAAGCATGGCCAGCTGGGTGCGGATCGCGCCCTCGGG
>JBIIRG010000004.1:0-33964 GCA_044341665.1 Phycisphaerales bacterium | reverse complement strand
CGCGGTCGGCGTGATCGCCGACCTCAAGCCCGCGAGCCTTGTTCCCATCAACACGCCCATCCGCTTCGCGCTCGATGTGACGCGGCCGTCGGTCCAGGAGTACCTGCGCACCGCGGTCAACGCGGGTCGCCTGCGGTTCACGGCGTCGTCTCTGACCAAGGTCGTGCAGCAAGGCGGGAACTTCCCCGTGTTCTACTGCCGCGAGAACCCGCTCGTGTCCGCGACAGGCTTCGGTGCGGCGCGGCTCGAGATGACCGTGGTCACGCAGACCTGCGCCGCCGCCGACCTCAACTGCGATGGTGCGGTCAACGCGCAGGACCTCGCCACGCTGCTGAGCCAGTGGGGAACCGCTGGAAGCGCCGACCTCAACGGCGACGGAGCCGTCGGAGCGCCCGACATCGCGGTGCTGCTGGGCGCGTGGAGCAGCTGAGGGAAGGCGGGTGGCGCCGCAGGCGTGCGGGTCTCACGCGCCCATCACGCAAGCCGCGGCCGCGCGTACATCGGCGAAAGCCTGCGCCGCACGCGCTCGCCGATGCTGTCGAGCATGCGCTCGACCTCGGTCGCTGCGATCTCCATCACGGCGGCGATCTCCGCCACGGTGAGTTCCTCGGTGTAGCGCAGCGCGAGCACGAGGCGTTCGCGGCGCGTGAGTTCCCTCAGGATGTCGGTGATCAGCGCGGCCCGTGCCGAGATCGACTCGGTCGCGGTCTCGGGGGTCTTTCCTGCGTTCGCGCGTGATGCAGCGGGCTTCGTTGCGGCGTCCTTGCGGCTCATGTCCCGTCCCTTCTGCCGCCGTCCATGGCGACAAGGCGGGAGCATACCGACCGACCACGCGGCGTGGGCACGGCACGGCTCAGGCAGATTCCCGAGATCAGCCGGAGACGACCTTGGACACGCTGAAGAGCGGCAGCAGGAGCGCGATCGCCACGCCGCCGAGGATGGAGCCGAAGAGGAGGATCATGACCGGCTCGAGCAGCGAGGTCGCCTGCTTGAGCGCCGTCTCGAGGTCTTCCTCGGCAAAGTCGGCGGCGCGCCCGAGGACATCGGGCAGGCGTCCCGAGCGCTCGCCGGCGGCGACCATCGACACCACGGTCGCGGGAAGCAGTGTCTCCGCCCGCAAGGCGTCCACAAGCGATCCACCCTCGCGCAGGCGCGCGTCGAGCGTGTTCCAGAAGGCCGCGGCGCGCGGGCTCCGCGACAGGCCGCGGCAGATGGCGATCGCGTCGAGCAGATGGATGCCGCTGGCGAGCAGCGTCGCGAGCGTGCGGCAGGCCACCGCCACGAAGGCGAGCCGCGCCACGCGGCCGAGCACGGGCGCGCTGAAGCGCAGCCGGTCGCCAAGGCGATGCCAGGCCTCCGAGCGCGAGAATGCGAAGATGACGGCCGCGAGCACGGCGAGCGCAATGGCAAGCGCTGCACCGTGCTCGCGGACGCCAGTGCCGATCCCAAGCAGGATCTTCGTCGGCACGGGGAGCTCCGCTCCGCGATCCGCATAGATGCGCGCGAAGCGTGGCAGGACGAACAGGAGGAGACCGAGCACGACGACCGAGCCGGCTCCGAGCATGAAGAGCGGATAGGACGCGGCGGCCCGCAGCTGGCGCGCGAGTCGCTCGCTGCGCTGCAGGTGGTCGGCGGCCCGCAGCAGCATGGGGCCGAGCTGACCCGTCGACTCGGCGGCGCGCGTGAGGGCCACCATGATCGCGGGAACCTCGCGACCGCGGCGCGAGAAGGCCTGCGACAGCGGCAGGCCGCCCTCGACGTCGGCTGCGACCGCCTCGATGAACGGCCGGAACTCGGGGCGCGAGCCCTCGGTGGCGGCCGCCTGGAGCGCCTCGGAGAGCGGGACGCCCGCGTCGGCCATCGTGCCGAGGTGACGGCAGAGCAGCGCGAGATCGCTGCGGCGCACGCGACCTGCGCGGGCGCGCGCCGTCGGCGACGCCGCGATCGCCTCGTCGCGCCCGATCGAGAGGACCGTGCGGCCGTCGGCGCGGAGCTTGCGCGCGACCTCTTCCGCGGTCGCGGCGGCGAGCGTGCCGCTGAGCTCGCGGCCGTCGACATCGAGCGCGCGATAGGCGAAGGTCGCTCGGGCTTCGGTGCGGAGTTCGGAGGGCATGGGCGATTCGGCGCGCGGACCGCGTCAGGACGCGGTCGCGAGCACGACCTCCTCGAAGGTGGTTTGGCCGAGACGGACCTTCTCGAGCCCATCGTGGCGCATCGGAAGATGACCTGCGGCGCGCGCGATGGCGCTGAGTTCCTGCAGCACCGCGCCGCGTGCGATCGCGGCGATGAAATGCTCGTCGGGCACGAGGAGCTCGAAGACGCCGAGCCGCCCCGAGAAACCGCTTCCGCGGCAGCGCGCGCAGCCCGCGCCGCGCGCGAAGTGCTCGACGGATCCGGCCGCGGCCTCGATCTCCGCGCGCACGAGGGCGTCGGGCTCGAAGTGCTCGCGGCAGTGCGGGCAGATGCGGCGCACGAGCCGCTGCGCCAGCACGCCGCGCACGACCGCGGCCACGAGATACGGCTCGATTCCCAGGTTCACCAGGCGCGTCATCGCGCTGATCGAGTCGTTCGTGTGCAGCGTCGAGAAGACGAGGTGGCCCGTGAGCGCGGCCTGCACCGCGGTACCCGCAGTCTCGCCGTCGCGGATCTCGCCGACCATCAGCACGTCGGGATCCTGCCGCAGCAGCGCGCGCAGCGCGCCCGCAAACGTGAAGCCCGCCTTGTCGTTCACCTGGAACTGGTTGACGCCTGCGAGCGTGGCCTCGACGGGGTCCTCGACGGTCGAGATGTTGCAGTCGGCGGCGTTGAGCGACGCAAGCACGCTGTAGAGCGTCGTCGACTTGCCGCTGCCGGTCGGTCCCGTGACGAGCGCAATGCCGTTCGGCCGCGCGATCACGCCGCGCCACGCCGACAGGATGCGCTCGTTCATCCCCAGCCGCTCGAGCGGCACGAGCGACGCACGGCTGTCGATGATGCGGATCACGACCTTCTCGCCGTGCCGGGCCGGCATGGTCGACACGCGCAGGTCGATGGGACGTCCCTCGAGCATCACGTGGATGTCGCCGTCCTGCGGGACGCGGCGCTCGGAGATGTCGAGTCCCGCCATGATCTTGATGCGGCTCGAGATCGCGGCGGCCATCTGCCACGGCGGATCGACCTTCTCGAACAGCCGGCCGTCGATGCGGAACCGCACGCGCAGGCGACGGTCGCCCGGCTCGACGTGGATGTCGCTCGCGCCCTCATGGACGGCGTTCCAGAGCAGCCAGTTCACCATCTTCACGACGGGCGAGTGGCCGGCGACCTCGCGGAGATCCTCGATCTCGGCAACCTCGCGCTCGACCACGCTGAAGCTCTGCTCGTCGACATCGCCGACGATCTCGTCGATCACGAACACGTTCGCGGCGGGCACGTAGGCATCGAGCGCCGCGCGGATCTCGCCCGCGGTCGTGGCAACGATCTGCACCGTCTTGCCGGTGCGGCGGCGGATCTCCTCGAAGAGGTAGAGGTTCGCCGGCTCGGCCACCGCGACCGTGAGCACGTCGCGCACGAGGTACATCGGGAGCACGAGATGCTCGAGGAGGTACTCGCGCGGCAGCACCTCGAGGCAGCGCGGATCGGCGATGCGCGCGATGTCGCGCGCGAACGGGATGCCGTAGCTCTCGGCGACGGCCTCCATCACGTCGTGGTCGGTCACGAAGCCGAGCTCGACGAGCGTCTCGCCGAGCAGGCGGCGGTGGCCCTTCTCGCGCTGGTGCTCGAGCGCGTCGTTGAGCTGCTTGGGCGTGATGATGTTGCGCGCCACGAGCAGCTCGCCGAGCTGCAGCCTCGGGAGCTTGTCGACGATCGCCTGATGACGGGGTAGTGCGCCCATGTGTGACTCCGTTCAGCGCAGGCTGCGCGCAGCGCCCTCGACGCTCTCCGCGAACTCGAAACGATCCGACAGGCGGGTGAGCCGCATGGCCTCGCGCACGGCGGGCTGCGGCGAGACGAGGCGAAGCGCGCCGCCGTGGCGCGCGGTCTCGTCGGAGAGCCAGAGGAGGCTCTCCAGCGCCGCGCTGTCGGCGAGCGTGACGTTGGCCACGTCGAGCACGCAGCTGCGTGCGCCGGCGGCGAAGCGCTCCCCTGCGACGCGGCGGAAGTGATCGGCGGCGTCGGCCGAGAAGTCGCCGCTTGCGATGAGCAGCGCCACATCGCCGTGCGATTCCCACGAGAGCTTCATGCGGCCTCCTTCATGTCCGCGGCGTGCGCGGCGTTGAGCGCGTCGTAGCCGCGCAGGTCGATGGAACGGAAGGACTGGAACAGCCGCGGATCGTGCTGCGTTCCCGCGCACGACTGCATCTCGGCGAGCACCGCCTCGCGCGGCTTGGCGGCGCGGTAGGTGCGCGTCGAGCTCATGGCGTCGAAGGTGTCGGCGATGGCGATGATGCGCGCAAACAGCGGGATTCCCTCGCCCTTGAGGCCGTGCGGATAGCCGCGCCCGTCGAAGCGCTCATGGTGGAACCGCACGCCGTCGAGCACGGGCGCGAACTGCGGGATGTCGCGCAGGATCCGCCAGCCGATCTCGGGATGCTGCTTGACGACGGCGAACTCCTCGTCGGTGAGCCGCGACTGCTTGCGGAGGATCGCCTCGGGCATGCCGATCTTCCCGACGTCGTGCACAAGGCCCGCGATGTGGATGTGCTTGAGGTCGTCGCCGGAGAGACCGGCCGCCTCGGCGATCTGCCGCGAGAGGAGCGCGACCCGCTGCGAGTGACCGCGCGTGTACGGGTCCTTTGCGTCGATCGCCGACACGAGCGCCGACATCGCGCCCATGAACATCGCATCGAGGTCGCGGTAGAGCCGCGCGTTGTCGAGGAAGACGGCGAGGTGCCCCGCCGCCGTCTCGACGAGCGTGCGCTCCCAGTTCGACATCGCGCCGTCGCCCTCGAGCCGGTCGCCGGCGGCGAGCAGCCCGAGCACCGACTCGTCGCGGCGCACGGGCGCCAGCACGCGGTCGCTTCCGACGACGAGCGCGCGCGTGGGCACGGGTGCGGCCCCAAGCAGGCGCCGCGCCGATGCGGCGTCGATTCCATCGGCGATCATGCCGTCCTGCGCGCGGTCGAAGAGCGGTGCCGCCGCTGCATCGATGCGCATCGCCGTCCAGCGGCAACCAAGCGTCTGGCGAAGCTCCGCGAGCGTCTTGCGCACAAAGTGCAGCGGTGCAGCGCCGACGGTCATGTCGCCCGACAGCGAGTGCAGCAGGTGGAGCTCCTCCCACGCGGCACCGAGGCGCGCGCCGGCCTCCGCGCCCGCGAGGCGCTCGCTCTCGCTTCGCGCGAGCGCAGCGACCATCGACGCCAGGCGCGCCACGCTGCGGCGCTCCCACGGCGCCCCCGCGCCAACGAGCGTGCGCGCGATGCGTGCGTCCATGCGCGCACTGTGCGCGAGCTGTTCGATCGTCTCGGAACCGAGTCCCTCGGCAAGAAGCGTGACCGCGGCGTAGCGCACGCCACCCGTGACGCTCCGCTGCACGGGAACGGGCATCACGAGGAATCCCTCGCGCGGCTCGAACGGGCCTTCCCCACCGACGCTCCATCGGGCAACGGCACGGCTCGTCCAGCTCCGCGCCAGCGGCGATGCGCACAGCGCGCGAAGGACGTCGAGATCGGACTGCGGCGGCGGGAGCACATCGGTCGCGCCCGCATCGGCCGGAAGCAGGATCACCTCGGCCTCGCGCAGCGCGCGCTGCAGGCATGCCAGCGGATGCGTGGTCGTACCCTGCTTCATGCGGCGCAGCGGCCTTCCCCTTCTGTGGACTGCGTGGAGCGCGCCTGCGCCAGCAGCTCGATCACGTCGGCCAGCAGGCCGCGCGGCGAGAACGGCTTGTGCACGACGCGCGCGATGTTTGCGCTGTCGGCCTCGCCCTCGCGCAGGAGATGTCCGCGCGCCGTGAGCATGAGCACCGGGATGCGCGCCAGCGCGGGACGCGCGGCCATGGCGCGCGCGAGCTCGATGCCGCTCATCACGGGCATCTGCAGATCGGTCACCACGAGGTCGTAGCGACCGCCCTCGAGCATCGCCAGCGCCTCGTCGCCATCGCCCGCGGTGTCGACGTCGAGCCCGGCGTTGCGGAACTTGAGCGCGACCACCTGCACGATGTGCGCCTCGTCGTCGACCACGAGAATGCGTGCGACGGTCTGCTGTTCCTGCATGGTCATGCCGCCTTTCGACCCGCCTGCTCGAGCGGGATCGCGAACCAGAACCTCGAGCCGACGCCCACCTGGGAATCGACCCCGATCTGTCCGCCATGCGTTGCTTCGACAATATTGCGGCACAGGTTGAGTCCGAGACCTGTGCCCTTCGCCACCTTCTCGTGGTTCTCGACGCGGTAGAACTTGCCGAAGAGCCGGGGAACGGCATGGGCCGGCACGCCGAGGCCCGTATCCCGCACCGAGACCACCACGGAACGCGCGAGATTATCGAGGTCGACCTCGACCGAGACGCTCCCGCCCTCGGGCGTGTACTTGAGCGCGTTCGACAGGAGGTTGAGCATGACCTGCTTGAGGAGCGTCCGGTCGGCGAGCGCGCAGGCGCCCGCGCTTCGCCGCCCCATTTCCAGGCGGATGCCGCGCTTCTCGGCGTCGACGAGCTGCGATGCGACGCACTCCTCGGCAAGCGCCGCAAGGTCGACCGGCTCGAAGCTGGCGCGGGCCATGCCGCTCTCGATGCGGCTGATGTCGAGCATGCGGTCGACCAGCGCGCCAAGCCGCGCGGTTTCCTCGAGGATCACGTGCGCGAACCGCGCGCGCTCGGCCTCGTCGGCGACCTCGCCGTCGGCAAGCAGCTCCGCGTACGCCCGCAGCGACGAGAGCGGCGTGCGCAGCTCGTGGCTCGCCTTCGCGACGAACTCGCTCTTCATTCGATCAGCTTCGCGCTCGGCCCGCACGTTGCGGACGACGATCGTGGCAAGCGCATCGGGCCCCTGCTTCACCGCGGTCACGGTGATCACGACCGGGGTCTGGTCCTTGTTGCGCAGCTCGCATTCGATGCGGCGGCGCTCGCCGAGCGGGGCTGACGCAACGCCCAGCACCGCGCGCAGGACCTGCGGCGGAAGCGACTCGACGGCCGCCCTAGTGCCTGCCTCGGCCACGCCTGCGCCCAGCAGCTCGCGCGCGGTCGCGTTCGCGTAGCGCGTCTCGCCGTGCGCATCGACAAGCACCACGGCCTCCGTCAGGAAGTCGAGGACCGCGGTCCGCTCCGCACAACGCACCTCGATGGCGCGGCGCAGGAGGACCTCGGTCGCATCGGTGTCGCGCGCAGGGCCGCTCGGTGCACTGCTCGTCGCGGGCGCGTCACGCGCAGTCCTCGCACCGACGCCGCGAGGCGTGAGCGCGATGCACACGGCGACCGCCGTCGCGGCCGCGCCCGCGGCGATCAGCCACGCCGATGTCCCTTCGAGCGACATCGCAAGAAGCGCGATCAGCGGGATCACCGCCAGCTGGCCCCACGGAAACCCGTGACCGGTGCGGTGGCCATCGTGCGGCCGTTCAGGATCTGAAGCTCCCATCGCAGCCCTCCCCGTAGCGGTTCGTGGTGCGCGTGCCGGCGACTGCGGTCACTGCTCGTTGACGGCGGCCATGGCGCGCTGAGCGAGCTCCGACTGCGGCTCGAGCGCCAGGGCCTCCTTGAGCACCGCGAGACCCTCGTCCTTCTTGCCCATGTGCGAGAGCGCAAGCGCAAGCGCGACCTTCATCTCGGCATTGCGCGGCGCACGCTCGCACGCCAGACGGTGCCAGCGCACGGCCTCGTCGTACACGCCCTTCTGATCGGCCACCATGCCGCGCAGCATGTAGCCGCCCGCATCGTCGGCCGCGAGGGCCACGAGACGCTCCGAAGCGCTCTGCGCCCGCGGAAGGTCGCCGAGGGCGAGCGCCGCCGTCGCGAGGTCGCGCCACGCGTCGACATCCTCGGGATACTCGCGCACGGTGTCGCTGAACACGATGCGCGACTCCGCCGTGCGGCCGAGCATCGCGAGCGAGCGACCTTCATGGCGCATCGTCTCGAGGGTGGGCACGAAGCGCTTGCCGGTGGTCTGCGCCGACGCCGCGCGGGTGCGCTGGCGGCGGGCTGCATCGAGGCACTTCTGGAACTCGCCTGCGTCGAAGAGCGCGGCGACGAGCTTGTCGCCGAGGAGCGGCGCGTCGGGGTCGATCACCAGCGCGCGCTCGTAGCTCGTCGCGGCGCTCACCGGATCGTTCGACAGGATGGCGATGTCGCCGAGCAGCTCATGCATCGCGGCGTTGTGCTCGAAGTACGCGAGCTTCGGCAGCAGCAGCATGCGGGCGTCGTCGAGCTGACGCTCCGCGATCATCACCTCGGCCGCCGCCAGCACGAAGGAGATGCGCTCGGGATCGAGCTCCGACGCCTTGAGGTAGTCGGCGATCGCCTTGTCGTTCTGGCTCCAGCGCTGATGGACGATGCCGCGGTAGTAGTACGGCTCCGCCAGCGACGGATCGCACTCGATCGACTTCGCAAAGGCCTCGAGCGCCTTCTCGAGGCGCTTCGACTCGAGCTCGATCCGGCCGAGCAGCGACCAGTACTTCGCCTCGCGGTTGCTCCGCGCCAGCGCCTTCTCGACCTCCTTGCGCGCCTTCTCGAGCTCGCCCGACTCGAAGGCCTGCTTGGCCTGGTCGAAGCTCACGAGGCTCGTGGTGCGCTGGAACCGCGCATCGGCCTCCTTGCGCGCCTCGAGGCCCGCGGTGCGCGGAGCGCATCCCGAGGAGACGACGAGCGACGCGGAGGCAAGCGAGACGGCGATGGCAAGAGTGCTGCGCATGGTGGATTCCTTGGTGGATTCCCTGGTGGATTCCTTGACGGGGTCCTTCGAACGAAACGGAGCCGCGCCCAGCCGGGCGCGGCTCCAGGTTCGTTGGGTTGATCGGCGCTTCAGGAGGCCTGGTTCAGTCCATCCCCGCGATTATTCGTCGCCGGTCGCCTCGGTCTCGCCGTTGGCCGTCTGCGTGCCCGCGGCGGGCATCGAGCCGTCGACGCGCTTGCCGAGCTGCTTCTCGACCATGCGGCGCATCATGCTGTTCTCGTAGTCGGCCTGGGCCGTCGAGCCCTTGCCGGTCAGCTCGGCGCGCAGGCGCACCATCTCGGGCTGGTTCGGCATGAGGCGCAGCGAGTTCTCGGCGTGGAAGAGCGCGAGCTCGCGGTCACCCTTGGCCATCGCCTCGAACGCCTTCTGGTTCGACGAGGTCGTGAGCGTGTCGCGCGACCACGGCAGCAGGCCCTCGCGGGTGCCGATGCGCACGGCGTGCTCGAACTCGTTCGCCTCGTCCGACCAGACCTTGGCGATCTCGTCCTTCACGATCGTCGGCGTCACGAGGAAGATGATCTCCTCGCGGGTGAGCGAGTCGTCGTAGCCCTTGAAGGCGTTGCCGAGCAGCGGGATGTCGCCGAGACCGGGCACCTGGCGGCGCTCGATGACGGTGTTCTCCTTGAAGAGGCCGCCGAGCACGAGCGTCTGGCCGTTCTTGACGCGGACGTTCGTGGTGATCTCGCTGGTGTCCTCGTTCGGCACCGGCAGCGTGCTGCCGTTGGTGTCGACGAGATTCTCGATCTTCGCCTCGCTCACGCTGGGCGCGAGCTCCATGCGGATCGAGCCGTCCGACGAGATGAACGGACGGAAGACGAGCTTGATGCCCGAGTCGAGGAACTCGACGCTCTGCGTGGTCGAAGTCTGCGTGGTGGTCGAGCTCAGGTAGCCGACGCGGCGACCGATGAGGATCTGCGCGCGCTGACGGTTGAGCGCCATGACGCGCGGACGCGCAAGCACGGTCGTGTCGGTCACGCTGTCGAGAAGGCGCAGGAACACCGACACGTCGTCGGAGATCACGCCGACCTTCATGGTCGACTCGCGGTCCCAGCCCGAGACCGCGGAGTTTCCTGCAGTCACCGAGCTCTCGCCGGCGGGCTTGGTCACGTCGCCGCTGAAGAGGTCGTTGGCGCCCGAGAGCGGGTTCGTCAGGTTGGCGAAGTCGAGGTTGCCGATGATCGACACGTCGACGCCGAAGCCGTCCTTTTGCTGGACCTTCGACGACACGACGGTCGACTCGACGACCACCTGCGACGGCGGCGTGTCGATCTCCTTGAGGAGGTTCTCGATGGCCTTGATGTTCTCGGGGTAGTCGCTCACGACCAGCATGCCCTGGAAGGCCCAGCTGTCGCTGCCACCGTCGGCCGGCGTCGGCTCGAAGCCCTTCTCGACGTTGCCGACGAACGAGACCTTGCCGACCTCCGACAGGATCGGCGCGATGAACTCGCCGGCGTCCTTCGCGTTGAGGTACTCGAGCGGGAAGTTGCGGCTGACCTTCTTGAGGCGCGACTTCGACACGTCCTCCCACTCCTGGCGGGTGTAGACGTAGATGAAGTTGCCCGACTCCTCCATGCGGAGGTCGTTGGCGCGCATGATGACGTCGAGCGCATCGAAGAGCGTGACGTCGTAGAGGTTCGCGCTCACCTTGCCCTGCACGCCGCGCGAGGCGATGATGTTGCGCTTGCCCTGCATCGAGAGCATCTGCAGCGCCTGCAGGATCTCGGTGTCCTGGAACTGGATGGTGAAGGTCTCCGCCGCGGCCTGGCCCTCGGTCGGCTTGACCTGGGCGTTGCCAGCCGCCGGAGCCTGCGCGAAGGCGAGGCTCGACGCTGCGAGCGTGGCGATGAACGAGGCCTTCTTCGTGAGATTGAAGAAGGCGCGGCGTGCGGCGTTGTCGTTGCTGTTGGTCATGGTTGGTTTCTCGTTTCCTCAGGCCCGTCTGGCGCGCGTGCGCCGAGCGGCTGTCCTCAGTTCCCGTTCGGAGTTGTTCCCGTGCCGACTCCACGCATTCGGATCTCGAAGCGCTTGCCGTCGTGCTCGAGCACGGCGGCACCCTCGAGGACCTCGCGGAGCACGAAGCGCATCCCGTCCGCGCCCTCAAGCGCGTCTCCGATGCGGTACGTGCGTCCGTCGATCACTGCCATGGACAGGCCTCTTCCGGCGGACTGCAATCGGAACCGCTCCGTTGCGCGCCGCGCCGCCTCAAATCCATCCAGCGCAGGTACTTCGGTTGTTTCCTCGGCGCTCTTCTGCGTTGGGACGATGGTTGCGTTCGATGGCGTCGGGTTGTCCCACGTGGGGAACGTGTGCGGATCGATGGCGAACGGATCGATAAGACGCGCGCCCTCCGCGGGAAAACCCGCGTCGAGCTCCTCGATCGGCTTGCGGTCCGCCGAGGCCTGCGTCGGATCGTCGGCGATCGCCGTCTTGGGAATGCTCGTGAGGATGCGCAGCCGCGCCCAGAGCAGGAGTCCCATGGGCTTCGCCCACGCGACGACCGCGAAGAGCGCCACGAACGCGAGCGCGCCCTTGCGCGAGCGCATCCACGCGAAGGTGCCTGCGGACGCCGCCGCCGGGCTGCTCTGCTTGCGCGCTGCGCCGTTGCGTTGCGGCGCGCTGGCCGATGCATGGACGGGCTTCATGGCTGATCCTCCCCTGCGGCGTGTGCCGCGACACCGGTGCTGAACACCGCATCGAGCTCGATGCGCGCCTCGACGAGGCTCGACGGATTGGCCTCGCGGCCGGACTTGTCGTCCAACGGCCGTTCGATCTCGACGCGGATCGGGCGCACCAGGCGGCGATCGCCCTCGGCGCGCGCCAGGACGTCCATCACGCGCGCGAACGTCGCCTTCATGTCGACCGTGACGGGCACGGCGCGAAGGTCACGCGAACCGCTCGGCGTGGCGGGCACGGGATCTCCCGCGACGATCGTCTGCGTGCCCATGTCGTCGCTCGTGCCGAGCGCCAGCATGCGCATCAGATGCGCCTGGTCGGCCGCAGCGGGAATCGACCGCAGCACGCGGTCCGCCGACGCGCGTGCATCGGCGACCTCGAGGCGCAGCCGATCGCGCGCCGCAGCGATCTCATCGTGCCGCGCCGCCTGCGAGAGCAGCCGCCCGCACTCGGCCGTGCGCGCGTCCGACGTCGCGAGCGCGGGCCAGAGGAGAAGCCCCGTCGCACTGGCAAGCGCAAGCACCGACACGCCCAGCAGGCTGACTGAAATTCGCGATGCGTTCATCATGGCCGTTCCTCCGCCGCAGGCTGCTCCGCGGGCACCGAGGCGACGACCTCGGGCAGCTTCCACCGCTTCTCGAGGTCGACCCTGAACTGGATGCGGAACTCGCGCGCGCCCCGCCCGCGGAACTCGCGGCTGCGGCTCGACTCGAGGCTCACCTGCGACATCGGCGCGAGCGCCGAGAGGCTGTCGATGATGCGGCCGACATCGGCCTCGTCCAGAGCGAGCCCGGCGATCTCGCCGCGCAGCTCGCGCGGCGTGCGTTCGTCGCGCGCCGTGCGCCGGATCTTCTTGTTGGTTCCCTGCACGTTCGCGTAGTCGAGGTCGATGCGCTCGAGCAACGCTCCCTTTGGCAGCGACGCGGCGATCGCGCGCACCACCGAGCTCGCCGGAATGGCGATGCCGACTTCCCGCTGCGTCTCGATCTGCGCCGAGATCGCGGCGCGCTGCTCGCGCAGGGCCGAGAGCTCGGCCTCGAGCGCGATCACCGGCGCACTGGCCTCGCGCGCCGCCGCAAGCTGCGCCGCAGACCGGAGGTCGGTCCACCGCGCCACGCCCGCGACGCCGAACGCCGCGATGCCCACGGTCGCCGCCGCAGCGAGCACGCGCCGCGACGCGCGGCCACAGCGCACCCGCTGCGCCACGCTCGACGGGATGAGATTGATGTCTCCGTGATTCATGCCGCACTCCTCTCGGATTCGCCTTGCGACGCAGCGCGCGCCGACGACGGTCGCGGACGGCACGCGAGTCCGTACGCTGCCAGCCACTCCGCGAAGCCAGTCATGCCGGCACCGAGCGCAGACGGCAGTTCCACTCCGAACGACGCCACCTCGGCACGCGTGATCTCGGCCACGATCTCGGCCAGCCGCGGTTCGCCTCCGTGCGGTCCCGAGAGCACGACGCGCCCCGGCTGTCCGCCGCGGAACGTCACGCCGTAGTAGCGCAGGCAGAGCGCGACCTCGCCCGCAAGCGCATCGAGCGTGCCGCGCGTCGCCGCAGCTGCGGCTTCCTCGGCGACCGCATCGACCGGTCCACCGTGGCCCTCGGCCGCGGCGATCCGCTGCGCCCGCAACGACGCCGCCGCCTGCATCGGCACGGCCAGCCGCGTCGCGACCGCATGGTCGAGCGTCTCGCCGCCCACGGGAATCTCCCTGCAGAACGCGATGCGATCGCCGCGAAGCACCATGATGAACGACCCTTGCTGCTCGACATGGAGCACCGCGCGGACATTGCCCGCATCGGCATCGCGTCGCGCGCGGCGGCTCATCGCCCGCGCAACCGCCGCGAAACGCGGCTCGACGGCGATCGGGTCGAAGCCTGCGTCCACGAGCGCACCCAGCGCCTGCTCGAGCTCGTCGACCGACGTGGCGACCACGAGCTGCTCCTCCTTGCCATCGCCGTGCACGGCGGGCGCACCCGTCGCGATCGCATCCGCCACGAGCGACTCGCGCGCCCACGCGTTGCGCTCCGCAGCTTCCCACGCGATCGCCTCGCGCGCGTCGGCGCCGCCGATCGCGGGAAGCCTCGCCACGTGCATGCGCACCGAGCTCGACGGAAGGCCGACCACGACCTCGCGGCCGATCAGCCGCGAGCGGCGCAGCGCCTGCGCAGCGGCAGCTGCGCGCTGCACGAGCGTCGCGCCGGCATCGACCTGGACCGACACCGACTCCCGCGGCGCATCCGGTCCGACACGAACCTGCATCGCGCGCGGACATTCCGCACCGAGGTCAAGTCCGATCGGACCGACGTTGCGATTCCAGGGCATTCGCCAATACGACATCGAGGCCTCCTGCATGCGGTGCACGCACCGCCCCTGCTTCGTCGGCGTTTCACGGGCTGCGCTTTTGCGGCGTTCGCGGACCAGAAGGAAAACGCCCGATCTCGCGACCGGGCGTCGAAGTCATGTGGTCGGACCGGTCTCGCGGCTCAGGGATTTCCCGCGCCCGCAAGCCTCGTCACGCGGACCTTGCCGGTCACGGGCGAGACGTCGACCTGGTAGGTCGCCTGCGGCGAAGTGAGCACGATGCGGCCACCCGTGCCGGGCAGCCCTCCCGCACCAACCGTCCCACCGAGTTCATCGAACGTGATCGCGCGCTTGCCGCCGTCGAGATCGACCGCCTGCACGCGCACCGACGAGAATCGCTGGCTTTCCTGCAGATTCACGATGTACGACCCACGCTCCGCGTTCGACGCGAGCGGGTCGTACACGTAGTCCGCCACGGCCGGATCGAACGGCTCCGCGAGATCATCCTCTGCCACGCGCACCAGGCACCAGCCCGTGCCGTCGTCGAAGAAGTGCACGCGGCGAAACCCCTGGTTCGCCAGCGCATCGCTCTGCGCGAACGTGATGTCCGCGATCAGCGCGCGCACGGCCGCCTGCGTGTCGAAGTCGCCCTTGCTCGACAAGTACGGAACGAGCAGCGCACCCGCGAGGCCGAGGATCGTCACGACGATCAGCACCTCGATGAGCGTGTAGCCCCGTCGGAGCACGCGATGGACTCGATGGATGTTCGACATGGTTCCCTCGATCTCCCTGTTCCCTCGAACGACCTCGGCTTCGAGGCGATCCGGGGGCATTCCGCCCGTCGGTCTTCGGCGATATCCGCCCGCCACTTGTGCGCAACGCCTTCCGCGCAACGACAAAGGCGGGGCACGGTGGCCCCGCCTCTGCATGACTTCCAAGGCCTTCCCTGCGACGCGGGGCTCACCAGTTCGGAGCTTCGTCAGCCGCGACCCGATCGCCGCCCTCGTAGCCCACCGTCAGCTTGATGCCGTTCCAGTTCCAGTTGTAACCACCGGGAAGGCGCGGCTCCTTCATGAGGAACGGCGTGTTGCCGTTGTATGGCGTGGTCATCGCCGGCCAGAGCTGCTCGGTGCCGTCGGTTCCGGACGCCGGGGGCGTCACGCCACCGTAGCGGAGCTTGTACAGCTCGATCTGGCTGCGGACGGCCGTGAGCTGCGACCGCGCCGTGCTGCGCGCCGCATCCTCGGAGGTCGACGCCACGTTGGGGATGATCAACGCGGCCAGCAGGCCGATGATCACCACCACAATCAGGATCTCGATCAGGGTAAAGCCACGTCGGACAGCGCTACGTCGGGTGTTTGCGTGCATGCGTACTTCTCGCAGTTGGCGGCCAGGACGAGGCCGCGGGTTCCGGGTACTACTCAGGAAGCGGGCTGCACGGATTTCTCCGTGCAGCCCGGGTGGATCAGGCTCGATTACCAGCTCTCGATCTCAGCGAGGGTGAGGCCCTCGGGGAGCGTCGCACCCGTGAAGGTGACGTAGATGGTCTCGATGTTGGTGGTGTCGGCGTTGTCACCCCAGGCGAACTCGTAGCCGGTCGGCAGGGTCGGAGTCTTCTGGAGGTACGGATCCTCGCCGTTCGGAGGAGTCATCAGGTCGTTGAAGTCCGCGGGGAGGTTGCCGTTGTTGCGCACACGGAACAGCTCCACCTGGCTGCGGACGGTCTGGAGCTGGCTCTTGACCGAGCTCTCAGCGGCCTCCTGCGACGCGTTCGTGAACTGCGGGATCACGATGGCGGCGAGGATGCCGAGGATGACGACGACGATGAGAATTTCGATGAGCGTAAATCCACGACGAAGCGAGCGCTTGAAAGACATGAAGACCTCAATTTCCCTCGGATGACCGTGCCATCCAGGCGACTCGATCCGAGGTGGCACTCGGTCGCCGAAACTGCTGCTGGCTCACGCGAGCCCCTGTTGAATGCCGCTGCGAGCTTGACGCCCGCAACGGCGTTGCTCGGATCCCTCCCTGAGGTCAAGGCGTCCCTCCGGCGCCAAGACCAAGGACCTGAACGCTTCTGAGATCGTCCCCCACGCGGCCAATGTTGAGTTGCTCGGTCGATTCGACCGCCGACGGGGCCCCTCGGCGCCCTCCTAGCCGTCACAGCCCTGCACAGGCGCTACAGAGTGAATTCGCCGCCGATCGAATCCCACGCGCGCCTCAGAGCGCGAGTCCGCCGTCGAACCGCACCGCGATGCGGTATCCCTCGGCGCCTGGCCGACGCTCGCAGCGCTCCACGATGGCCGTGCTCGGCCGGCAGTTCGGATGGCTGAACCCGATCGTCACGCGCGTGCCGACGGTGATCGGGGTGATGGAACTGCCCGCGAGCCACCACGGCGCGCACTCAAGCGCATCGAGCTCCACCAGCACACCGAGATCGACGCCAAGCGCCAGCATCGTGGCCGTCCCCCGCACCGCCCACCGGCCACCACCGCGGCGATCGATGCGAAAGTCGGGTCGCAGCCGCTCCCGACCCGGCCACCATGCGTCGAACGAGACTCCCACCGCATGGCGGGCGTCGGACCTCTGTTCAAGCGTGGCGAGCATGGGACGCAGAAAGGTCGGCGTTTCGCCTCGTCACGCTTGAGAAACACCTTGAGGCACCGCGCGGTATAAAGCCATCATGGACATCGCTCCCGTCGCGCGCTTCGCCGTCCCAGCCGGCACGGCCGCAGCAATCGTGGTGGCACGCGAAGCCACAGGCGACGAGACGACCGACAGTCGGCGCTTCGCTGCGATCGCATCGCTCGACGACGCCCGGTTTCGCGGGTCCTTCGAGGAGCTCATCGTCGCGGGCGTCTACACCGTGCTCTCCGAGCGTGTGCTCGTACTCCGCGTGAGTGCAGGTGGCGTGCGAACGTTCGCGGCGCTCGTCGCCATCGCTGGCGCCACGCCCGTCCCCACACCTTCGCGAGCAGGACTCGACATCGAGCTGCAGCCGCTTGCCCTCGCCCCCGACGCCGCCGGCACCGCTGCCTTTCGTGCGCTCCTCGAGAGCGAGGCCAAGCAACGACCTGTGTTTCACGGCACCACCGCAGAAGGAACCACCTACTCCGGCTTCGAGGCCCAGGCGACGGCGGAGATCCTCACGGCCATCCGCGGGACCATCCTCGGGGCCACCGCCCCCAAGACCCACCCAACCCCGCGCCCGAGCCCGCTCAGCCTGATCTTCGCGGGCGCCGCAATCGACATCCCACCCGGCCTCATCGTCGGCCTCCGCCAAGCCTCCATCTAACCGAACGGTGCCTGGCACCTGCCGCACACTCACCGTCACTGCACGGCGCGCGCCGTGAACCCCAAGACTCCAGTGCTCAAGCGTCTGCAGCAGCAAGGCTTACGCACCGCCTCCGCGCAACCCGGCACGTGTCGTGCACTGCCGTGCACTATCTGGCACGTGCCAGGCACCGATCTGATGGTGCTACCATCGCTCCTCGCACTCCGCGTACCGAGGATCCCGTGCCAACCATGACCCCCGCCGCCGCATCCGTCGCCCGCACGCTCTTCCCGCAGACGCCCGCCAAGGGCCGCGTCTACAACTTCAGCGCGGGTCCCGCCTGCATGCCGGAGAGCGTGCTCGAGCAACTCCGCGACGAACTCATCGACTGCCGCGGCGGTGGCATCGGCCTCCTCGAGCTCTCGCACCGCGGCGCCCTCTACGACGCGATCAACAACGAGGCCGAGGCCGCCTGCCGCAAGGCCGCGGGCGTCGGCAGCGACTACGCCGTCTTCTTCATGCCCGGCGGCGCCACCATGCAGTTCGGCCTCCTGCCGCTCAACTTCGTGGGCGAGCACGAGACCGCCGCCTACATCGACACCTCGATCTGGTCCTACAAGGCCTACACCGAGGCCGCGCGCTGCCGCACCGCGGCCATCGCCTTCGACGGCCGCGCGCTCCCCGCCAAGTACTCGCGCGTCCCCAAGAACGGCGAGTTCACCGAGCCGAAGGGCGCGAAGTACCTCCTCTACTGCCAGAACAACACGGTCGAAGGCACGACCTTCTGGGCCCCGCCCGAGACGAGCCTCCCGCTCATCGGCGACGCGACCAGCGACATCTTCTCGCGCCCCTGGGACTTCACCAAGCACGCGATGGTGCTCGCCGCAGGCCAGAAGAACCTCGGCGCCTCGGGCGCGAGCCTGATCGTCGCGCGCAAGGACTTCATCGCCAGCGCCACGCAGAAGCTCCCGCAGATCCTCCGCTTCGAGGACCACGCCAACGCCAAGTCGATCCTCAACACGCCGCCCACCTTCGCCGTGCGCGTGATGGGCCTCATGGCCGAGTGGACGCTCAAGGTCGGCGGCCCCGAGGCGATCGCCAAGAACAACGCCTACAAGGCGAACCTCATCTGGGACGCCGTCGACAACTCCGGCGGCTTCTACTCCTGGCCCGCCGAGAAGTGGTGCCGCTCGCACCTCAACGTCTGCTTCAAGACGCCGAAGGCCGACCTCGACGCGAAGTTCGTCGCCGAAGCCGAGAAGCACGGCCTCTTCGGCCTCCTCGGCCACCGCGAGGCCGGCGGCATGCGCGCGTCGATCTACAACGCGTTCCCCGTGAAGGGCTGCGAACTCCTCGCCGACTTCATGACCGACTTCGCCCGCAAGAACGGCTGACGCGGCGTTTGAGCGGCCGCCGCTGCGGCGGCGGCCTTTGGCGATACGCACGGACTCTGATGGTACGAGCGCCTAGGCGCTGTCTGACGGATCCGCCGCGCGCCTACCGCCCGCCCGCGTCCTTCGTGTGCGGCTTCGACTCCTCGCCGGGACTCTCCACCACCGCCGCCTCGAGCACGACGAGCAGCGTCTCGCCGCTTTCATCGAGCGCCGGTGCCGACAGCACCGCGCGCTGACCCGCCTTCAGCGTGAGCGCGTGCGTCGACGCGCGCGACCGCATGATCGGCGCGCCCACCTGGAGCGACGTGCCCTCGACCGCCTCGCGCCCCACCATCTGGTCGAACTTCATGACGAGCTTGCGGACGGCCACGCTTCCGCCGCTCCCCGCCTCCGCGAGGACCTCGAAGCGCATCCCCTCGAACTGCGGCTCGCCGCGCACCAGGCGGAAGACGCCGGCCTCGCCCGTCGGCTGCATCGACTCGACCGCCACCTCGCGGCCGATCTGCACCGCGGCCTCCTGACCCGACCGCACGAACAGCCTCGGCGCCGAGATGCAATGCTCCGCCGCCTCCGCCGCAAGCCGGTCGATCTCCTTGCCGGCCATCGCGACCCGCACCTCGGGCGCATCCTTCGCCGCGACGAACGGCAGATCCTTGAGGAACGGCACCTGGAGTGTCGGTATCTGCGGACGCCCCGCAGCCGCGCCTGCATCCCCGCCATCGACCGCCGCAGCTTCGCCGCTGGTTCGCAGCTGGAAGACGCGCAGCGTCACCATGATCTGCGACTCGGCTGGCGCAGCGGGAGGTGCCACATCATGCGTGCGAACCCCAACCGCGACGCCTTCGACCGCACCACTCTCGATGACCCCCGCGGCCGCGACCGTCGCGCAGCCAAGCGCCAGCATCGCGCTCCGCGCGCAGCGCCAACGCATACCCGTCCAGTTCATGCCTGTCCCGTTGATGCCTGTCCCGTTCATGGCCTCACTCCTTCGCGGCGCGTCGGCCGCTCCGATGAATCCGTCACGCAACCGTCGCAGGTCCAGCGGCGGATGTCCAACCGCACCGCCTCCCCATCGCGACTCCAATAGACCGGCACCGCCGTAACGCGCGCCACCGCGTGCGGGCGACCGCCGCTCCACGCGACGATCAGCCACACAGCTCCGACAAGCGCAACCAGCGCCGCGACCACGCGCCACCAGCGCGCGTGCCCGTGCCGCGTCGCGCCACCGCACGCGTCCAACCGCGTGTCGAGCCGCGTGTCGAGCCGCGCCTCATGACCCGCACGGAACGCCGGTCCAGCCGCCGCACGCAGCGCCCGCTCGATCGCCCGCTCATCCATGCTGCTCCTCCTTCGCCAGGTACACCCGCATCTCCGCGAGCGCGCGCGAGTACCGCGCCGACACCGTCCCCACGGGCTCGTCGAGCACCGCCGCGATCTGCGGGAAACTCAGCCCCGAACGCGCATGGAGCACCACGACCTCGGCCGCCGCCGGCGCGAGCGACGCGAGCGCACCCTGCAACGCCGATGAATCCGACGCATCCGCAGGCGAACCGCCCATCCCGTCGATCGACCGCCCCGCCTCGAAACCCAGCACCTCGCGCTGCGGCACCCGCCGCAACCGATCGAACGCCCGGTTGCGGATCGCCCGATACGCGTACGCCTCGGGATTCTCGATCGGCCCGCGCACGGCCAGCATCCCCACCAGCGCCTCGTGCACGAGATCCTCGGCCTCGTCGCGCGACCGCGTGAGCGCCGCCGCATACGCCGCAAGCGCGCGGTGATGCGCGCGGTAGAACGCGCCGAGCCACGCGCGCTGGAGAGGATCCGGGATTCCCGTCATCGCTCCCCTCCAGACGAACGAGGGCGCCAACCGCTGCCAAAAGCGCACACTTCACGCGCGCATTCACCCACGCCCAAGCTCGAACCGATCCCCCGTCCGCGCATACCAGTTGCCGCCCAACCGCCCGACCGCGCACAGTTGCGCCGAATCGACGTGCATCCGCGCGTGCGCCAGGGCATCGTCGACGCGCGCGTGGATCACGCGACCGAACACCGCATTCCCGCCAAACGGCACCCCTGGCGCAAAGCGCTTCACCTCGATCGTCTCGCACTCGAAGTGGATCGGGCTCTCCGCCATGTACGGCGCGCGGATCCGCGCGCACATCCGCGCCGTCAGCCCCGCGTAGTCGAACTCACTCTCGCCATGCGGCAGGTCCGCAGCGCACTTCACGACCTTCACGATGTTCTCCTCGGTCGCCAGGCTCACCGAGAAGCAACCAGTGCCGCCTTCGGACACGGGCTTCGCGTTGCGCAGCGAGTCGTTCTCGCCCGCGTCGCCCCGGCTCACGGGGCAGAACATCAGCACCATCGGCTCGCTCGACACCGCGCTGAAGAACGAGAACGGCGCGAGATTGTGCTGCCCCGCCGCGTTCATGGTGCCGACCACCGCGATCGGCCGCGGCACGACCGCCCCGAGCAGCAGGTTGTAGCGCATCCCCACCGTCATCGACTCGACATCGAGCTCCATCACGAACCTCCGCGTTTCTGCGCGATTTCCTCACGCACGCGGGCAACGAGCCCCTCCATCGCGGCCTCGAGCATGCGGATCATCTCGTCGAATCCCGCGTCGCCGCCGTAGTACGGATCGGGCACCTCGTCGTGCGAGCGCCCACCATCGAACTCGCGGACGAGCACGACCCGGTCCTGTGGCGCACCACGCGCGATGACCTCACGCACATGCGATCGATCCATGCACACGACGAGATCGTGACGCGGGAGCTCGCCGCTCCGCAGCCCGCGCGCATAGCCCTCGGCCGCATACCCCGCGGCGCGCAGCGCCTGCACCGAGCGCGGGTCGATGCCCTCGCCCTCGTGCCAGTCGCCCGTGCCCGCCGAGTCGATCGCGAGGTCGGGCAGCAGCCCCGCCCGCCGCGCATGCTCGCGAAAGACGTTCTCCGCCGCAGGACTGCGGCAGATGTTCCCAGTGCAGACGAAGACGATGCGGAACGACCCGTACACACGGCTCATGCGTCGAGTGTATCGTCCGACCCATGCGCGCCGCAGGAACGAACTTCGACTACGACCTCCTCGTCCTCGGCAGCGGTCCCGCCGGCCAGCGCGCCGCCGTGCAGGCGGCCAAGCTCGGCAAGCGCGTCGGCATCATCGAGCGCTCGCGCATGGTCGGCGGCGTATGCCTCCACACGGGCACGGTTCCGAGCAAGACCTTCCGCGAGGCCGTGCTGTCGCTCACGCACATCCCCATGCTGGCGCACGGCGTGCCGACCGACCGCCCGCGCCCGACGATGAAGGACCTCCTCCACCGCGTCAACACCGTCATCGAGCGCGAGCTCGACGTCGTCGCGCGCCAGCTCGCGCGCAACAACATCGACCTGATCCCCGGCACCGCGCGCTTCGCCGACCCGCACACGATCACGATCAACGGCGGCCCGCTCGACCGCCAGGCCACCGCCGAGCACATCCTCATCGCGGTGGGCAGCGTCCCCGCTCCGCCGCCCGTCGACGCCGACCACGAGACGATCCTCACGAGCGACGACATCGTGAACCTCGCCAAGCTCCCCAAGTCGCTCGCGATCGTCGGCGGCGGCGTCATCGGCATCGAGTACGCCTCGATGTTCGCCGAGCTCGGCGTCGAGGTCACCGTCGTCGACCGGCACGAGCGCATGCTCGACTTCTGCGACCTCGAGATCGTCGAGGAGCTCATGCACCAGATGCGCCAGAAGCGCGTCACGTTCCGCCTCGGCGAGGCGGTGAAGAAGATCCGCGGCATCGACAACCCGCGCGGCGCCGCCATCGACCTCGAGAGCGGCAAGCACATCGAGGTCGACGCCGTCCTCTTCTCGATCGGCCGCATCGGCGCCACCAGGCAGCTCGCGCTCGACAAGGCCGGCATCACCGCCGACGACCGCGGCCGCCTCAAGGTCAACGACACGTACCAGACCGACGTGCCGCACATCTCCGCCGCAGGCGACGTCATCGGCTTCCCCGCCCTCGCCTCGACCAGCAGCGAGCAAGGCCGCCTCGCGGTCTGCCACATGTTCGGCGTCGAGGCCAAGCCCACGCCTGCAGGCTTCCCCTACGGCATCTACGCGATCCCCGAGATCTCCATGGTCGGCGCCAACGAGCAGGAGCTCACCGCGCAGAAGGTCCCCTATGAGGTCGGCGTCGCACGCTACGAGGAGATCGCACGCGGCCAGATCCTCGGCGACTCGAGCGGCGTCTTCAAGATGATCTTCCACCGCGAGACGCGCAAGCTCCTCGGTGTCCACTGCATCGGCACACAGGCGACCGAGCTCGTGCACATCGGCCAGGCCGTGCTCACGCTCGGCGGCGGGCTCGACTACTTCCTCGAGACGGTGTTCAACTACCCGACGCTCGCAGAGTGCTACAAGGTCGCCGCGTACAACGCCGCCAACCACATGCGCGGCGCGTAGCGCAGGCCCGCTCAACCGTGCTTGCCGAGGGCGTCGAGCGCCAGCCCGCCGATCTCGCGGATGCGTTCCGGCATCTCCGAATCCGCCGCCAGTTCCTCGAAGGCCTTCGCCAGCGCGAACGGCGTCTGACGCGTGATCAGCGTCCCGTGCCGCACGAGCGCGGCGGCGATGGTGGCCGCATACAGGCGCGCCGCCAGGCTCCGCTCCGGCGCCGTCGCGCCCGTCGTGCGCAGCATCTTGTAGGCACCCTTCAGGTCCTCGAGCTGCTGCAGCGACGCGGCACTCGTGGTGATCGCGTCAAACGGGTCGCGCGCAGCGGGAATGATCTCGC
The DNA here is from genome assembly GCA_044341665.1 of Phycisphaerales bacterium. GTDB lineage: Bacteria > Planctomycetota > Phycisphaerae > Phycisphaerales > SM1A02 > QWPT01. The sequence continues at coordinate 10,678 of JBIIRG010000004.1, read as the reverse complement.
GCGTCAGGAAGGTCGCACCCGCGATCGCCGGCGACTCGTCGAGCTCGAACGCCCACCGCAGCGTGTCACCGAGCGACTGCGCGGCGTGCGATCCGCTCTTGTCGTCATCGACGCCCCCGCTGCCATCGAGGTGATCCGAAGGAAGACCTGGAAACTCCATCATCGTCATCGTCCCTTCAGCAGCGACAGGATGTCGCCGACTTCCTCGCGCACGGCATCGGGGTCCGACACCGTCGCGCGCAGTTCATCCATCAGGAGCGCGGCAAACCGACGCTTCGCCACCAGCAGCTTGGCCGCGCACTGGCCACGGTCGAGGCCGAGTCGCGGCGCCAGTTCGTCGTATCCCTGCGCATCGCCCTGGAACGCCGCCTGCAGCACCCGCACGCGAAAGAGCTCCCACGACGCGGCGTCGCCGTCGGCCTCGAGCTCGCGATGTAGACGCTCGCTTGCCGTGCGGATGAGCCCAGCCAGATACCGCGCATGGAACGCGCGCTCGGGCGATCCGTCGCCCGCATCGGATGTGAAGCCCGCACCACCGTCGCTCGCAGCCTCGATCGACACGATTCCCGTCGCCGGCCTGCGCGACTGCGCGTGCGTGCGCCGATGCACATCGGCGAGATAGTTGCGCACCGCTCCGAGCAGAAGCGTGCGGAACCGCCCCCGCGCCTGGTCGGCCTTCTCGAGCAGGTGCCGCGAGAGAAACACATCGCAGATGAACGCCTGCGTGAGCTCCGTCGCATCCTCGCTGCGCCGACCCGTGGCGCGGATGTATGCGTACACCGCAGGCCACGCCCGCTTCATGACGGCATTGAGGCTCGCCTTCGCGGTCGACGACCCGCTCGCTGCATCGCGAATCAGGTCCCAGTTGGTCTGGGTCATCGATGGGTTCGATCGGGTGTTCATGCCATCCTCAGCCGAACGCGGCCTCAGGAACGTACGAAAACCCACGGGGCCGATTGGACGGAACCTCAGGAAGCGCGAGAAATCGCGTCCTTGCTCCCGATGCGAGGATGTTGGCGGCCCGCCTTAGGGCCGCCAACGAAAGTCGCATCGGAAATCCGAGCCCGATGCGAAGATGTTGGCGGCCCGTCTTAGGGCCGCCAACGAAAGTCGCATCGGAAAACACTGGAGCCGGGGGGATTCGCACCCCCGTCCCGATACGTCCTGCCCACCGCGTCAACGAGCGTTTCCGTTCTTTCAATCTCGCCTGGGTCATCCGCGGACGGCGGGCGCCAAACCCAAGCCAGCCTGACTGTGTTCTCGTTCCTCAGCGGTAAGGCATCGCCTTGGAACCAGCCCGGTTTTTTGCGCGGGCGGATCCTACCGGGCGTCGGATCCGCTCCACGTCGCGGGGATTAGGCCGCGAGAGCGTACTGCGTGTTGGCAGTTATGGTTTGCATACTTTTTACGTGGCCTGCATGCTCCACGGCTCGCAACGATGGACCGGGTGCGTCCGGTCGATTCTGGTCGGCCCCGATTGTGAAAGACAAGGCGGAGTATACGAATCGCTCCGCGCGCAAACCAGCGCCACGGCCGAGATTCCCGCAACTCTTCAGCCGCCGGCGCCGCCGGTGATCGATGCACCGCCATCGGTGGTCACCGCGCCGTCGGCCTGCTCGAGCGCCTCGAGTTCCTCGGACGAGAACGCCTCGAAGCGAATACGCGCCGCCCCGAGCGATGTACCCGTGGCAAACGCGATGTCCACCAACGCGATCTGGTAGCTCGCGAGCGCCGCCACCTCGCGGCTCTGCGCATCGGCCAGGCTCGCACTGGCGTCGAGCACATCCGTGCTGGTCCGCAGCCCCACGTCGAACTGCCGCTCCTCCGCCGCAAGCGTGCGCGCCGCCAGCACCGTCTCGAGCCGCGCCGCCAGGATGCGCTGCCAGCTCTGGGTAAGCGCATCGAGCGCATCGAACACCTCGGTACGGATCGCCTGCCGACGCGCCTCGCGCGTCGCAAGCCGCTGGACGCGCGCCAGGATCGCCGCATGCACGCGCGACGTGGCGGCTTCGTTTCCCAGCGGAATCTCCGCGCGCAACCCGACGTTGAAGCTGTCCGCATCGCCGATCGCACCGTACGCATCGCCCGCGCTCGTGCCCGGCCCCTGCGCGTTGTAGCCGTAGTCGACCACGAACAGCGGCAACGCCGCGTTCTTGCGGAAATCCACCTCGCTCGCGTCGATCGCCAGCTGCAGCTCGAGCTCGAGCATCTCCATGCGGTTCGCGATCGCCTGCTCGGCAAGCGCCGCGCCATCAAGGGTCAGGCCCATCGGATTCGGATCGCTCGCGGGCTTCAGCGGCGTTCCGCTCGACACAGGAAGATCCTCGCGGTTCATCAGCCGCTTGAGCGCGCGCTGCCTGATCCTGAGATTCGAGTCCGCCACGATGATCTGCTCGAGCGTGCGCCCCACGCCGCTCTCGGCGCGGATCACCTCGATCTCAGGCCCTTCGCCCTGCGCCACGCGCCGGCGGGCGCGCTCGAGCTGCTTGACCGCGACGTCGTACTGCGCGCGCCGCACGTCGAGCTCGCGATACGCCGAGTAGAGGTTCCAGTACGCCGTGTCGGCGTTCGACAGCACGCGGATCGCCTCGAGCTTGGTGCGCGCGTCGGAGATCTGCCCCTGCCACTCCGCCACGCGGATCGAGTGCGTGTTGGTCGCCACGCCCGCGCCGCGCAGCAGCGGCTGGCTCATCGACAGCGACAGCGCCGCGAGCCAATCCTCGCCCGGCGCGCCGAAGGAGATTCCATCCGCACCTCGCGTCACAGGCGAGGAGATCTCGATCTCGCCGCCCGTCGCGAGCGGCAGACGAAGGCCCGCCTCGAACGAGTCCGAACTCGTCGCCTGGCCCGACGCGAGATCCGCGAACACGCTGTTGTCGTCACGCCGAGCGCTCGCAAAGAACGCGCCCTCGAACTTCGCCTCCTCCGCCGAGATGTTCGCCCGCGCGATCGCAGGATCGACCAGCGCCGTCCGCAGCTCCAGGTTGTTCGAAAGCGCCGCCGCGCGCACATCGGCGATGGTCAGCGCCACGGGATCCTTCGGCGGCGCAGCCACCGTGATCTCATCGAGCGTCTTCTTGGCCGCATCCTCGAGCGACACCGGCGCAGCCGTCGACGCCGCGGCGGGGTCGAGCGCATCGATCCGCTTGAGCTGCTCGTCGTCGGCGCGCCACTTCGAGCCCTCGCCCTCGAACAGGCCCGACTTGCACGCAGGAAGCGTCGCAACCAGCACGGTGAGCGGGACCAGGATCACTGTCGTTCGCATGGGAGACCTTCGCTTCGCAACACTCCGAACACCACACGCCATCGCTCACTCGTGCCGCAGCGCCTCGATCGGATCCAGGCGCGACGCCTTGATGGCCGGGAACATGCCGAACACGATGCCCGTGAGCGCGCTGAACGCAAAGCTCAGCACCACCGCCCAGAACGGCACGTCGGCCTGCTCGAGCTGCGCGCCCGGGATCTTGGTGAGCCCGAACGCCGCGAGGCGCCCGAATGCGATGCCGATGAACCCGCCCACCAGGCAGAGCGTCACGGCCTCGAGCAGGAACTGCATCAGGATCGCCATCGGTGTCGCTCCGACCGCCTTGCGCAACCCGATCTCGCGCGTCCGCTCGCTCACCGACACCAGCATGATGTTCATGATGCCGATGCCGCCCACGAGCAACGAGATGCCCACGATGCCGCCCGCGATGGCCGTGATGCCCGCGGCAAGCGCCTTGAACTGCTCGATGAAGCGGTCGATCGCGGCGACCTGGAACGTCTGCGGCTCGCCCGGCGACAAGCCTCGTATGCGCCGCAGCACGAAGCGCACCTCATCCTCCGCCTCCTGCGCCATCTCAGGGCTCGCGAACAGTCCCTCGATGCGCATGAAGAAGTTGCGCTCCTGCATCTTCTCCGCCACCGAGAACGGGATGAAGATCTCCGCGCTCGACGTGTTCATGCCGAAGAACCGCGCCTGCGTCGTCTCGACCACGCCCACGATCATGAAGCGCCGTCCGCCGATCAGCACGGCCTCGCCCACGGGATTCGCCGCGAGATTGAGCTCGCGGATCGCGTCCTCGTTGATCAGGCACACCTGCCGCTCGCTGTCGATGTCGATCTCGGTGAAGGGCCGGCCTTCCTGCACGAATCGGTTCTGGATCTCGTGCCAGTCGGGCCAGATGCCCGCGATGGTGATGCCCTCGATCCGCTTGTCGCCCGACTCGACGTCAAGCCCGACCTCGGTGATGGGTGTGATCGCCTTCACCAGCGTGCACTCGTCGCGGATGGCACGCGCCTCGTCGGGCTTGAGCAGGATCTTCTCCCACGGGTACATGTTGCGCGGCGCGTTGTCGGGCCGGTCGGGAAACACAAAGAACTTGCTCGCGCCCACCGACTCGAACTCGGTGAGCACCTTGGCCTTGAGTCCCGTGAGCGCCGCGATCACCGCGGTCGTGCTGCCCACGCCCACGATGATACCGAGCGCCGTCAGGAACGCGCGCGACTTGTTCGCCCAGATCTGCGAGAACGCCAGCGAGATCGCCTGCAGCCAGAACAGCGGATTGAGCATCAGCCACCCGCCTTTCCGATGTGCTCGAGGTGCCGCCCCGCCACATCCTGCGCGGTCGGCAGGTCGCTGAGCACGCGGCCGTCGCGAAGGCGCACCACGCGCTGGCAGTGCGCCGCCACCTCGTCCTCGTGCGTCACGATCACCACGGTCTGCCCCTCGGCGTGCAGCTGGCGAAAGAGCGCCAGGATCTCCGCCGTGGTCGCGCTGTCGAGGTTGCCGGTCGGCTCATCGGCAAGCAGGATCGACGGCTTGTTCAGGATCGCCCGCGCGATCGCCACGCGCTGGCGCTGTCCGCCCGACAGCTGGTTCGGACGGTGGTCGACGCGCTTCGACAGCCCGACGCGGTCGAGCGCCGCCAGCGCGCGCTGCTTTCGTCCGCGCCAGCCACCCTGGGCGTAGATCAGCGGAAGCTCGACATTCTCAAGCGCAGTCTGCCTAGGAAGGAGCTCGAAGCTCTGGAACACGAAGCCGATCTCCTCGTTGCGCACCTGCGCGAGCTCCTTGGCGCCCATCCGGCTCACATCGCGGCCGTTGAGGAAGTACGCACCCGCCGTCGGCCGGTCGAGGCAACCGAGCATGTTCATGAGCGTGCTCTTGCCCGAGCCCGACGAGCCCATGATCGCAACCATCTCGTTGCGCCCGATGGCGAGATCAAGCCCGCGCAGTGCATGGATCGTCTCCACGCCCACGCGGTAGATCTTGGTCAGGCCGACCACCTGGATCAGCGGACGCTCGTGCGCGGCATCAGCCATTCGGCGCTCCCATGCCCGCCTGTGCGGCATCCTCCGCGGTCTCCTCGCGGATGGCGTCACCCTGCTTGAGCCGCTCGAGCACGCGGTACGGACCCGTGACGACCACATCGCCCTCCGACAGCCCCTCGACCACCATGGTGTCGGTCAGGTTCGACGCGCCCGTCTTGATCGGCGTCAGCACCGCCTTGCCATCGACCATGCGAAACACCACGATCGCCTTCTTGCGGACCTTGTCGACGAGCGGGCTCTCGGCGATGTCCTTGGGCAGGTCGTCGAGCTTCTTCTCGAGCAGCGACTGGCTCGGGATCAGCAGCCCCTGCGTCGTGGCGACCACGATGTCGACGTTCGCAGCGAGCCCCGACAGCAGCGTCTCGCCCTCGGTGAGATCGAGCTTGACCTCGCACTTGAACCAGCCGCCCTGCCCGCCGCCCGTGCCGCCCGCAGAGGAGCCGAACGACTGCTCAGTGCCGCGCGCAAGCGCCACGCGCTCGACCGTGCCCTTGAACTCGCGGTTCCGGTAGGCGTTCACGCGCACCGTGGCCGGCTGACCCGCCTTCACGCGCGCGACGTCGCTCTCCGCCACCTTCGACTTGAGCCGCACCGAGCCGAGGTCGGCGATCGTGAGGATCTTGGTGCCCGCGTTGTTCATGGTGCCGACGACCACAAGCTCGCCCTGCTCGGCGTTGAGCTCGGTGATCTGCCCGTCGATCGGCGCCGTGATCGTGGTCTTCTTGAGGAGCTCGCGCGCGCGCTCGATGTTCGCCTCAGCCGCCGCCAGCGAGCTCTCGATCACCGACAGCCCTTCCTTGGCCGACGCGATCTGCGCCTCGAGGTCGCGCACGCGCGCGATGGCGTTGTCGAGATCCGCACGGCTCACGTCACCCGTCTTGAAGAGCGACTCCTGGCGCTCCAGCGCGGCGCGCGCGTTGGCAAGCTGCGAGGTCGGGCTGGCGAGCCGCTCCTGCTCGGAGCGCAGGCGAAAGCGCTCGCCGTCACGCTGCGCGACCTGCGCATCGAGCGACGCCTTCAGGTCGCGGTCGTCGAGCTTCACGATCACCTCGCCCTGGCGCACCGTCGCACCCTCGCGAAAGGGCAGCTCGAGAATGCGGGCGCTCACCTCGGCCGAGACATCGACCTTGATCTCGGGGTCCAGCTCACCGGGCGCCGACACCGTCTCGACGAGCTCGCGCTTGGTCGTGGTCGCAATGCGCACGGGCAGCGCCTTGCCCCCCGCGCCAAATGACGGCATGAATGCGAGCGCCGATGGCCCGGCCACCACCAGGCCAACGACCAGCAGGCCGAGGACGACCGCCACCACGATGAGGAACTTGCGCACGAGGGACTCCCGTTTCTCTCGCGCCCACGGTCGGTCGCGAAGTGGCGAGGGTATTCGGGATCGCACAATTCGGGTTGCGGATCGCGGCGAAAAGACAACGCGGACCCTCTCTGAAGTCGCGCGCGTCAAAAACACACGGACCCCTGGCCGAAGCCAGGGGTCCGTGGAGTCTTTGCTTGACCTGATTGCTCAGGCGTGCACGTGATCCCTCAAGGGATTACGGGCAGGCGCCCCAGCCGTTCAGGAGGACCGAGAGGTCCGCCGAACCGACCGAGCCGTCGCCGTTGAGGTCCGGGCTCGTGCCGCCCCAGCCGTTGAGCAGGATGGAGAGGTCGGCCGAACCGGTCACGCCGTCGCCGTTGAGATCGGTCGGGCACGGCGTGCCGCAACCAGCGAAGTCACCGTTGAAGGAGACAACCCACTGGGCGGTGAAGGTCGCACCGAGGGTCTCGGTGAGGACGTACGCCGCAGCAGCATCAGCGCACGAGAGGCGGCAGTAGGTGCCCGAGCCCTCGCCCGTCACCGCGCCACCGCTCGGACGGAGACCGTAGCCCGCAGCATCGGGGATGCTCGGCGTCAGGCCAGCCGTGTAGAGGTCGGGGCAGTCCATCACGACCACGATGTTGCCAGCCACGCCATCAAGGCAGAGCGGCGGATCGAAGTCGAGGTTGGCAAGGTACGCGCCACCGGGGATGAGCACCTCGCGGGTCTCGATCAGGCGGAGGTCGTTGCCGTCGCCGGTGGTCACGATCTTGTTGCGCGGAGCGCCGCCGTCGACGTCCTCGTACACGCCGATGGTGGCGGGCAGCGGGAGATCCGAGGCGAAGTTGGCGCACGCCGTGTTGCCGGCGTTGACGTTGCGGCGAACCGAGAAGGCGCCGAAGTTGAGGCAGGTGATCGAGCCACCGATCGCGCCGGCCGGCATCGGACGGGCGTAGGTGTTGACCGTGGTACCAGCGTTGGTGCAGGCCGGGAACGCAGCGTTCACGGCGCAGGCCACGAGGCCGCCACCGACCGCAGCGGTCGACGAGACGTAGCTGTTGACGCTCGGGTCAGCACAGACCTGATCGAGGACGTCGGGGCACGACGCCGGAGCGCCGAGCACTTCGACCACGTAGTCGTTCGCCACGCCGCTGCCACAGGGGAGACCCGTGAAGGACGACGGAGCAACGAAGATGTAGTAGGTGCCGGGGTTGAGGCACACCGAGCCGGTCGACGGGCAGTTGCCCGAGGCCGTGCCGAGGACGTTCACGCCAGCGCAGGCCGCCGTGGTGACGTTGCCACCGAGCACGAGGCCGGTCACGAACGAACGCGAGTAGATGTTGACCGTGACCTGGGTGTCAGCAGCCACATCGAGACGGTAGAAGTCGGTGTCGCGGGTGTTCGCGCCGCTCACCGGATCGGTGAAGGTGGCGAAGGTTCCCTTGGTGCGCGAGCCAACGATGATGGTCTCGGTCTCACCAGCGGCGTTGCAGCCGTTGTTGGTGGCCGAACCGCAGGCCTCGGCCTCGACGCCGGTCTGCGCGGGAAGCGCGCACGGCTCGGGCATGTCGATGAAGACCGTGCAGGTGCCCGGAACGTCGTAGGTCGCAACGCGGACGAGGTACCAGTTGTTCTGGACAACATTGACGGTCAGGTCGGACGCGAAGGTCGCGTTGGTCTGGCACTCGGTCGAACCGTCGTCGTTGCAGCCGACGAGGGTCGTGTTGAGCGTGTCGTAGTCATAGGCGGCCGCGTCGGTGCCCATGTTGTAGACCGCGAGCTTGGTGTCGAAGGTCGAGTTGTTGCAGGTGTACACGCGCAGCGAGCCGTTGGCCGGCGACTGGAAGCGGTACCACACGTCGTTCAGGAAGAAGTCGTTGCCCGAGGCGCAGGTGGCGGCCGGGTGGTTCGGTCCGTCGGTGTTGCAGCCGGCGTTGTTCACGACGCGGCTGGTGTCACCGGTCACGACGGTCGCGGCGGGCGCGCAGTCGTTGGCAACCGCAGCGTTCGGCGTGATGCACTGGTGAACGAAGATGCCGCAGGCAGCGACAGCGCCCTGCACGCAGGTCTCGTCCCAGCCGATTTCGCAGCAGAGGGGGTTCGCAGCGCACACCGCGGTGCAGCAGGCCGCGTCTTCGCAGCCCGGGGTCGCGTGCACGACGCCGCAGCCGCCGGTCGCCGGGCAGCCAGCGCCAGCGGGGGTGAAGGTGAGCAGCATAGAAGCCGCGCCGAACGCCACGCCGGTGGCCGGATCGGTGTAGCCGCCGACGCGGACGTAGTAGGTGGTGCCCGAGGTCACGGCCAGACCGGTGATCTTCGAGAAGAAGTTCTGGCAGGCAGCGTCCGCCGGAGCGTCGCCGTTGCAGCCGACCTGGGTCAGCGCGCCGCACGAGCCCGAGTACACGACCATCGAGGTGTCGTAGCCGCCGGCGAGGCAGGTCGACAGGTCGATCGTGCCAGCACCGGTCGCGGTATAGCTGAACCACACGTCCTTGTTGCTCGTGCCCCACTCGAGGAAGGTGCCGGTGCACTGCGCATCGGTCGGCGCAGCGTCGGCGCTCGACGTCGCGTTGGTCGTGTCAAACGCAACGGCCGTACCCGCGGTGAGCGCGATCGCTCCCGAGCACTCGTCGTTGGCGACCTGGCCCATCGCCAGCGTCGTAAAGCCAGCCGTCGCAAGGACGGTGGACACGAGCAGGCTCGTACCACTGAGATTCTTCATCGCATCGCTCCTAGAAAAGGGTCCATTTCGGACCACGACTGAAGGCTGAGGTCACTCGACGCTCAACCGGGGACTCTGCACGAACTCCGAAACGGACGGGTTCGCTCACCTCTCGCGTCTTGGTCACGAGCTGTTCGGAGACAGCGCGCGATGGCGACGCGACTTTCTAAATATGAGTCCGTGATCGGACGATCCAAACAGAATCTTTCCGACAACTCATAAAACCGCACCTCTCTCTTCGGTTGAGTTGCACAAGTTTCAAGAGAAAGCGGATCGGAATGTTATCGGCGTGTCCGAGAATCATGCCGAACACCGCGTTCGCCCTACAACGAACGCCGCGGACGCACGAGTGCGTCCGCAGCGAAGATTTTATTGGCTAGGACAGATTCGCGTTCTCGGACGCAGTTTAGAGCGCGGGCTCGATGGTCACCGTCAGCCGCAGCGATGTGAGCTGCTCCGCAACCAGTTCCGCGTGTTCTCGGTGCGTCGCCAGCACGAGCGATAAGCCCTTTTTGTGGGCCTCCATCGTGCAACGGGTCGCGGTGGGAACGCTCAGTCTTGCGAACCGGCACAGCGACTCGATCACGAAGCCCATCTCGTTCACCTCGTCGTTATGAAGCAGCACGTTCCAAAGCGGCAACCGCTCGGTCGGCGTCTTCGGGGACGGCTTGGGAGTGACGGGCGCGCGAGTTGGTGCTGGTGCGGTCGGTTGGCTCATCAGGACGAACCCTCGGGAAGGCGACAGTATACGTGGGGCACCCCGCTCCATCCACGCAAGGTGGAGTTTGCCGCGAAAACCACGGCGTGTCGGGTGTGTTTCAAGTTCTCAGCCACTTTTGTTCTCAGACGCGCCGCCAGTCGACCACGAGCTTGCCGAACTGCTCCCCCGCTTCCAGGCGCGCGAACGCGTCGCGGCCTTCGCTGGGCGCAAACACACGGTCGATCGTGGGGCTGATCGCGCCTGAGCGAAGAAGCGACACCACCTCGCGGAACTCCCGCATGTCACCCATCGTTGAGCCAACCAGACGCAGCTGATTCCAGAAGATCCGCGTGAGGTCCGTCACCGCATCAGGGCCTGTCGTTGCGCCGCAGGTGGCGAACGTGCCGCCGCGGGCGAGGCTCTTGATGCAGGAGCCGTGGATCGACTTGCCGACGCTGTCCACGCAGAGGTCGACGCCACGCCGCGCCGTGAGCGTGCGCACATCCTTCGACCAGTCGTGGCCGCGGTCGAGGACGGTGTGATGCGCCCCGAGCGCTCGCGCCTTCTCCAACTTCCATTCGTGCCGGCTGGTGACGATGACCTCGCAGCCGAAGTGGCGGGCGATCGCAAGCGC
>JBIIRG010000078.1:0-12254 GCA_044341665.1 Phycisphaerales bacterium | reverse complement strand
CGAGCAGCGGCGAGACCTCGAGCGAAACCCAGCCGTCGACGCGGTTCGTCTTCCGGTGGATGTCGGCGAACAGGTCGGCCGCGCGCGTCAGGTCGCTGATCGCGCAGGCGAAGAAGATCTCCTCGATCGAGTGGCCCTTGGCCGCGAGCTCCGCGACCTGCGCGTCGTAGGCGTTGCCCGAGCCGATCGCCTTCTCGAAGATCGTCGGGTTCGAGGTCAGGCCCGTCACCGACAGCTCGCGGATGTAGCGCGCCAGCGTGCCCGAGTCGAGCAGCGTACGGGTGATGTTGTCGAGCCAGAGCGACTGGCCGAGGGCGGCGAGACGGGCGGTGGGCTTGGCGGCTGCGGTGGTCATGGGCTGCTCCTGATCGGACTTCGGCACACTAGCAGAGCGATTCGAGCGCGGGCGCGCGGACTCAGGCATCCGCCCCGCGACTTCGGCGCCTGATTCTGCCGATGATGCGGGTCCCATGGCCGCCAAGAAGAAGACCACCCCCGCGACGAAGTCCGCCTCCCCCGCCCCCGCCGTGCCCGCGTGGCATGTCGCGCCCGACACCACGAAGGCGTGGCGAAAGCTCTCCGCCCTCGCCAAGAAGGGCCGCGCGATGGACCTCCGCACGGTCTTCGCCAAGGACAAGTCGCGCGGAACGAAGCTGGCCGTCGAGGCGCTCGGCATCCACCTCGACTACTCGAAGAACCTCGTCGACGCCGCCACGATGGACGCGCTCTTCGCCCTCGCCGCCGAGTGCGGCGTGGCCAAGCACACGAAGGCGATGTTCGCCGGCGACGCCATCAACCTCACCGAGAACCGTGCGGTGCTGCACGTCGCGCTGCGCGCGCCGAAGGGCGCGGTCATCAAGGTCGACGGCCGCAATGTCGTCCCCGATGTCCACGAGGTCATCGCGCGCATGGAGAAGTTCGCGAACGCCGTCCGCAGCGGCGCCTGGCGCGGCCACACGGGCAAGCGCATCAAGACGGTCGTGAACATCGGCATCGGCGGCTCCGACCTCGGCCCCGTGATGGCCTACGAGGCGCTGAAGGACTTCACAAGGGATTCTTCCGGTCGCTCGATCGCCTGCCGCTATGTCTCGAACATCGACGGCGAGGACTTCTACGAGAAGACCCGCGACCTCGACCCCGCCGAGACGCTCTTCGTGGTGAGTTCGAAGACCTTCACCACGATCGAGACCATGACGAACGCGCAGACCGCGCGCGCCTGGGCGCTCAGGAAGCTCAAGGACCCCGCCGCCGTCGCGAAGCACTTCGTGGCCGTCTCGACCAACGCCGCCGAGGTCGCGAAGTTCGGCATCGACACCGCCAACATGTTCGGCTTCTGGGATTGGGTCGGCGGCCGCTACTCGATGGACTCTGCGATCGGCCTCTCGACGATGGTCGCGATCGGTCCCGACGGCTTCCGCGAGCTCCTCGCGGGCTTCCGCGACATGGATGAGCACTTCCGCACCGCGCCGCCGAAGAAGAACCTGCCGTACATCCTCGCGCTCATCGGGATCTGGAACCGCGACTTCCTTGGCTGCGAGACGGTCGCCGTGCTCCCCTACTGCCAGTACCTGCACCGCCTGAGCGCCTACTTCCAGCAGCTCGAGATGGAATCGAACGGGAAGCGCGTCCAGCTCGACGGCACGCCCTGCCGCTGGCAGACGAGCCCCGTCATCTGGGGCGAGCCGGGCACGAACGGCCAGCACGCCTTCTATCAGATGATCCATCAGGGAACCTCGCCCGTGCCCTGCGACCTGATCGCGTTCGCGAAGCCGCTGCATGCCGTGGGTTCCGAGGCGGGCGGCGAGCATCACGACATCCTGCTCGCGAACTTCTTCGCCCAGAGCGAGGCGCTCGCCTTCGGCAAGACGCCCGCCGAGGTCCGCGCCGAAGGCACGCCCGACTGGCTCGTCCCGCACCGCACCTTCACGGGCAACCGCCCGACCAACACGATGCTCATCGAGCAGCTCTCGCCGCGCATGCTCGGCCGCATCATCTCGCTCTACGAGCACAAGGTGTTCGTCCAGGGCTCGATCTGGCGCGTGAACAGCTTCGACCAGTGGGGCGTCGAGCTCGGCAAGGTGCTCGCGAAGCGGATCATTCCCGAGCTTTCGGGCGCGAAGCCCTCGAAGACGTCGCACGACAGCTCGACCAACGCGCTGATCGCGAAGTACCGCGCCTGGCGCGGGCGGTAGACTCCGCCGCGTGGAGCGCATCTACCTCGACTCGAACGCGACGACGCAGCCCGCACCCGAGGTGGTGGAAGCGGTCGCTCGCACCATGCGGGAATCCTGGGCGAACCCGTCGAGCGTCCACCGCGCGGGCGGCGAGGCCAAGCGCGTGGTCGAGCTTGCACGCGAGAGCGTGGCTCGTCTGCTCGGATGCCAGGAGCGCGAGGTGGTGTTCACGTCCGGTGGCACAGAGGGCGCGAATCTTGCGATCCGCGGCACGCTCGAGCATTTCCGCCAGTCCGAGCCACGTCGGACAGTGCTCGTGACGACGAGGTTCGAGCACAGCGCCGTCCGCGAGCTCGCCCAGCGCATCGAGGCATCCGGGGGCGAAGTCGTGTGGCTACGCGGGAGGACAGATGCTTCGGGCACGCCCGATCTCGACTCCCTTGCGGAGCTTCTCGCAGCCCGTGCCGATGAGATCGCGCTCGTCAGCCTCATGTGGGCCAACAACGAGACCGGTGCGATCACCGACGTCGCCCGCGTGGGAGCGATGTGCCGCGAGGCGGGCGTCCGGTTCCACACCGATGCCACCCAGTGGGTCGGCAAGATGCCGACCGATCTCGCAGCGCTGCAGCTCGACCTCGCGAGCTTTGCGGCCCACAAGTTCCACGGGCCCAAGGGCGTGGGCGCGCTCTACGTACGTCGGATGGTGCGGATCACCCCGCAGACCTTCGGCGGACCGCAGGAGCGCGAGCGACGCGGTGGAACGGAGAATGTGTCGGGAATCGCCGGCATGGGCGTCGCTGCGGATCTCTCGCGTGCATGGCTCGCGGGAAACGGCGCAACCGCAGGCGCTGCGCTGCGCGATCGCCTGGAGCGCGCCGTCGTCGAAGGCACGGGCGGCGTGGTGCACGCAGCGTCATCCGCGCGGCTCTGGAATACCACGAACATCGGCTTCGCCCGACTCGAAGCCGAGGCGATTCTCCTCCTCCTCTCCGAACGGGGGCTCAGCGCCTCAGCCGGGGCCGCCTGTTCATCGGGCTCGCTCGATCCGTCGCCGGTCCTGCTCGCCATGGGCGTCGCACCTGAGATCGCGCACGGGTCCATTCGGTTCAGCCTCTCCCGCGACACGACGGATGCGGAATGCGACGACGCAGCCAACCGCATCATTGCCGCGATCGCACGGTTACGCGCCTCATCCAGCTCCGCGCTGTGACAGGCCGCGACGGCGCAGATACGGCCTCGATCAGTCTGCGCTCGACGAGTTCACCGAGGCAACGGTCGGGGTCACGCCTGCATCCGAGACGCTGCCGCGCATCGTGGCGAGCATCGCTGCGCCGACGCCCTCGCTCTTGAACTCCTGGTACCAGAGCTCGGCTCCAGTCGTCGGGTCGAGCGCCCAGGTGTATCCGTTGATGCTGACGAAGAGGCGGTCGTCGCTTGGCAGCATCGTGACGAAGCCCGTGGACTTCGAGGTCTTCCACTTCCAGACGATGCTTCCGTCGGCCCGGTCGACCGCGATCACCTTGTTGTTGAAGCTCACGAAGAGGAGATCATCGACGTGCAGTGTCCGCGCTGGCATGGCCGCAGCATACGGACACTCCCCTCGCACGCTCTCGATGTCACGATCCAAAAAGAACCGCGGACCCGTGCGTCATCGCAACGGGTCCGCGGCTTGATGCGGTCGAGAGGACTTGAACCTCCACGGGTTGCCCCACTAGTACCTGAAACTAGCGCGTCTGCCATTCCGCCACGACCGCGGCGAGCGAGGAGTGTACGGGGATCGTCGACCGTGTTCAAGCCTGTGATTCTTCGGGCCAAACACGCCAAACGAGCCAGGAATCGAAACCAAGAGTCGAAACCAAGAGTCGAAACCAGGAGTCGAAACCAGGAGTCGAAACCAGGAGTCGAAACCAGGAGTCGAAACCAAAAGCAAAAACGCAGACAGGGCGCGAGGAGCCTCTCATCGCCCTACCTGCGCTACGCGAATGGACTGGCTGGTGCGGGGCGCGACTGGAGATCGCGCCCCGCACCCTTGCTTCTGCGCCTGCGCGGACAGAACCACCGCACCGCTCCGACACGGTGTGACCGGCGAATCGCTCCGCGCGAAGCGCGTGTGCTTCAGTACGTCAGATCACTCGTCATCATCGTCGCCACCACTCTTCGGGGCGGGGCCCTTCTTGGGACCGGCCTCGTTGGCGGCGAGGCGCTTCTCGATGACGCGCTGGCGGATCTCGGCGAACATCGCGGGGTTGTCCTTGATGAACGCCTTGGCGTTCTCGCGCCCCTGGCCGATGCGGGTGGTCTTGTAGCTGAACCAGGCACCGGCCTTGTCGATGATGCCTTCCTCGACGGCGAGGTCGACCAGGTCACCCGTGGTCGAGATGCCCTCGTTGAACATGATGTCGAACTCGGCCTCGCGGAACGGCGGAGCGATCTTGTTCTTGACGACCTTGGCGCGCACGCGGTTGCCGACGTTGGACTCGCCATCCTTGATCGCGCCGATGCGGCGGATGTCGATGCGAACCGATGCGTAGAACTTGAGCGCCTTGCCGCCGGTGGTCGTCTCGGGCGAGCCGAACATGACGCCGATCTTCTCGCGGAGCTGGTTGATGAAGATCACGATGCACTCGCTCTTGGCGATGGCGCCCGTGAGCTTGCGCATGGCCTGCGACATGAGGCGGGCCTGGAGGCCGACGACGGAATCACCCATCTCGCCCTCGATTTCAGCCTTGGGAATCAGGGCTGCAACCGAGTCGATGACGATGATGTCGACCGCATTCGAACGCACGAGCATCTCGCAGATCTCGAGCGCCTGCTCGCCAGTGTCGGGCTGCGACACGAGCAGTTCGTCGAGGTTGACGCCGATGCGCTTGGCCCAGGAGGGATCGAGCGCGTGCTCGGCGTCGATGAACGCGGCCACGCCACCGGACTTCTGCGTATTGGCGACAACCGTGAGCGCAAGCGTGGTCTTACCCGACGACTCAGGGCCGAAGATCTCGATGATGCGGCCACGCGGGAGACCGCGGCCACCGAGCGCGAGGTCGAGGCTCAGCGCACCGGTCGGGATCGACGGGATCGGGGCGAGCGAGTCGCCGTCGAGCTTCATGATCGAACCCTTGCCGTAGGCCTTCTCGATGGCACCCATGGCACGCTCGATGGCGGCGAGCTTGCCCTTGCGCTCTTCGGCGAGCTTGGCGGCATCGGCCTTCGACATCGCGGGAACGGCGGCAGAGGCCGCAGCAACGGCGTTGGCGGTCGAGCCCTGCGCTCCACCCGTACCAGGAGCGACACGGGGCTTATCCTCGATGCTGGCGGTCGGACGGGTCGTGCTGCTGGCTGGAGTCGGCATCGGATTGGTTCCTGTTGCGGGGCGGGCGCCACTGGCGGCGGCGCTCGGATTGGAGGCCGAGCCGGTGGTCGTTCCACCGCTCGGGCCGGAGGGCGTGCTGTTCTTACCGTTCTGCGTTGCTGCGACCATCTGTATCCCCTTCTGGTGCTGGTTGGGGGCGCGATGGTCCTGAAATCAGGCGCTTTTTGCGCCTGGCTTCGATGCGGTGCCATTCACGCCCTGCTTGTGTCTTGCCTTTGCGCTTGTTTCTTCGCGCGCTTGCCTTCGGGATCATTCGCTCGCCAGTCAGGCGTCTTTTGGACTCTGAGCCCTGGCGGAACGACCTTTCGTCCTATCGCATCCGAACAGAAACCACTCTTCTGTTCGGTGTATGTTCGTACGATACCACATCGGCACACTCCGCAAGGCCGACCCTACTTTTTTCCGAACAGATTTTTGGGATTCCCATGTTGGCGCTCCCAAGCCCCGAGCACGTAGGCGAATCGCCGCCACCGCACGCATCGGACTCGGCATCGCGGGAATCTGGCAGTAGCCTTGCTGGATGCGACCGCCCAATACACCCGCGCTCGGCATCCCGCGCTCGGCCCACGCGCTGGCCACCTGCATGCTCGCGGCGTTCACGTACCTCGCGCCGTGGTCCTTCGAGACCACCGCTCGCGCGAACGACATCCTCGTCACCGACTTCAACGCCTATGGCACGGGCACCCTCTCAGGGCAGCTCGCGTGGATCGGCGTTGGCGGCAGCTGGGCCGTGAGCGGCGCAGTGAACAGCCCGCAGATCGCGGCCAATGTGATCGGTCCGGGCGTTGACGCCGGCATCGCGCCCGTTGGCGGCCGAGGCCGCATGGTGCGACTGTGCACCGAGCGCTTTGCGAATGGCCGCACAAAGGCATGGCTTGACCTTGCGAACAGCGGCCGATGGGCCGCCGCGAGCGCCGGGGGCAACGATGTGCTCGAATCTCGCGTGCAGCTGCTCGTCCCAAGCGGACAGACGCTCCCTGCCGCATTCGGCATCATGGTGTCCAAGACCGCGATCGAGACGGCGGGCGGATTCGTGGTCAACGGCCAGACGGGCGAGATCTCGCTCCTGAACGGCGGATTTGGCCCCGCCAATCGCACGCCGACCGGCGTCACCGTGCCGTTCAACACATGGAGCGCCTTCACGTACCGCTGGAACGTGCTCACCGGCGCCGGCGAGCTGCTGGTCAACGGAACGTCGGTCGCCCGACACACCACGACCCTTGCGGGCGCGGTCTACGCATCGAACCTGCTTGCGGCCACCGACGCTGCGCCGGGGCCCCTCAACGCCTTCGGCTACTTCGACGACTTCGCGCTCGCCGCCGTGGCACCGGCCGCACCGTGCACGGGCGACCTCAACCGCGACGGCACGCGCGATGCGGCCGACCTCGCGATCCTGCTTGGCGCGTGGGGAACCACCGCGGGCGACGTCTCAGGCGACGGCACCACGGACGGCCAGGATCTCGCGGCGCTGCTCGGCGGATGGGGTTCGTGCGGCTGAGTGCAGCGCTGGAAGGCGGCCGTCGTCAGTAGTTTGGCGTTGGCGCGCGGAACTGCCCCATGTCGATCGACTTGAAGTAGGCGATCGTGCGCGCGAGGCCTTCGCGCAGGGGAATCCGCGGCTCCCAGCCAAGCCGTGCACGCGCGAGCGTGATATCCGGCTTGCGCTGCAGCGGATCGTCGGCGGGGAGTGGCTTCGCCTTGATGATCGGCGACGCGCTTCCTGAAAGCTCCACGGTCATCTCGGCGAGCTCGCGGATGGTGAACTCCCCGGGATTCCCGAGATTGACCGGCCCGGGCATGTCGTCGGGGGCGTGCATGAGCGCCAGGAAGCCGTCGAGCAGGTCGTCGACGTAGCAGAAGGAGCGCGTCTGCGTGCCTTCGCCGTAGATCGTGATCGGCTCGCCCTGGATGGCCTGCCGGATGAAGTTCGACACCACGCGGCCGTCGTACGGATGCATCCGCGGGCCGTAGGTGTTGAAGATGCGCACGACGCGGATGTTCACCTTGTTCTGGCGGTGGTAGTCGAAGAACAGCGTCTCGGCGGCGCGCTTGCCTTCGTCGTAGCAGGCGCGCGGGCCGATCGGGTTCACGTTGCCGCGATAGCTCTCGGGCTGCGGGTGGACGTCGGGGTCGCCGTACACCTCGCTGGTCGAGGCATGGAAGATCTTGGCCTTGACGCGCTTGGCGAGCCCGAGCATGTTCATCGCGCCGAGCACGCTCGTCTTCATGGTCTTGATCGGGTTGAACTGGTAGTGGCCGGGCGCGGCCGGGCAGGCGAGGTTGTAGATCTCGTCCACCTCGAGGAAGATCGGCTCGGTCACGTCGTGGCGGATGAACTCGAAGTTCTTGCAGTCGAGCAGGTGCTCGATGTTCGACTTCTGGCTCGTGAACAGGTTGTCGAGGCAGATGACGTCGTGCCCCATCGCCACGAGGCGGTCGCAGAGGTGCGAGCCGAGGAATCCGGCGCCGCCGGTGACGAGGATGCGCTTGACCATGGGGGCGCAATCCTACGGGAAAGCGTGGTTGCGGAGTCGCCTGCAGACGAGGACGATGCGCCGATGCCCACGCGCGACGCGCACCCCGAACCCCTCGTCCGCTTCGTGGCGGGAACCATGACGGGCACCAGCATCGACGGCGAGCTCGACGCTGCACTGGTCGAGATCCGTGGCAGCGGCATCGGCATGGCCGCGCGCTTCGTCGCTGGACGCTCGCATCCGCTGGGAGCGCTTGCCGACGACCTTCGGCGCGTGGCGCGGCAGGAGCCGATCGCGGCGGCCGAGCTGGCGCGCATCGCGCGGTCGTTTGGCGAGGCACACGCACAGGCGCTCGCGTCGTTGTGCGATGATGCAGGCGTGCAGCCCGATCTCGCGGTGCTGCATGGGCAGACGGTCTTTCACGCTCCGCCGCTCACCTGGCAGCTGCTCGACCCGTGGCCCGTGGCCGTTCGGCTGCGCTGCCGCGTGCGCTACGACCTGCGCGGCGCCAACGTGGCCAGCGGAGGGCAAGGAGCGCCGATCACGCCGCTCGCCGACTTCATCCTGTTCGGCAGCGACCGCGATGCATCGGTCGTCATGAACCTCGGGGGCTTCATCAACGCAACGCTCGTGCCGACCCGCTCAGCGGGCGCCGAGGCGATCCGGGGCTTCGACGTCTGCGCCTGCAATCACCTGCTCGACCGCGTGGCGCGAAGCCGGCTTCAGGCTGCATTCGACCGCGACGGCGCCGCGGCCGAACGGGGACGCTGCAGCGAGGCGATCGCCCGCGAGATCTCCCTTGGCATCGCGCCAGAGGCGGCGGGTCGCCACTTCCGGCGGTCGCTCGGCACGGGCGATGAGGCTGCGCGGCTGGTCGAGCGAACCGCCGCACTTTCCCCTGATGACGCCTGCCGCACCGTGGTCGAGGCCATCGCAGACGCCGCCGTCCGGGTGGTGGAGGCCGAGACTCCGCGCTCCGCTGCCCAGCCGCCGCTCAGGAGCATCCTTGTCGCGGGCGGCTCGGCGCGCAACGGCGCGCTTCTCAGCGCACTGGCGCGGCGCGCAGGCGTGCCCATCGCCACCACCGAGCAATCCCACGGCGTTCCCGTGCACATGCGCGAGGCCGCGGAGATCGCCATCCTCGGCGCGCTGGCCGACGACGGAGTCCGCTTCAGCCTGCCTCAGGTCACAGGCGCCCTGTCGTCGGTGCCGGAGTCCGCCTTGCTTCAGGCCTCGATTCACGCCGAATGCGCGCAGGTCTAAACTGAGTCTTCACGCTTCCTTCACAGCCTGAACCGCCTGCACCCTACCCTACCGCCCATGTCGAATACGAAGGCACAGGTCCTGATCGTCGAGGACGAGCCCGAGATCGCGGAGCTCATCGAGTTCCACGCCGAGCGTGCCGGCATGCAGGCGCGAAAGGTTCACAGCGGCCGCATCGCCCTCGACGTGATCAAGCGCGAGAAGCCTGACCTGATCGTGCTCGACCTGATGCTTCCCGACCTCGATGGGCTGGAGGTCTGCCGTAAGCTCAAGCAGGGCGAGGAGACGCGCTCGATTCCCATCGTCATGGTCACCGCCAAGGGAGAGGAGTCCGATGTGGTCGCTGGCATCGAGCTCGGCGCGGACGACTACGTGACCAAGCCCTTCAGCCCGCGCGTCCTGATGGCGCGCCTGCGGAACGTCCTGCGGCGGGCTGGCATCGCCGACGAGCCCGCCCCGACCACCGATCGGATGGTCATGCTTGACGGGAAGCTGATCATCGACCTCGACCGCCACGAGGTGCTCTGCGACGGCAAGAAGACCGACCTGACGCTCACCGAGTTCGGCATCCTGCACTATCTTGCGAGCCGGCCTGGATTTGTGCGCACCCGCGACCAGATCATCAGCGCCGTGCACGGGAAGAGCACCGTGCTCTCGAGCCGTACGGTGGATGTGCACATCACCGCACTGCGCCGGAAGTTGGGCGCATTGGCCGAGTGCGTCGAGACGGTACGTGGCGTGGGATACCGCTTCTCCGAGGGTGCACAGGAAGACGAGTAAGCGGACACGACGCCGCGCCGGAGAGGCGCCGCGCGCCTGTGATGATGGAGAACGATGAACTCAAGTGGAACAGTCCTGATCCTCGCGGAGACAAGCGCCTCCGCCGACCTGACGGGGTGGATCGCCGCGGGCGTGGTCGGGCTGGCATGGCTTGTCACCGCAGCGGTGCGCGGGCGCAGCCGCTCCAAGCTCGAGCAGGCCCTGCTCGATGACGACGCGCCGATGCGGGAGAGCCAGCCGTACCCCATGCTCGACAGCCTCGCGAGCGCGGTGACGCGCCGCGTGCGTGTGGAGCGTCAGCGGCAGGCGCGTACCCAGGATCGTTTCTCCGAGATCGAGCGCATCCTGCGCGCCACGCCGATCGCGGTACTGGCACTCGACCACATGCAGCGCGTGATCTCTGCCAACCCTGCGGCCGAGCGGCTGCTTGGGTTCGACGAGCCGTCCATCCGCGGGCGGCTGCTGCAGGAGGTGGTGCGCCATCCTGCGCTCAACCGAAGCGTCGCCAATGCGTTCGCGGCCCAGGGTCGGTTCGATGGCGAGCTCCACCTCGAGCTCGAGCAACCCGTCGAGGTCCAGATCTGCTGCGAGCCGCTGCACACCGAGTCGCAGCCTCCCGGCCTGGTGGTGAGCCTCGTTGACGTCACCCGCATGCGCCGGCTCGAGTCGATGCGCAGCGAGTTTGCGGCGAACGTGTCGCATGAACTCCGCACCCCGATCACGAACATCAAGGGCTATGTCGAGACCCTGCTGCAGGTGGGCATCGCCGACCCGGCGCAGATGCGCAAGTTCCTTGAGATCGTGCACCGCAACACGGTGCGCCTCTCAGGCATCGTCGAGGACATCCTGACCCTGGCGTTTCTCGAGGAGCCTGAGGCCAAGCAGAGCCTGGTCAAGCTGCCCATGCCCGCTGGCGAGATCGTGCGTCAGGTCGTCGAGGACCTGGGGTCTGCCGCCAACGCAAAATCGATCAAGGTGGTCACACGCGTGACCACCGATGGGCTGGTGCTGGCCAACCGCTCGCTCGCGGAGCAGGCCCTGGCGAACCTCGTCTCGAACGCCATCAAGTACTCGGGCGAAGGCACCCAGGTGACCATCGAGGTGGCCGAGGAGGGCGACCACGTCCGACTGGCCGTCCAAGACCAAGGGCCCGGAATCGCCGCGAAGCACCTGCCGCGCATCTTCGAGCGCTTCTACCGGGTCGACAAGGCGCGTGCCCGCACCCAGGGGGGTACTGGACTGGGTCTCGCCATCGTCAAGCACATCGCGACCATCCATGGCGGGAGTGTCGAAGTCACGAGCCAAGTCTCGCAGGGAAGCAGGTTTAGCCTGCTCCTTCCCCGGGCGCAGGCCCGCGAGCGGTCGTTGGCCGCTGGCTAAGGTTCCCACGGCGTCCGAACGGCGATTTCCCCTGCATCGAACGTGCTCTTTACGAATACTTGACGTCGTTCGGCGATCATGCCAACCGTGAAGATTGTGTCGGGAGTGCGATTTCGGGACTTCCAACCCATGCTCCGACGACCATGCCTGCTCCAAGCACTCCGAACAGAGGCACCTTGACGACCATGAAGACCACCACGACCAGCAACCTCCGTTTCGCCACCATCGCAGCCATCGGCCTCCTCTCCTCGACGGCGGCCATGCTCGCGGCAGCGCCCGCCCCGCAGTCCGCGAAGGACCTGAAGGGCGCCATCAAGATCGACGGTTCGTCGACCGTCTACCCCATCACCGAGGCCGTTGCCGAGGAGTTCAACAAGGTCGCCGCCAAGGTGCGCGTGACCGTGGGCATCTCGGGCACGGGCGGCGGCTTCAAGCGCTTCAGCGCGGGCGAGATCGACATCTCGGACGCGTCGCGTCCGATCAAGAAGTCGGAGTCCGATGCGGCGGGCAAGACAAGCGTCGAGTACATCGAGCTCCCGGTGGCCTACGACGGCCTCACCATCGTCATCAACCCGAAGAACACCTGGTGCACCTCGCTCACCATCGAGCAGGTCAAGAAGATCTACTCGGCCTCGGGGGGCGTGAAGTCGTGGAAGGACGTCGACCCGTCGTTCCCCGACAAGCCGCTGAAGGCCTACGCGCCGGGCACCGACTCGGGCACCTTCGACTACTTCAAGGAGGTCGTGATCGGTAAGGACGGGGCCGTCCGCAGCGACGTGAGCGTGTCGGAGGATGACAACGTGCTCGTCCGCGGCG
>JBIIRG010000275.1:0-3776 GCA_044341665.1 Phycisphaerales bacterium | reverse complement strand
CGCTTCACACGGCCTATACATTCAGCCGTGGATGACTCATAAGAGCCGGGTTGCCCCATTCGGAAATCCCAGGATCACAACTTGGTTACCAGTTCCCCTGGGCTTATCGCAGGTTCCTACGTCCTTCATCGCCTCTTGACGCCAAGACATCCATCACATGCCCTTATTGACTTGATCGCGTCTACCGAGTGCCGTTCGTATCCGATGACTCGGATGATCCGGTACTGGCTTCGATCACGACCCCACTTGCATGATGGGGTCACGAACCAGCAGTGTTGTCCTGCAGGCTCGCAGTCGCCTAGGTGCTCATATCTCGGTGCGATTACTCACTGCGCGCTCCACTCAGAACTCGAGATCCATCGGCAAGCCGAACGGACTCGAACTGAAGCGGCCGCGCAGTATCGCGACAATTTGCACACTTCTTCACTTGTCAAAGACCTGTTCCGCACTTCGATCCGTTTGCGCGGGTCGAACTGTGGAGGGGCAATGTTAGCGATTCCAGAGTTGCTGTCAATGCCCTTGCACGCTCGGTTGTGGAATTTTTTCGCGTTCCCTTGAGCGCAGCGCCCTGATGCGGGTTGCAGCGCGTTATCGACCGATTTCAAGCCCCTTTGGCTTGCGGAAACGACCGATTACCTAGGTGCATCGCGCCTTATCCACAACCGTTGCCGCAACATCGGCGGGCGACACCGCGCACTTCACACCAAGACAACAGGCTCGGATCGCTCCGAGCCTGCTGAGGTTGCTCTGTCATGCCTACACGGTTAGCGCCCGCCTGGGCCACCGTACGGCGAGTCTCCACCGCCACCCGCAGCGCCACCGGGCCCCCTCGGGGCGCCCTTCCCATCGCCTTGGGCGCCGTCAGTGCTGGCGCCTTCGTCGTTGCCGTCGGCGCCGGACTTGGCGAGCTCGATCTCATCGAGCAGGTCCCTGCGACGGCCGTCGGCAGCGTCTTCCTTCGGGATACGGATCTGGTATCGATCGCCGACGGCATTCTGGACCACGGCGACGGCGGTCGGTCGACGATCCGTGCCGCTTCGCTCGATGGAGGGATCGGCGTACACGTCGACCAGGAAGAACCCAGTACTGAAGTCAGCCGACGATGCGTCCTTTGCCGCGCCGATCACATCGCCCGGCTGCACGATGAAGCGCTGGACGCGGCGTTCGCCATCGACGTAGCGGAAGACCTCGAAGGTCGCCTGACCAGTTCCGAGCCGTCCCTCGCCCGCCTGCGCGTCAACCACGAAGAACTCGACGGGAGGCGTCACCCGGTACGGCTCGCTCCACTCGGAAGTGACCGTCGACAGCGTGAATGCATCACCGAGCTTCTTCTGGTCGGCGACCAGGAGCGTGCCGTAGGTGAAGAACGGGTTGTAGACCTTGGTGACCGCGCGGTAGCGGTACTGCTCGCCCGGCATGACCTGGAGGTCGTGCGCCCAGACCACCACGGAATCGGTCTTGTCGAGGTTGCTGGAACCGGCATCGGCGATCTTGACCGACTCGGCCACCACACCTGCCGCCTCCTGCTTCTTGGCGAGATCTTCCTGGGCGCGGCCGAGCTTGGCTTCGCGCTCCTTGAGCGTCTTGGTCAGGCGGATACGACGCTCCTTGTTCGCCTCGTCACCAGGCTTGCGGCGGCCGCCTTCCATACCGCCCGCGGCGCCACCGAGGCCGCCACCCGGCCTGCCGAGTCCGCCACCAGTTCCGCCGTTGCCGCGATTGCGCTCTTCGTCGCGCTTGCGCTCTTCTTCGCGGCGCTTGTCTTCCTTGGATGTGTCCTCGAGCGGACCACCGAGCCCCTCGAGTTCCTCCTTCAGGCGCGTGACCTCGATGGTCCACTTGTTGACGTCCTTGCGGAGACGGCGGAGCTCGTCCTCAACCTTGGCCTTCTCAGGATCCTCGCTCGCCGATTCGACGACGATCTTCTCCTCGAGCACCATCTCGGGAGAGAACTTCGAACCGCGGGTCGGGAAGAAGTCAGGCTGCAGGATCTTGCGCTGCGAGGCCTTGTCAGCGAGGTAGGAGAACGCGGAATCTCGCAGGCCAGCATCGGCGCCCTTTGCGATCTCGGGGCGGAAGCTGAACTGTCCGGCAAGCGGCGCGACGACGGACGCCTCGCCCCACGAGCCATCGGGAAGACGCCGCTCGCGCTCGAACTCGACGTCGATGACGAAGACCGACGACTGGTACCAGAACTGCGGGATCGCAGCGCCCTTCTCGGACGAGGCGAGTTCCTTGCGAATCTGCGCGACATCGAGGGTCGCGCTGGGCACGACCCATGTCAGGTCGTAGTTGCCCGACGAGAAGAACTTCTTGGCCTGCTCGTCCTTCTCGATGGCGGCCTGGTCGACGGTGTCGGAGACCTGGATCGCCGCGCGCATCGACATCGGCGCGAACTCGGGCACGTGGAACGGCTTGCCGGCGGTTGCACCGTCCGACTGAAGCACCGACGCGAGCGCGGGCTCGATGATGGGCAGTCCACCCTGCGGCGACACTGCAGAACCAAGCTTCGATGCGAAGGCATCGGCCTGTGGCTTGAGGCGGTCGCCGAGCGTCTCACTGAGCGAGGGCGCGGGCTGGTCAAGCTTCTCTCGGAGCAGCTGCGTCCGCGAGGCGAGTGCCTCGTCGATCTCGCTCGGACGCGCGTTGCGCCCGTCGAGCGTGACGTTGTTGTGGGTGCCGAGCACCTGCCACGCAACGACGCTGAAGAAGACTGCGCCGGCCGCGCCGAGAACGAACTTCTCGATGTGCTGCTCGATGTACGGGATGCCCTTGTTCTTCATGCGTGGGGTCCGGATTGAGGTCGAAGCGGTTCGACAGGTGTGCTGGGAGATTCGCGTGAGGCTGGACAGGTAGACGGTCGGAACGATTCAGGCTGGCGGTCAGGTGCCCTCGACCGGAGCGTCGGCCGGCGCCTCGACAGAGCCGTCACCGCCCGTGACGGGCGCCGTGGTGACGCCGAGCGCAGTCCGGACCGATGACGGCATGTGCCGAGCCGTCCAGTCGCGGAACCAAAGCGACTCGACCGTGACGGTGACCTGGCTGACGGGCCGGCCGCCGAACAGGTAGCCGGCACGAGCCGCCGCGAAGGGATCCGCGGGCGCGAGCCGCACGTTGGTGACGGTCATGAAGTTCTCTCGCGCGAGGGCATCGAAGATCCGAGGCAGTTCTGCGGTCTCGGCGATGAAGGTGACGTCGGCGAGACGGACATCGTAGATGCCGTTGCTGATGCGGCCCGTGAAGCGCTTCGAGAAGTCGAGGTTGACCTGCTGCTTGGGATCGATGAACGGTGCGGCAGCTGTCGCGACAGCCGCCGAAGCATCGCCGGTGGCTGCGGCGCCATCGACCGGGGCCTCGCCCGAGGCGGCGCCATCTGCGGCAGGAGCGTCGGAGCCCATCACCGCGGCCTCACCGCCACCCGTGGTCTCGGCCTTGGGAAGCGGCTGCACCTTGAGCGAGAGCAGCTGCTTGACCGGTGCCTGAAGCACGGAGTCCGCACCCTTGTTGCATTCCTCGAAGGCGCGCATCACATCGGTGGCGACCCAGAGCTTCCACTGCATGTCGAAGAGCGCGGCGTCCTGCGCGGCCGCGTCGGCGGCGCTCTTGTAGAGCCCGGTGACCGATGCGCGCGAGGGCACCTCGAAGGCGCGCAGGTCGGCGTACATCGAGATCTTCTTGGCAGCCTCCGCGTACTCGTTGATGCGAACCTTGCCGAGGAATGCGTTGAGCTGCGCCGTCGCCTCGGGCGTGAGTTCGGAGCGCGACTTCTTGCCGAG
>JBIIRG010000274.1:0-3792 GCA_044341665.1 Phycisphaerales bacterium | reverse complement strand
CGTGGCACGCCCATCGCCAGCGCCGCGATGCCCGCCCACACGTTCGCATGGTCGAGCCAGGCGTGCACGACCGAGGGCTTGCGCGCTGCGATCTCCCCGGCCAGATCCACGCACCAGGCCCGGTACGCGGGATCGATCGCGCCGAGCGTCCGCAGCAGCCGCTCGTCGGCGCACAGCCGTGCGCGCGCCGCGTCGTCCGCAACCGATCCCGCCACGCGCACGGGAACGCGCCCTGCCTCTGCGAGCGGCAGATAGTGGCGCGCCGCACCCTCGAGCGGGTTCAGCACCACGATCTCCGCATCGGCCACATCGCGCGCGAGCGTCTCGCGTGCCACGTACACCGCCTGCCGCTCGGCACCGCCCGCAGCCAGGCTTCCGATCACATGCATCACGCGCGGTAGCGCGCGCGCTTCGGCTTGCCGCGGCACGACGGCGAGGAGCGCATCCGCGAGCAACGCGTCATGCACCTCGCCAGGGCGCAGGTCGCGCCATACTGAACCATCGAGCTTTCCCGCGACCCACTCGGCTGCGCTCCGCAACCGCCGCCTCCACGGCCGCTCGCGGCGCGCGGCGTCCGCGCGCGCCAGCAGGGTCCCGTCGAGTGCATCGGAATAGTGTCGCATGGGATCGGTCAGGTTGCCGCACGAAGCCGATGTCGCGGCACGCCCACGCGCACCACCCGCCATCGCGCATCGCTCCACGCGCTAGACTTGCGCCGATGCTAGCGGAAGTCGCGGCCACCGACGCGCTCTCCAGGGTCCTCGGCGCGTTCGAGTCCCTCGGTTATCCGCGTGCCGTGGTCGAGCAGTGGTCGATCCCTGCAGCCGACGCCGTGGATCTCATCGCCGCGCTGCGCGAAGCAGGACCAACGCCCGACGGCTCGCCGCTGTGCATCCTCGAGGTGGGAACCTTCGTCGGAACCAGCGCGCTCCTCATGCTCCTTGCGCTGCCCGGCTGCGAGGTCCACACCGTCGACCCGAATCTCCCGCTCGACGTCGAGTTCTCCGCCATGAACTGCGACCATCGCGGCGCCGATCTCGCGCGCCGCACCCATGAGGTCGCGGCGCTCGCGGCGGAGCGGCTCGGCGTGCGCCATCGCCTGCATCTTCATCAAGGCGGATTCTCGACCGACGCCACCTTCGCAGGCCGCGAGGCAACGGTCCCCGCGATCGGCGCCGAGCTCATCGCCGCGCACGCGCCGTTTGACGCCGCATTCATCGACGGCCTCCACTTCGAGCACGCGGTGCTCGACGATCTCCTGCTCGCCGCCCGCGGCGTGCGCGCCGACGGTCCGCTCATCCTGCACGACGCGATCGGCTACTGGGGCGCGCCGGTCCGCCGCGCCATCTCGCGCTTCCTCGAGCGATCGCCCGAGCATGCGCTCCGCCACCCTCCGTACGCCGATCTCTATCGGAGCGTCGCGGTGCTCTCGCGGCGCGCACACGGCACGCAGCTCGACTTCGCGACCCGCGCACGCAACGCCTGGGGCGAGTCCGCCGATCGCCTCGCCGGCCTCCTCGCGCGCGCCGTCGCCACGCAGTGCCCGCCGCTCACGCCGCACGCCCGCGACGCGGCCTCGCACGAGGTTGCGCAGGCACTCGTCGCAGCGCAACCGCCCGACGCGCAGCGCGCCGCCACGCTTGCAATCGCGCTGGACACGCTCGACTCCACGCCGACCGCGGCACTGGCACCCGCGCTCGTCGACATCGCC
Organism: Phycisphaerales bacterium; assembly: GCA_044341665.1. Taxonomy (GTDB): domain Bacteria; phylum Planctomycetota; class Phycisphaerae; order Phycisphaerales; family SM1A02; genus QWPT01. Next base: position 2,081 of record JBIIRG010000274.1, on the reverse strand, counting down.
TCAGGCGCCGACGCGCTTCTCCTTGGCCTCACGCCGCCGGGCGAGCAGGGCGCCGCCGCCGCGCATTCGCGGCCGCTCGCAACCACGGTCGACGCCCTCGACCGCATCGGCTTCGATGCGTTCGACGCCATCACGCCGTTCCTCGAGCCGTTCGTGTATCCGCTTGGCGTCGGCTGCGTGCTGCCCACGCGCACCTCGTTCCTCGCGACGTCGCTGCTCGCGATCCGCCGCGGCACGGCGCTCCACGGCGCCGTTCGCGCCACCACGCTCGATCCGCTCGACGCGCGCGCGGCCCGCACCATCGAATCAGCGCGCACCCAGCGCATGCACGACCGCGCCAGCCTCGCGCGCTTCCGCGCCGAGCACGCCGCGCTCAACGCGCAGCTGCAGTCGGCTTCCGCAGCCCGAGCCTCGCCTGGTCCGCAGCACGCCGCGCTGCTCGCCGAGATCGACTCGCTCCGCGCGCGGCTCCAGCACATGCTCGACTGGCGCATCCACGTCGGCCGTCATCACTTCTGGCGCCGGCCCGACGCCCGCGTGTGACCGCGGTGCGCAGGCTGCGCGGTCACGGCACGAGCACCGACCACTGCATATTCGCGTTGCGCACGAATCCGCCGCGCGACTTGGTCAGCCCGTTCATGATCCAGCCGTTGATGTCGCCGTTCTGCGTGTTTCGCCACACGACATCGGCCTTGCCGTCGTTGTCGAGGTCGCGCAGTGCCTCGACGCGCCACGCCGGCGAGATGCCGGCATGGAGCACGCCGCCCGACGCGCGCTGCGTCCCGTTCATGAGCCACGCCGTCACGGTGCCCGCCGACTGGTGACGCCAGACGACGTCTGCCTTGCCGTCGCCGTTCAGGTCGCCGGCGCCAGCCACGATCCACGATGACGCGACCGGACCCGACACGTTGCCCACGTTCTGCTGCGCCAGCGTCTCGACGCCGTTCATCAGCCACACGCTCGCGGTGCCGTTCGCGGCGCGCCACAGCAGGTCCTGGATGCCATCGCCGTCAAAGTCCGCGATCGCCTCGCAGGTGCGCCCCGATGCACTTCCGACCGAGCCTTCCACGATCTTCGTGAAGCCTTCCATGAGCCACACGCGCACCTCGCCCGTCGACGAGTTCCGCAGCACGACGTCGCCGCGGCCGTCGCCCGAAACGTCGCCGACCGCCACGCACTGCCACGCATTCGCGAGCGGCACCGAGATCGGTGCCTTCTCGGTGATCGAAAGTCCGTTCGTCAGCCACGCATGGAAGCGCCCCTGCGCGTCGCGCCACACGATGTCGGTCGACGCATTTCCGTCGAGGTCGCCCATGCCCTGCACCGTGTAGCCCGCGGGCACGGCATCGGGAAGCACGGCGCCCGCCTTGCGGGTCAGTTCCTGCATCAGCCAGCCAGCGACCTGCCGCGACGCCGGGTTGTAGAACAGGATGTCGCCGTTGCCGTCGTTGTCGAGGTCGTCCGCCACGTAGTCGAGCTTCGCACCCGACGGATACGCGATGTTGCGCGTCGCCGACGTGAACGTCAGCTGTCCGTTGCGCGCGTAGCCGACCGTGCCGCCGAACTCAAGCCGCAGCCCGGGTGCGAACGAGTCGCCCGTCACCACGAACACGCCGAGCAGCACCTTGAGGTCATCGCCCGCCACGCCAAAGCCGTTGGTCGGCGGGATGTTGTACCAGCCCGCGCTGTCGCTGATCTCGCTTGCCTGCACGAACTTCGAGTCGATGAACGATGGATCCAGGATCGTGCCGTTCATCATGTTGCCTTGCGCGGCACCGATGGTCACGTACGTGTCGTGTCGCCACGCCTCGCCCGGCGGCAGGTAGCCGAGCGGCTGAAAGCTCGGCGGCAGCTCGCTGTCCGGATCATCGGCATGGAAGAACGTCGCCACCGCGTCGGGGTTCGACGGATTCGCGAGCCGCGCCATCACGTCGTACACGTTCAGGATGCGATCGGTCGGCTGGTCGAACGTCGCGTAGACCTCCACGATGTGATACGTGTGCAGGTCGCCTGCGACGACATAGCTGTTGCTGCCGAAGCCCGTGAAGTCGGCAGAGGCACTGCCTCCGAACGAGGCGAGC
>JBIIRG010000273.1:0-3805 GCA_044341665.1 Phycisphaerales bacterium | reverse complement strand
GAGGACCTCTGGCCCGCGTACTACGAGGAGCTGCACTCGGTGGCGGTCTCCGTGCTTCGCGGCGAGCCGCGCAGCCCGAGCCTGCAGCCGACGCTGGTGCTGCACGAGGCGTACATGCGGGTCTTCGGCGGCGGCACGCCCGAGTGGCGCGGGCAGTCGTACTTCGTCGCCAGCATGGCGCGGGCGATGCGGCAGTACCTCATCGACCGCGCGCGGCGGCGGCGCGTCGAGCGGACGGCGCTGGCCGTGGTGCCCGTGCGCGACATCGCCGAGATGTCGCTGGCGGAAGCGGGGCGCTGCCCGGAGCGCGTCGAGGCGCTCAACGCCGCGATCGACGAGCTCGCGAAGACGCATCCGCGCGCGGCGGCCATCGTCGAGATGCGCTGCGCCTACGACATCGCCAACGCGCAGCTCGCCCGGCTCCTCGGCGTGGCGGAGCGCACGGTCAAGGCCGACTGGACCTTTGCGCGCGCGTGGCTCTACGCGCGGCTCTCGAACGCGGGCCATGCGCCGTAGCGGCTGCGGGAGGATCGCGACGTGACGCGTGACGATCCAAGCTGGCTGGCCGGGCCGACGCCCGGCGAGGCGCTGATCCAGTCTCTCTTTCTCGAGGGCGCGGAGCGCGACGCCGAGGGGCGCGCCGCCGTGCTTGCGCGCGCGACCGACGACGCGGTGCGCGCACGGCTGTGCGAGCTCTTTGCCGCGCACGATGCGCTGCCGCCCGAGGCGGAGCGCGTGCCAGTGGAGGGGCCTGATCCCGAGCGGCTGATCGGACGGGTGTTCGGCGACTTCACGGTGCGTTCGTTCCTCGCGTCGGGCGGCACGGCGGATGTCTACGTCGCGCGCCAGGGCTCGCCCGCGCGCGATGTGGTGCTCAAGGTGCGGCGCGCGCGCTACGGAAGCGAGGGACAGGTGCGGCGGTTCCTGGCCGAGGCGGAGCGGCTTGCCGACTTCTCGCATCCTGGGATCGCGCATATCTACGGCAGCGGTGTGGCGGCGGGCGAGTCGCAGGCGCAGGTGGCGTGGATCGCGATGGAGCGCATCGACGGTCTCGCGCTCGCCGAGTGGCGCACGCTGCCCGAGGCCACGGTGGCGGCGCGCGTGGCGCTGGTCGCGCGCGTCGCGGAGACCGTGGCTGCGGCGCATGCGCGCGGGATCGTGCACCGCGACCTGGCGCCCGCGAACATCCGCATCGACCGCGATGGCGCGCCGAGGCTGATCGACTTCGGCATCGCGCGCACCATGCATGCGCTTGACGCGCATCCCACGATCGACGGGACCCCGGGCTTCGCGTCGCCCGAGCAGGTCCGCGGCGAGGTGGCCGATCCGCGCGACGACGTGTACGCGCTCGGCAAGTTGCTCGCGTGGCTCGTTCCCGAGGCACGCGGCGGCATCGCGCGTGCGATCCGCGCCGCCACCGCTGAGCTGCGCGCGGCGCGGCCTGACGCGCGGGCCTGGGCCGCGCAGCTTGCAGCCGAGGCGGCGCCACGCGGGCGCGTCCTGGTCGCAGCAGCGGTCGCGGCGTTGCTCGTGGCCGCGGCCTCGGGCACGGTGCTGCTGCGCGGTGGTTCGGATCGCGCCATCGGGCCCGAGCAGGCCGCATTGTCGGCGCGGGCGGTCGAGCAGGTGATGAACGCCGTCCTCGACGGCGTGAGCGCTGCCAAGGGCGGCTCGCCACCGGCGAAGCTGCTGGATGACCTTGCCCGCGCGCAGGCGATGGTGCTGGCCGAGACGAACGCGCCCGCCCGCGTGCGCTGGCGTGCGCTCGAGCGCATGGGCACGGTCTGGCGCGACCTCGGCGAGGGAGCCCGCGCCGTCGAGGCGGGGCGGGCCGCTGCGGCGATTGCCGACGGCGACCCCGCGGCGCCGCCCCTCATCGGTGCGCGGCTTCGTGCGTGGGTCGCGGTGCGGCTCGCGTTCGGCGACGACCGCGAGGCGGCGCTGGCCGCCACGCGCGACTCGTTGACCGAGCTCGCCCGATCCAGCGTCGCGCGCGAGGATGGCGCCGTTGCGCCGCCGGAGGGCCAGCGCCGCGACGCCCATCAGAACTACGGGCAGTCCCATGTCTACCTCGCGCTTGCCGCGAAGCTCTGCGGCGAACTCGACCTGGCCGAGCAGGCGACCGTCATCGCGGGCCCGTTCCACCGCACGGGCGTGTTCGCGGGCACCGCGTCGCAGGTGACCTACCTCATCAACGCAGCGCGCCTGGCGATGGCGCGCGAGGACCTCGACCGCGCGGTTGCGCTCGCGGATGAGGCGGTGAAGGCGTCCGACACGGTCGAGGCCGACGACCCGGAGGCGCGGCTCGCGACGCTCGGGCTCCAGGCGGGCATCCTCGAGCAGGCGGGTCGCTACGCCGAGTCGGCTGCGATCTACCGCCGGCAGATCGAGTCATGGACCGAGCTCGGTGGGCCGAACGACCCGCGCACCATCACCGCGCTCAACAACCTCGGGCTCAACCTCCTGCGGCAGGGCGACTCGGCGGCGGCAATCCCGCTGCTCGAGGACGCATGCGCGCGCGCCCTGCGCGTGCACGGCGAGCGGCACCAGCACACGCTCGACAACCACGGCAACCTCTTTCTCGCGCTCGATGCCGCGGGCCGCACCGACGATGCGGTCGCGATCTGCGAGCGGTTCCTTCCGATCGTCGAGGCGGCGCGGGGGCGGCCGAGCGTCGATCTCTGCGACTGGATGCTCGCGCTCGGCGGTATGCGTGCCAAGCAGGGCAGGACCGACGAGGCGCGCGCGCTCCTCGAGCGCGTCATCGCCGACGCGCAGGGCCTTGCGGGCGCATCCGCGACGCTGCGCGAGGCGCGTGCGAAGCTCGATTCGCTCGATCGGGGAGGCTGACGGGTTGCCGCGCGGCCCGTGCGCGCGATGAATGCCCGCATGGATGACGAAGCAATGCTGTCGATGCCGCGAACGACGCTGGGCACGGCGCGCGCGCTGGCCGAGGCGCACCAGCCGGTGCTGCTGGTCGAGGACGACGATCCCTTGCGGATGGCGATCCTGCGCGCGCTCGCGGATGCAGGCGTGGGATGCCACGCCGTCGCCTCGGCCGAGGCGGCGCTCGAGGAATGGCGCGCGCGCAGCTTTCAGCTCGTGGTGACCGATCTCAAGCTGCCAAACCGCAGCGGCATCGTGCTGCTGGAGGAACTGGAGCGATCGGAGATGGTCCCCGTGGTGGTGATCACGGGATACCGCGCACAGTTCCGCGAGCACCTCTCGTCGCTGCGCGGCCTCGCGATCCTCGAGAAGCCGTTCGCCGTGGAGGAGCTCGTCGGCGTCGTCCGTGGCCGGTTGGGCTTCACGGAGGTGTCGACGTCCGTCAGGTCCGTCGAAGGCTGACGTCAAGTGTTCCGCAGACTTCGTCTGACGGGCACACATCGGATTTGGGAGGCTGGCGTGGATCACTCCGTTCGAAGGTCGACGCCGACGATCACGAATCGCCCCCTCCTCATCGGCCCAGCCCTCCGTGTCCTCCGTGCTCTTTGTGAGGGACCCGAGCCCATCCACCCACGCCCATCCACCCGAGCCGTCATCGATCCAGACGGAAGTGACTCGCTCGATCCTCCCAGCCACTCCGAGGGCCCGTCAGTCGCCCCCGAAGGGGAGACTGCGGAACGGGTTGCGTGAGACGTCGACCGACGATGCCGGGCACTGCATTGAATCCACCTTCCCGACCTGCGACCATGCGTCGACGCCTCCACCTCTTCGGGAGCTCGCACGCATGGCAGACGACAGCATCCTCGACCGCGCCCGCAGACTCGCATCGAGGCACATCGTGTCGGACGGCGACGGCTTT
>JBIIRG010000076.1:0-12353 GCA_044341665.1 Phycisphaerales bacterium | reverse complement strand
CGAACAGCACCTTCAGGCGCCCGTAGCGGTCGGCGATGATGCCCCACGCGAGCCCGCCTACGAGCAGCCCCGTGGTCTGCAGGATGTTGTCGAGCCAGATGCCGGTCGAGGCGAGCAGCGCGTCGACCTCCTGCGGCGACTTCCCGGCGAGCTCGTCGGCCATGATTTCCTGCAGCGACGTCTTGCGGACGAGGCCGAACAGCAGCAGGTCGAAGATGTCGACGAAGTAGCCGAGCGCGGCGACCACCACCACGAGCGCCACGGCGCGGCTCGACGGTTTCGCGGGCTCGGCGGTCGATGGGGCATCGGACATGGTCCGTGCAAGTTATGGAACAGCACGGCCGTTTCGCAAGTGCGTCGTTTGGACAGGCAGGGCGGCCGCGGCCGACGCCGCGCGTTCAAGCGCTTTCCGCGCATTTCGCAACAGGTCCGCCGACGGACGCGTAGTACACTCACAGCCCAAATCCGCGGTCCGCCGCGGTTTCGGAGATTCCATGATGACCCTGCTCCGCACCCGCAACATCTCGTCGCAACGCTCCCCCGGGTTCACGCTGGTCGAGCTCCTCGTGGTCATCGCGATCATCGCGATCATCCTGGCGGCGCTCATCGCGGGCATCCGCAACATGCAGACGCAGGCGCGCGCCGCGGCATGCCTCTCCAACCAGCGGCAGCTGGCGCTGGCGAACCAGACCTACGCCACCGACAACAACGGCCGCCTGACCAGCCCGCGCACCGACAACAGCGCCATCGTGGGCAGCGGACTCACCACGATTCCCAACACGTGGGTCAACACGAACAGCGCCCTGTGCAGCGGAAACTTCGAGACGCACAAGAGCCTCGAGCAGGGTGCGCTGTGGACCTACCTCGGCGCCACCTCGCAGGCCTACATCTCGCCGATGGACCCGACCGCGGTCACGACCAACGAGCTCACCGCGCCGCCGACCAACTGCCCGAGCGGCCGGGTGCGCTCGTACTCGTTCAACGCCTTCGTGGGCGTGGGCGCCCTCAACCCCGACTACCGCTGCGACGACTGGTGGAGCTTTCCCGATCCGAACAGCCCCGACTATCCGGATCAGTTCCGCGGCGCGCAGTTCAAGACCGTGTCGCTGTCGCAGATCCCGCAGCCCTCGAGCACGATGTCGACCATCACCGAGGAGGACGCGTACAACTACAACCTCCAGGGTTTCTGCGTGCGCGTGCGCCCGCCCACGGGTCTCGCGGGCGACTGGATCGACACGCCCGCGCTGTGGAACCCCGGCCGCATCAACGTGTCGTACATGGACGGCTCGGTCGACGCGCCCAACATCATCTACCGCGAGCTCGCCGAGATCATGCAGCCCGACCCCTCGGCGCCGCCGATTCACTTCGCGGTGGAGACCGGCGCACGCCCCGCGCACAAGTTCATGACCAGCATCCTGCTGCCGGGAATCCTGCGGCCGGACCTTCAGTGACGGCCTCCGCCCCGCGCGCGACCGTCACTTGATCACCGTCACTTGAGCAGCGACTCGAGCTGCGCGTCGGTAAACGACGTGATGAGCTCGAAGACACGCTTGTCCTCGCCCTCGAAGTTGGACTCGGCCGCGAGCGTGCCCACGCGGTCGCCCGCAGCGGCGACCTTGGCGAAGAGCTCGCCGTACTTCTTGCCGCCCGCCTCGTCCATCGGGCCCGCGCCAAAGCTCGAGCGGAACGCAGCGAGGTCCTTCGACGCCTTGCGCTGGGCGAGGATGGCCTCGACGATCGGGCGGAACTTCGGGTCCTTGGCCGCCGACATGTCCTGCGCGGGCGGCTCGACGGGGGCCGGCGACGGCGCGTAACCGCCCGTCTTGGAATCGCAGCCGGGGAGGGCGAGCAACACGACCGAAGCGGACAGAAGCACGGAGGCGAGGCGGGGCATAGGTCGCAGAATAGCGCCTTTGCATGAAATTCGCGGTGTTTCCGCCGCCTTCTCGGGCTCAGCGCGTGGATTCCGCTTGTGGGGTCCTCGTTTTGAGGCAGACTCCCGCAGCGCTGGCTTCGTCCGCCGGCGTTTGCGTGCGCGCACACCAGCGCTCTAGACCAAAGGGATTGATACATGCAGTCGGATCGGCACATCGTGCGGGCGCTCCACGCGGGCGCGGTACTTCTCATCGCGGGCTCCGCTTCGGCGGCCGAGATCACCGTCACGCAGCAGGGCGTGACCTTCGTTCCGCAGACCGTCAAGGCCTACCCGGGCGACGTCGTCCGCTGGGTCTACACCGGTGGCACGCACACCGTCACGAGCGGCGCCGACTGCACGGCCGACGGCCTGTTCAACGCCGAGCTCACCGTCAAGAGCACGCAGTTCAGCTGGACGGTGCCCACCTCCGCTGCCGGAACGACCGTGCCCTACTTCTGCGAGCCGCACTGCATCTTCTTCCAGACCGGCTCCATCGAGGTCGGCACCGAGCACGTGGTCACGCAGCAGGGGCTGCTCTTCTCGCCCGCGGCGATCACCGTTTCGCCGGGCGACCGCATCCGCTGGGTGCGCACCGCCGGCAACCACACGGTCACGAGCGGTGCGGCTTGTACCGCGAGCGGCCTCTTCGACGGCCTGATCACGCTCGCGAATCCGCAGTTCACCTGGATCGTGCCCGCGTCGGCCGCCGGCCAGACCATCCCCTACTACTGCGCGCCGCACTGCTCCTTCGGCATGGTGGGCACCATCACCGTCACGGGCTCCGCGAATCCCGCGGACCTCGATGGCGACGGACTGGTCAACGCGTCGGACCTCGCCACGCTCCTCAACTCGTGGGGCGCGAAGGGCGGCGTGGCCGACATCGACCGCAACGGATCGGTCGATGCCGCCGACCTCGCCGTGCTGCTTGGCGCGTGGACGGCCTGACCGCCGTACCATCGCGCGCATGCGTCCGACTCACACTCTCGCGTGCCTGACCGCACTGTGGGCGTGCGGCATGTTCGCTGCGTGCTCGACCATGCCGCAGGCCACGCCGGGTTCCACGGCGGTTTCCACGTCGGTTTCCACGGCGGATTCCACGCCGGCCGAGTTGCAGTCCGCTCCCTCGCCCGCGCTTCAGGGCAACGCAGGCGACCTCGTCGCGCTCGTCTTCATCTCGCACGAGTGCCCGATCGCCAACGCCATGGTGCCCGACATCCTCGATCTCGCCGACGAGGCGCGCGCGCTCGGCGTTCGCCTCTACGCCGTGCACGCCGCGTACTGGGTCGACGACGAGACGATCGCGCGACACGCGCGGGAGTTCGCCCTCGAAGGCGAGGTGCACGTGCTCGCCGACCGCGCGCAGTCACTCACGCGCACCGTGGGCGCGACGGTCACGCCCGAGGGCGCCGTCCTGCGGCTCGATGGCCGCGGCGGATTCGAGCGGCTCTACCTCGGACGCGTGAACGACCTCTACGCGGCGATCGGGCGAAGGCGTGCGCAGCCGACGATGCACGACCTGCGCGACGCGATGCGGGCCGCGAAGTCGGGCGCTGCGGCCGCGCGCCCATTCGCCCAGCCAATCGGCTGCTTCATCGAGTTTGCACAGCCTGCGGGCGGTGCGCGGTGATGCGGGCGGTTGCTGCGGTCGCGCTCCTCGGCCTCGTCGAGGCGTGCATGTGCGGCTCTGCGAACGCGCATGAGTCGACGGCAGAGATCGCGCGCCATTGCCTCCCGTGCCACGGCGCGGCGGGAACCGCGCCCATCAAGCTCGACACGCCCGAGTCGTTGCGCCGGCACCGCACGCTCGCGGCGCTGCTCGTGGCCGATGGGACGATGCCGCCCGCGGTCAATCTCGCCACCCACACGACCGGACGCAGGGCGCTCTCGGCCGAGGAGCGCGGGCGCATCCTCGCCGCGCTTGAAGGCGATGCGCCGATCGAGGTCGAGCGCGCGCGCCCCGAGCCAGCCGTGCAGGACGTGCGTCGCCTGCTCGCGCCGGAACGCGCGTGGACGATGCCCGCCCGCGGCGGCGCGCAGCTTCGCACCTTCGTCGCACCGACCGACGCTCGGCGCATACGCGGCATCCGTTGGGCCGATCCGGCGGAACTGGCGCAATCGCCCATCCGCTTCGCCTCGCTGGCGGTCGACACGCGCGGCGTGTTTCGCAGGCTCGAGGCAGCCTCGCGTGCCGAAGTCACCGAAGGAGACGGCGGCGTCGAGTCGATGGGCAATGTCGGCGCCACGCCGAGCGGAGCGATCGGAGCGCTCAGCCGCGTCGCGTCGGAATGCGTCCTTCCCCGCGGGTTCCACTTCGAGATACCGCGCGGCGACGTCGTCGTCGAGGTGCTCGCAGAGCCGATCGGCCGCACCGCGAGCGTGCTCCCGCGCATCGCGTGGATCGAGGACGCGGTGGACGACTCGTCGCGCCCCGTGCGGGCGATCGCGATGCCCGTGAGCACGCTCGCCCTCGAGGCTGCGACGTGCCAGACGCAGCGGCTGCAGCACGCCGTGAGCCGCGACGTGGACATCGTGGGCATCATGGTCAAGGGCGGGGCCTTCCTGCGCTCCGCCCGCATCACGGCGGGAGTCGCGCTCGTCGACATCCCCGACTTCCGCATGGCGTTCAACGAGCCGTTCATCCTGCGCGCACCGCATCGCGTGCCCGCGGGCGGCGCGATCGTCGCCGAGCTCGGCTTCGACAACACGGCCGACAACCCGCAGCAGCCCTCCGTGCCGCCGCAGCCTGTGAGCGCCGGTCTTCCTCCCTTCGGAGAGGACGCCATCGTGGTCGTGCTCTACGCCGAGGTCGCTCCGAGCCGATAGAGCCCGCGTGCTTGCCGAACGCACCATCCGAGGAACGACCGTCCTCCGCAGCACCCTTCTGGACGCGGCGGGATTCGCGCACGCCTTCTCCACCCGCCTCGGCGGCGTGAGCGCGGCGCCGTTCGACTCGCTGAACCTGCAGAGCGTGCAGGCGAACGCGCGCATCGCCGCAGGAGAGCCGCGCGACGACGACGCGTCGATCCGCGAGAACCACGCGCGGTTCCATGAGGCCGCGGGGCTCGCGCGCGATGCCGCCGTGGCCGACGTGAGCCAGGTGCACGGCTGCGCGGTGGTCTCGGCAACGGAGACGCTCGCGGCGAGGCTGCCCGCCGACGCCATCACAAGCGAGCGCGGCGGGCACGCGATCCTCATCCGCGTGGCCGACTGCGTGCCCATCCTGCTCGCCGATACGCGCACGGGCGCCGTGGCCGCCGTCCATGCGGGATGGCGCGGCGTCGTTGCGGGAATCGCGCCCGCTGCGGTTTCGGCGCTGCGCGCACTCGGCAGCGGGCCCGAGGACCTCGTCGCTGCGGTCGGTCCCTGCATCTCGGCGCGTCATTTCGAGATCGGGCCCGAGGTCGCCGATGCGCTCGCCGCCGCCGATCTCGCGGCGAGCGTGGTGGCTCCGGGCATTCACGGCGCGCGGCATCACGCCGATCTCGTGCACGCCGTGCAGCTCCAGCTCGAGCGTTGCGGGATCGCCGTCGACCGCATCGACGCCGATCCGCCGTGCACCTTCGCCGACCGCGCGCGCTTTCACAGCTACCGGCGCGACGGTGCCGCAAGCGGCAGGCTCGCCGCGATCATCGCGCCGCGCTGAGCATCACTCGCAGGCCGGCACCTCGCGCTGCCCACCGCAGGCCCGCGACTTCCACCACACGCGGATGACATCGCCGTCCTGGACCGAACCGCCGCCGGGCGTCGCCGGCATGATGCAGCCTGGCCGAAGCGGCGAGGTCGGCTCGAAGGTCGGCTGCGTCCGCAGCGTTCGCCGCCCCTCGAGGCCGACGAGAAGGCTCCCGTCGCCAGGCAGGCCCGAAAGCTGCGCGAGCCGCTCTTCATGCGTGCCGACAACGAGCGTGTGCGCGCGATCGTCGATCAGGTCGACTCCCGCGTCGTAGAGCAGCGGGCGTCCGTCGACGACCGCGTAGTTCCACGCGAATCCCGCACCTCCTGCCCCGCCGAGGCGTCGTCCGACGAAGCGCTCGAGCTCGGCGAGATCGGAGGGCCAGCGCGCGTCCTTCCGGCGGAACTGCTCGAGGGCGATGGCCGCGACCGCCGCATCCGACGCCGAGCGCAGCCCGTGCGACTGGAGCGCCGTACGCGTCAGGCCGGGCACGATCCACTCGAGCACCGCCCACGGAGTACGCATGCGTTCCTCCAGCTCGCGATCGACGAGCAGGAGCTCGCGCCGCGCTGCATCCGGATCCGGCATGAGCGCGGCGTCGCGGATCCGCCCGTAGCGTGACATGACGCCGTCGCGCACCTCGGCGCGCGACGGCGCAAGCGTCGCTGCAAGCGGCGACGCGAGGAACGCGAGCGCCGACCCGCTCCCGCTGCGCAAGGCGCCGTCGACCAAGCCCGGCCCCGAATCCCCGCGAGTCGAGGGATCGAAGGGGACCGCCTTCTCCCAGCCCATCATGGCGCGCACAAGCAGCACGCCGTCGCCGTTGCCGTCATCGCTGTAGACGCGCTGCAGCACGTCCAGCACCAGCATCTCCTCCGCCTCGAACCCGCGCGTGATGTCGCAACGGTTGTCGGCCATCCGGTCGCGCAGCCTCGCGAGCGATGCATCGTCGAACCGCTCGCCGTGGTTCTCGAGCGCAGAGACGACGGCCTGTGCGACGACCGTGCGCTGGGCGCACTCGACGAGCAGGCCGATCAGGAAGCCATCCTCGCCCGAATGCCGCGCTGCCGCGAGCGCCGCCTCGATGTCTCCCATGAAGTCGGCGATGCGGCCATCGTGCGCAGCAAGCGCCGCATCGGCAACGAGAAGCCGTGTCGCGGCGCGCGTTGTCGCGAGATGCGGGAGCAGCACGCCGAGCATGCTCGTGTCGACAAGCTGATTGCCGGTGAGCCGCGCCAGCGACGCGTCGGTCTCGTCGCCATGAAAGAAGCGCATGAGCTCGGGCTCCGACGCGGTCGTCGGCGCGAGCGGCATCGCAAGCAGCGGGCGCTCGCGCAACCTGCGCAGCGTCGAAAGTTCTCCTGCGAGGGCCGCGAGCCCTTCGCGCGCCCGCACGCGGGCTTCCTCGTCATACTCGGCGCGCGTGACGAGGGTCTCGACCTCGGCGATGCGGGCACCGATCTCCTCGGCGCGGGAGTACCCGTCGGGACCTGCGAAGGCCTCGCGGTAGAGGTCAATCGCCCGCCCCTCGGCGCCTGTCGCGATGCGCCGCGCCTCGATCGCCGCACGGCCATCGAAGCTGATCGTGGGCTCGCGGAAGTACAGCACGCACGCCGAGACGAGGTACGCCGCGCCCGCGACGGCCGCGCCGCACGAGGTCCACGTGAACATCGCGGTGATCGCACGGTCGACGGGGTTGCGCTTGGCGATCGTGGCGCGGCGGATTTCGCGCGCAGTCTGGCGGACGTCGCCGAAATCGGCGATGAGCCGCGACGCGTCCTTTCCTGCGGCGATGCCCTCGCGGAAGTGCGACACCAGCTCCGCGGCCACATCAAGCTGTTCGTCGCGGCGCAACCGCGTTGCCCGCGCGACCAGCTCGATGCAGCGGGCGATGTCGGCGGGAAGCCCCGCCTCGGAAATGTGCACGCGGACTGCACGAGCGGTGCGACGACGGATCAGGAATCCAAGCATGATGTCTCCCGTGTGTCAGGCGAATGCGAAGACCGGGCGTGCGCCCGACCACTCGAGACCGAGCGACGCCATCGCGCGCGTGATCTCGCGCCACTGCATCGAGTCGTCGGCGAGCCGCGTCTTTCCGGCCTTCGTGAGCGAGTAGTACTTGCGCGGCCGCGCGCCCGACTCGTCCCAGCGCGAGCGGATCAGTCCCTTCGCCTCGAGGTTGTAGAGCATGGGGTACACGGTCGATTGCCCGAGATGCAGCGCCTCGCCTCTCGTGCGCCCGAGCGCCTCGACGATGGCGTACCCATAGAGCTCACCGCCCTCGAGCACCTTCAGGACAGCGAGCATGCCTGCGCCACGGATGAACTGGTCGTCTGCCGCCATGGTTGGTCTCCGTTACTATGTTCGACATAGTATGCGGTGCGGATCCAACATCGGACGCCTTTCCGTGGGAATCCGATCGATTGGGCTACCTGTGGCCTGCCCCGGGCCTACCTCGGGCCTACCTCGGGCCTACCTCGGGCTTTCAAGCGTGCGGATCAACGCCGAGCACGCCTCGTCGCATGCCCGCTGGGCGCGGTCACCGCCCTGGTTGACCGCCGCGATCACCGCGAAGCCCTTCTCGGGCGCAAGCCAGGCCACGCAGAACCACTTCGAGTTCGAGCCTGCGTGGGTGAGCACCGCACCACCCCACTCACGGTTGGCGGTGCGCCAGCCGAGGGCCTCGAACGGATCGGTCGACGCGCGCCCGTGCAGCCTCGCGAGCTGCGTGGCGGCGCCCTCGAGCCCCTTTGGCGGCGCGGCCCCGAGGTGAAACGCGATGAACTTGCCCCACTCGCGCAGCGGCATGTGCAGCGTCCCCGCGGGCGCGATCGCATTCGGGTTGTCGATGTCGAACGGCATGCCGTGCTCGTCGTGCCCCCACGGCGAGGCTTCCTCGGTGCGCTTGGGAGGCCCGAAGCCGGCGCGCGCGATCCCAAGAGGCGCAAGCACGCGCTCGGCGAGAAGCACCTCGTACTCCTTGCCGGCCTTGACCTCGAGCATGTGCCCCGCAAGCGCGTATCCCTGGTTCGAGTACACGAAGGTGCCGGCCGCTTCGGTCGGCTTGCCCGAGCAGAGCACGCCGAGAAACGCAGCGCGGCACGCGCGGGGCGAATCCGTGCACGCAAATGCGGCGCGCCACGCGCCCGTAGGGGGTTCCTTCGGCGCACCGCCGCGATGTCGGAGGAGCTGCTCGAGCGTCACGGCGCGCCAATCGTCGTGCATCGCGGGGATCGACGCACCGAGCACCTCGCCGACGGTCGAGCTCCACGACAGCGTGCCGTCGGCCACAAGCGCCGCTGCCAGCGTCGCGGTAAAGGCCTTGGTGCACGACCCGAGGTGCATGCGGTCGTCTGCGGTGATCGCCTCGGGCGCGCCCTTGCGGCGAATTCCTGCGGCTCCGATGTCGCGCACGCCTTCCTTGCCCACGATCGCGCAGACGAGCCCCTGCACGAGATGCCGCTCGCGCGTCTCGCGGGCGATGGTTGTGGCGGCGGCATCGACCGCCTGCGCTTGTGCGGGCGATGTCGGCGGCGGCGGAGTCACGGCGCGCGGTGCATCGGAAGCAGCGAGAAGAGCGGCGATCAAGGCAGCGCGCATCGCTGGAGCATACGCTGCGCGCGTGACCACCCCGCTGCTGCCTCCTGCATCCTCGAAGCCGAGCGCGCGCGAACGCGCCGACGGCGTGGTACGCGTCGGCTCGCAGACCGTGCTGCGCTTCGCGCGCGACAGCGACGGGCGCGCGTTCATCGCGATGCTCGAGCGTTCGCGCGAACACCTGGCGCCGTGGATGCCGCGCACGGCACGAGGCACCGAGCCCGGGTTCGCCTCGCGGTTCCAGCGGATGCTCCGCCCGCAGTCGGATGACGGTCAGCGGATGCGGCTACTCGTGTGCGCCCGGGAGGACGGGCGCATGGTGGGCGTCGTGAGCCTCGGTGGCATCGCGCCGTGGCCGAGCCTCGATTGCCACACGGGGTACTGGCTCGCCGCGGGAGAGACCGGCAAGGGCCTGATGCGCGACGCGGTGGCGGCGCTCGTCGATCATGCGTTCGAGGAGCGCTGCCTGCATCGCGTGGCGGCGAACATTCTGCCCGCGAATCGGCGGTCGCTCGCCCTCGTGCGCGCCCTGGGCTTCACGCGGGAAGGGCTCCTGCGGGGCCTCATCGAGATCGATGGCGCGTGGCGCGACCATGAATGCTGGGCGGTGCTCTCGACCGAGTGGCGCGGGGGGCGACTGGACCGCTCAGCCGACGCACCTCGAAAGCGGGCCGCCCCGAAGCGCAGCGCTCGGCGCTGATAACCGAAGTCGTCGAGCGATCCCCCGCCGACCAACCCGACGAATCGGGCCTGAGGCCCGCGATGCGGCTCACGCAGCGCTTGCGAACGGTCGATGTTTGCCCTACGCTTCCCGCCCCGACGAGGGCTGTTGGCGTCGAGTCGGTACATCCAAGATCAATTGCTGGGCCTGTAGCTCAATTGGGAGAGCGCTTCCATGGCATGGAAGAGGTCGTCGGTTCGAGCCCGATCAGGTCCACTCAGGCAAACGCCGCAAGTCGCATGACTTGCGGCGTTGTCGTTGAGGGATTGTGGCTCGCCGCGCGTGACCCGCGTTCTCAACTCCGCGGCTGCGTACAGCGCCGTTGAACCGACTGTTGAACCGACCGACGAATCGACGCGCGCCGTTTGTGTCAAGCCACATCCCGGGCGCTGTCGATGACCCAGGCGGTCATGTCCAGCCGCTGTCGATACTGCAACTCGTCTTCATTCGGACCAGGATGCACGAACTCGCCCAACCGCGTGCATGAGCACAGCGGCGATGCGGCGAGATGTGAGTTCTGCGGAAGCACCTCATACGGCCCTGGCTGCGTGCACTCACCCAGCAAACGCCATCGGCATGGTCCAGGCGCCAAGTGCCGCTGGTGCGGCTCGTCCTCGCTCGGACCGGGCTGCACGAACTCTCCCAGCCGCACCCACGAGCGCTAGCCCCCGAGATCGGTGCCTGGCGCGTGCCGTGCACGACCTGGCACGACACGGCAGGTGCCAGTTACCAAAATCGGACCCACTTAAGTCCCCTTTCAGCAGGGTGTTGCGTGGTGATACTCTTGGTGCCTGGCACGTGTCGTGCACCTCTGGTGGGCAGGCGGCGCGTGCCAGTCACCGTTCACGGGCGCAGTATGCTCGCTGCATGCTTCGCTTCGCAGCTTGCTTGGTCGTCCTTGGCTCGCTCCTCGCGCTCGCGGGCTGCACGGTGGGCCAGACGGTGAGCGCACCGCGCGATGCGCCGTTCACGATCGTCCTCGGAATCGCGCAAGACGGCGGCGTACCTCAGGCGGGCTCGTTCGGCGATCCGCGCTGGGGCACCCCTGCCGATCAGCGCAGCGTCGTCTGCCTCGGCATCGTGGATCCGACGAGCGGCAAGCGTTGGATGATCGACGCCACGCCGGACTTTCCGCGGCAGCTGCTGGAACTCCACCGTGCGTCGGGTGGGCCGATGCGCCCCGTGGTCGACGGAATCCTGCTCACGCACGCGCACATGGGGCACTACCCGGGGCTCCTGTATCTCGGCAAGGAGTCGATCGGCGCATCGCGCGTGCCGGTGCATGCGATGCCGCGGATGCGGGCCTTTCTCGAGCAGAACGGCCCATGGAGCCAGCTCGTGTCGCTCGGCAACATCACGCTCGTACCGCTCGTCGCGGACGCACCGGCCGAACTCGCGCCGGGGATCGCCGTCACGCCCATCGTCGTGCCGCACCGCCAGGAGTTCAGTGAGACCGTGGCCTTCCGCATCGTGGGCGCGGGCCGATCGGTCCTGTGGATGCCCGACATCGACTCTTGGGCGGAGCTCGATGCGATGGGAGTGCGCATCGAGGATCTGATCGCATCGGTCGACGTCGCGTACCTCGACGGGACGTTCTTCGCGAACGGCGAGATTCCCGGCCGCGATATGTCGGGGTTTCCCCACCCCTTCATCAGCGCGAGCATCGAGCGCTTCGCGGCGCTCCCGCGCGAGGAGCGCGCCAAGGTGCGTTTCATCCACCTGAACCACACCAACCCTGCGCTGCGTGCCGGAAGCGATGCGGCGCGTGCGATCAGGGCCGCCGACATGTCGGTTGCGCGTGAAGGCGAGTTCGTTCGCCTCGGCACAGGCGGGGCGGCCGTGGCGGCCTCCAGAAGCCACGGCAGATAACAGGCAATTCCCCGCATTCGCCTCGCGGCGCTGTATCCCCCGCCGCCGTGACTGCTCCCATACCAAGGGACCGCGCGGACTTCCGTCCAGACCGCGACGCCGTCCCTGGAGTGTCGATTGTCGTCCATCCGCACCATTCTCCTTGGCACCTGCTGTGGCGTTGGCGCCGTGCTGCTGGCAAGCCCCGCGCACGCGCAGGCGACCTCCGCGCTCTCTCGCGGAAAGCTGGCCTTGGAGGCGGACCCGTCCATCGACTTCGATCCGCACTCGCTGCTCGTGCGGTTCGCGACCGATGCGGATGAATCCCAGCGGCTCGACGCGCTGCGCGCCGCGGGCGCGACCGTCCTCCGCCGATTCACGCTCGTCCCAGGCCTCGTTCATGTCGCTGTCGACGGCGACCTCGATGCTGCCGTCGCCGCGCTCAACTCGAACGCGGCCGTTCAGTACGCCTCGCGCGACTTCGTGGTCCGCTCGCAGGGCGTCACGCCGAACGACGCGAAGTTCCCGCTCCAGTGGGCGCTGCGAAACACGGGCCAGACCGTCAATTCCGACCCAGGCACCGCGGGTGCCGACACGCGCAT